>LKMV01000011.1 GCA_001563995.1 Nanohaloarchaea archaeon PL-Br10_U2g16
AGCTCCCCACTGTCTGGCGGTAAGTCCTACATGTGTGGATATCCTATCGTCTCTACCGGCTCTATGACCTAATCTTAGAACTTTAATCATACTAAGGATTGGGTGTTAAACCATTAAATACTGTAGAATACCCGTTGAATTAATAAGTATTGTACTATATATAATTTTTAACTATGGATTTTGTCAAGGAATGGCTGGAAACAGCTAAAGAAGTTTTGACACAGCCCTCTTCTTTCTTCGAAAACGAAGATAGAAGGGACGGCTTTGGCTATCCGATCAAGTTCGCAGCAGTTTCCTTCCTTATAGCAGGAATTATCGGCGCTATTGAAGTAATAGCTACAGGTTCCGGAATTGGAATCGGTACTGCTATAGGAGCAGTAATTGGAGGATTAATAGGAATAGTAATTTGGTCGGCAATAGTCCACCTGTTCGTAGCTCTGCTTGGAGGTTCCGGTTACGGAAATACTCTAGCAGCATACGCATATGGTACGGCTCTGGCACCTATATCATCCGCTCTAGGCCTTATTTCACTTGTACCAAGTCTAGGCACTTTAGGTGTTGGAACCATTGCTAGTGCAGCTGTATGGCTCTACGGAATTTACATTTACATCCAGGGTCTTAAAGCATTCCAAGGTCTTTCGACCGGAAGAGCAGCACTGGCAGTTCTGCTACCGACAGCAATCATTGTAGGATTGGTAGTTGCATTAGTTGTTCTGGTTGCAGGAGCAGCTCTTGCAGCATTAGGTGGCGGAGCATTAGCCGGTGTTTAAAGGGCTATTACAGTTCTTACCCTTTTTCTTTCTTTTCTTTTATTGTCGACCAAGAAAAACGAACCTATTATCATCGGTATCAGAATCCCTTCCAAATTAAACTGTTGTGCAACTAATGGTCTATATGAGTATTGAAGTAGAGCTCCCGGACGGTTCTAAACTTGAAGTAGATCAAAACTCCTCGGTAGAAGATGTCGCCTATGAGATAGGGGAAGGTCTCGGAAACGATACCGTGGCAGGGAAGATAGGTGGAGAACTTGTTGCAAAGGAGGAAACCGTATCTGATGGAGATGTGATAGAGATAGTAACCGATCAGAGCGAAGAGTATGTTAAAGTGTTAAGACACAGCGCTGCACATGTATTTGCACAGGCATTAAAACGACTACATCCGGAAGCCAAACTAACCATCGGTCCTTGGACTGAAGAAGGCTTTTACTATGATATTGAGGGAGTAGAGCTTGAAAAAGAAGATTTAGAACAGATAGAAGAAGAGGCACAAAAAATAATAGAAGAAGATCTGGAGATAACTAGAGAGGAAACAACTCACGTAGAGGCAGAAGATTACTACAAAGACAACCGCTTCAAACAACAAATTCTAGATGACGAGGCGACAGGCGATACTGTAACGTTCTACAGACAGGGAGATTTCCAGGACCTCTGTAAAGGCCCCCATGTCGAAAGTACAGGTGAAATCGGCGGGTTTAAACTCATGGAAATCGCCGGTGCCTACTGGAGAGGTGATGAAGATAACGAGATGCTTACAAGGGTCTACGGTACAGCTTTCAAAACACAGGATAAACTTGATGAGTACCTAGAAAAGAAAAAAGAAGCAGAAAAAAGAGATCACAGAAAGATAGGGAAACAGATGGATCTATTCTCAATCCCTGAGCATGCTCCGGGAGCACCACATTACCACAGACAAGGTATGGTGATCAGAAGAGAGCTAGAGGATTATATACGTGAAAAAAATGAGCAGCTAGGGTATGAAGAGGTATGGACTCCGGAACTGAACAAAGCTAACTTATGGAAGAAGACAGGTCATTATGAGGCTTTCAAAGAGGAAGGTGAGATGTTTGCATGGGAACAGAACGATGAAGAGTACGGTCTCAAGCCTATGAACTGCGCGAACCACTCCCATATCTTTGATTCTGACAAGAGGTCATACAAGGAGCTGCCTATCAAGCTTTCAGAGTTCGGAACGGTTAACAGAAATGAACAGACCGGAGAGCTTTCAGGTCTTCTAAGAGTAAGGGTTCTAACTCAGGACGACGGACATGCATATCTTAGAAAAGATCAGATAGAGGAGGAGGTAAAGAAACATTTACAGACTATAATTGAGATGTACAACGACTTTGGGTTTGAGGTTAACTTTATACTGGAGACAAAGCCTTCTAAGGCGCAGGGACCGGATGAGCTCTGGGATGAAGCAGAGGACGCGCTCAAAAGAGCTCTTGACCAAGAAGTTGAAGATTACGAGATAAAACCGGAAGAAGGCGCATTTTATGGGCCTAAAGTTGGTGTAGAGGTGGAAGACGCTATAGGCAGAGAGTGGCAGCTAGGAACCGTCCAGTTAGACTTTGTTATTCCGAGGAACTACGGGCTGAAGTATGTAGGAGAGGATAATCAGGAACATTATCCTGTGATGCTTCACAGAGCAATTCTTGGGTCTATTGAACGGTTTATGGGTGTGATGATAGAACATTTCGCCGGAGAGTTCCCTACATGGTTGGCGCCTGAACAGGTCAGGATACTTGCGGTAACGGATGAAAACATTGATTACGCTAAAGAGATCCAGGAAGAGCTATCAGATTTCAGGGTTGAGATTGAGGAAAGGTCCTGGACCGTAGGAAAAAAGATACAGGCGGCGCATGATGATAAAGTGCCTTACATGTTGATCCTTGGAGGTGACGAAGAAGAGTCTGGAAAAATATCAGTTAGGGACAGACAAGAACGTGAACAGAAAGAGGTATCAGTACATGAGTTCAGAAAACAGCTTGAGGAAGAGGTAGAAGATAGAAAGCTGGAGCCGGACTTCTTGGCATAACCTTTCCGCTCCTTTATTATTCTCTTCCAAATAATCACTTATTTTTGTTGCTGGACTTCTAGGCCTACATTTGCGGCAAATTGGGTGGATATCGGTTGAACCCTGTAGGCTGTTTTAAAAGTTTTTAACCTATACTGTTTATTATGACAACGGTTTATGATGTAAAAGCGGAGCCTTTAATCAAAAGGGTCGCAAAAGAGATTGAAGATGATTTTGAAGAGCCTGATTGGACGGATTATGTAAAGACAGGAGTACATAAAGAGAGACCTCCAGAGCAGGAGAACTGGTACTACATTAGATCTGCAGCTATTCTAAGAAGAATCTACAAGGAAGGACCTCTTGGAGTCTCCAAGCTGAGAACTATTTACGGAGGAAACCATAGAAGAGGACACGACCCGGATCATCACGGTAAGGCTTCCGGTAAAGTAATCAGGACAGCTCTACAGAACCTTGAAGAAGCAGGTTACTTAGAAGAGGAAGAAGGAGAAGGTAGAAAGATAACCGACAAAGGGAAGAGCTTTCTAGACGACCAGGCAGAAAATATTGTATCTTAACTGCTGAAATCTCTGATTGAGATTATTTTTAGACCCCATGAAAGAAGATGAAGAGCTTGAGAAGCTGAAAGAGAAAAGAATGAGGGAGATGCAGGAACAAGACCAAGGCCGAGAAGAGGCTGTGGAGAGACAGAAACAGCAGATTTGGCAGAAGGCTAAACAAAACATGACTGATGGGGCGATAGACCGTCTTTCTAATATTAGAACTGTTGATGAGCAGAAGGCCTATACCGTTGCCAGACAGGTAGTAGCTCTGGCAGAATCTAACAGGATAGGGACGGTAGACGACGAGCAGATGAAGAATATTCTCTCGGAAATAAAGAAAGATACTGAGAAAGACCAGGCCAATATAAAGTTTAGGAAGTGATAGTTCTGTATGAGCTCTAACAAGTCAAAGGGAAAGAAGAAGAGGCTGGCAAAAGCATTCAACACAGCTAAGTCAGCACCGAGATGGGTTTCTCTGAAAGCATTTGGAATGGATAAGGCTTCCAAGAAGTCAGTTAAGCCTAGGAAGTCAAGACACTGGAGAAGCAGCGATCTTGACGAGTAAACAGTTTACCAATCTTCTTTTATCCGGTGAATAATCTTTATGTCTATTGAAAAATACAAATATCAGGGAGACGCAAATATAGGATTCTATGCAACCATAACTGACAGCTATGCTGTTGTTCCACAGAAGTTTGATAAAGAAAAGCTTGATGTCGATACGGTAGTTCAGACAAGGATATCCGGAACGAATATGGTTGGGATGTTTACTGCAGGAAACTCGGAATGTTTGCTGTTACCTGAGTCTGTAAAAGATAGGGAGAAGAAAAAGTTAGAAGATTCTGATATCAATTACTATGTTCTTGACTCTCAGGAAAATGCTTTGGGAAACATTATACTTGCCAACGATAAGGGAGCATTGATAAGTCCGGAGATAGAGGATAAAAAGGAAGAGATCAGTGAGGCATTGGATGTAGATGTCAAGGTTGGGAAGATAGCGGATATACCTAATCCTGGAGTATGTGGAACCGTTAACTCTAGAGGAGCTATAATTCACCGTGATGCCTCCGAGGAAGAAGCTGAAAAGGTAAAGGATGCTTTGGAGCTTCAGGATATCAACATCGGTACGGTCAATACAGGATCCCCATATATAGGGTCAGGTGTACTGTCATCGAATAGATCATTAGTTGTAGGCGGAGATACCTCAGGACCGGAGATAGGAAGGATTGACAGGGTAATGGTTGAGAAGGAAGAAGACTAAACCATATTTAAAAGATTCATAGAGGTAATTTATATTATGACTACATACAGATTTTCAGGCGAAATCGAGACCGGTATGAGCAAACGTGGCTTTGAAAAAGAAATCGATGCTGAATCTGAGAAACATGCTGAAGAAGTTTTATATAGTCAGCTAGGCAGCGAGCATTCTATTAACAGAAGTAAGATTCAGATTGAAGATCAGGAGGAAGTTTAAAATGCCAGGAGACCAAGAAGTACAGCAGAATATGCAGAAGTATCAAGAGCTACAACAGCAGATACAGCAGGTCCAGGAGTACATCGAACAGGTCGACCAGAATATTGATGAGATGGGAGAGACAATCTCGGCAGTAGACCAGCTTGATGATCAGGAAGAAGGATCTGAAATCCTAGTACCTATCGGTTCAGGAGCATTTGTAGTTGGAGAGCTTAAAGAGAACTCTAAAGTTGTCACCAATATAGGTGGCGAGGCCTTTGAGAAGAGAGATCTAGAGGATGCAGATGAAATATTAAACCAAAGACTAGAACAGCTTAAAGAGACAAAAGAAGATCTTGGTTCAACGGTTCAACAGCTTCAACAGCAGATGCAACAGATCCAGGGAGAGTTACAGGAAGCAAGAAAGGGATCTGCAACTGAGCAGTGATTCAGATTTACCAAACCTTTGTTTTTTAAACAGTCTTTACTAGACATATTCTATGGTTAAAAACTCGGATTTAGAGAAGGCTGGAGTAGTTGTTTCGGTTTTACTTTTAGGAGGTCTTATCTTTGTTTACGGCGGTTTTACAGATACACAGTTGCTGTCGGACCAAAACCAGACAGAAGGACTTTCAGAAGGTGATCCGGAGGAGTACGCTAACCCGGATGAATCTACAGCACATGAAGCAGACCAGACAGAGGAAGCCGATATTGAAATAGAAGTAGGTTCTACAGGGGTGTCACCTGCAAGACCACAGCTCTCAGTCGGTGATACTGTAAGATTCTATAATGACAGAGATCAGTCTGTCTCTATTCAGTCAGATAGATTTAATCAAGAGATAGAACTTGAACCAGGAGAGTCAGAGATATACAGCTTTTCTGGAGTTACATATTATCAGGTTCATGAGGATGATGAACTGTTTGCGAGGGGAAGTCTAAGTGTTAATTAAAAAACAGGACAAAGGTGAGTTAAAATGAATAAAAAAATCGTTTTAGGAGTAGCATTAATGGTAAGCATTGGTTTAGCAGCCTCTTCAACTCTTTCAGAAGATGGATTAATTACAGATTCGATTGTACCGGATTCCGGTGATGAGGTACAGATGGAAGGCGACTTAGTGCTTCCTGCTGAACAGTCTGATGGAAACGTTGCTGTTTCGCTTGCATTTGCAGAACAACAGTTCCTAAACAGAGACGGTTCTGAGTCCATAGAAGGAGATTTAGATGTAGCTGGAAACGAGCTTATGAATGTCAATAATATTAGTTCTGATGGAACCGGTATCGATATAGAAGATCAGTTGGTACTAAACGCTCAGATAGATATGAACCAACAGAGTATTACAAACCTGCCTCAGTCAGGCGGATCAGATGAACCTGCCACATTTGGGTATGTTGATGATGAGATTGCTGATGAGAAACAGGATATAACGGTTACTGAGTCCGGACAAGAGGTAACAATAGATATTGAAGGTGGAAACGAGCAGACGTTTACAGACGACTTTGAAGAGAACACTGACAGACAGCTAGATGATGTCGGAGCTGACTCAGATGTCGATTTAGGAAGTAACGAAATCGTAAACTTAGCAGATCCTACAGGTAGCGACTCAGCAATTAATGAAGGCTGGGCAAATGCAGAGTTCCTCAACAGAGATGGATCAGACTCTATGGGAGGTAACTTAGATATGACAGGTAATAGAATTGAAAACCTTCCATCTCCTTCATCCGATGAAGAGGCAGCTAGGAGAGGATATGTAGATGATGAAATAGAAAATGTAGAAAATGAAATTGAAGACGTCGAAGAACCTGTTGATAGAGAAGGAGCAAGAGAAAACATTGATATGCAGGGAAATGACATTACAACATCTGAAGGAGAGATCTGTATCGGGGACCACTGTTAATCCCTTTCATTTAATTATTTCTAGACATTAACTTTACAGGTGAATTAAAATGTTAGGAAAGTTCAAGGAGTCAGTAAAAGATTTTTCAGAAAATGTAAAATCTGCGGTAGCTGAGAAGGAGTTAGACGAGGATACCTTAGATCCCTTGCTTGAGGAGCTTAGGCTAAAGCTTCTTCAGAACAATGTCTCACTAGACGCAGCAGAGTCGATTGAAAGCAATCTTAAGCAGGAGCTACAGGGAGAGAAGGTTAAAAGAGGGACAGCAGAGGAAAAAGTAAATGAGGCTGTAAGACAGACGTTGATGGATCTTCTCGATGACAGCTTTGATCTTGATCAGGCTCTTGAAAAAGCAGAACATCCGCCGACTGTGTTTTTCATAGGTTTTAACGGGAGCGGTAAGACGACATCACTCAGCAAAGTAGCGGATTATCTACAGCAACAAGGAGAAGACGTTGTTATGGGTGCAGGAGACACATTTAGGGCAGCTTCAATCGAACAGCTGGAGGAACATGGTGATAACCTAGGTGTTGATGTGATATCACATGAGTACGAATCCGACCCTGCAGCAGTAGCTTACGACACCGTGGAACACGCAGATAAGGAGGATAAGATCGCTCTGGTAGATACCGCAGGCCGATCTCACGCGGACAAAAACCTGATGGATGAGCTTCAGAAGATGGTCAGGGTGAACGATCCTGATATAACTTTTCTGGTAGTAGATGCATTATCAGGAAATGATGTTCTTGAACAGGCAGAAGCTTACGAAGGGATGTTTGATGCAGTAATTGTAACGAAGATGGATGTAGATGAGAACGGAGGAGCCATAATATCGATATCTGAGAAAAGTGGAAAACCTGTGGCATTTATCGGAACCGGACAGGGTTACAAAGATTTGGAAAACTTCGATAAAGAAAGCTTTATAGATCAGATACTAGATTAAAAGAAAGGAGTCAAGAAAAAATCAGCTGAAAGCCTTAGTTCTTTCAAGTCGGTCTTCCATTGACTCTTCCAGCTGTCTTAGTTTATTCTTAAGCGGCTCTAGGTCCTGTTCAAAGTTCTCCATCTCAATTTTCTTTTCAGGCTTATCATTCTGTTTAATTCTCTCTTTCCTCTGTTTAGCCATGTAATGGTTTACTTCTGCAACAAACTGTTCGTACTCTTTAATTTGAGCCTGAATGTATGAGATCTCCTGTGCAAACTCTTCTTTTAGCTCTTCAGTAACCTCTTCCTTCATTTCATCTTTTATCTGTTCTTTCTCTACTCCGAACTTCCTCCTGACGGTGCTGTAAAATTTTTCCATACCCATGATAATCTCCTGTATTTACCCATTAATCGTAAAAGTTTTTATAACCTTTTATTCTTGTTTATCTGAAGCATCTAAGCTTTGAGGTACAATGACTCCGTAATCATCAAAGCTGTCCTGCTGGTAAAATCTTGCTGTAACTGCTCCTAAAACAGCATCAAACTGTCCTGAAGAATTAATATCTTCTGTTTCAACGCCCAAAGAGCTAAGTCCATCGTCTCCATGGATAGCTAGTTCTCTGGATGTTATGAAAGGGTCAAACCTGATGAAGGTTGGTTCAATATCCAGCTCTTTCTCAATCTGAGCCTTTAAAGCCTGTAGACGTTTAACCTTGGATTTTTGCTGTGAGGACGGGTTGAAGCTGTAACCTTCCTCCTTAAGATCCTCTTCATTTTCATTAAATGGTTCCTTTGTAACATCTGTTCCGGAGTCTACAGCAACTACTGCCGGATTTCGACTGCTTATACGGTCTACTATTTCCTGGTTTTCCGTCAATGAAAATGTTTCGGTTTCTTCATCTAGAAAAGATAAATGACATTCATTCTGTTTCGTCCCTGAAAGTATGACTCCGGCTATCATAATCCTTATTTCCAGAATGTGACTCGAACTCTTTTATCAGTTGGAGCCAAAACAACTATATGTCAAACCAAGGTTTTTTAGTGATATTATTCGGAGGCTCTGCTTCGGTCCTAAGCCTATACGTGCTGGCTGAACAGGGACTGGCTTTAGGGATAGCTTTCTTTCTGATAACTTTCTGGATACTTTTTAATCTAACCACGGAGGAAAATGTTCTCAATGCATTAGGCACAGTATTTAATCCTCTACATACTGCTATCAACTTCTTTTTGATAAGCTTTGCATACCTCGCTTATATCGGGGCGGAACTGTCTCAGATAGCTATATGGAGTACGGCCTACTTCTTTGTCGGACTTATGGTCTCTATGGTAATTTACAAATACTGGAATATCGCTGGATAAAGTAAGTTAAAGCCTTGGAAACAATAATAAGTTAAGAAGATGTTTGATAAAATCAAAGAGTCGGTTCAAAAGTTCTCAGGTAAATCCGTTGCTGACGAAGAAGCGGTAGAGCAGCTTGTAAAAGACATCCAGAGAGACTTGATAAAGGCTGATGTAGATGTATCACTTGTATCAGATCTGAGTGATGAAATAAGGGATGAAGCTTTGAAAGAAGAGCTTCCATCCGGTCTAACACGTAAAGAACATGTACTTGAGATAGTTTACAACAAATTAGAAGAGCTTCTAGGAGATGAAGCAGAGATAGAAGCTGAACCTTCAAATATACTTTTATGTGGTCTGTTCGGTGCGGGAAAGACTACAACCGCCGGAAAGATTGCTAACTTTTACCGAAAAAGAGGTCTTAAGCCGGCTCTTATCTGTGCTGATACCGATAGACCGGCAGCTTACGACCAACTAAAACAGATAGCAGAAGAGCTAGATGTGCAGTTCTACGGAGAGAAAGATGCGGAAGATCCTGTAAAGGTGGTAGAGAGAGGAAAACAAGAGGTAGATGCTGATTTGACCATAGTTGACTCGGCCGGTAGAGACTCATTGGATGACAAACTTAAGAAAGAGCTGTCAGATATTGAAAAGGTATTCAATCCTGATCAAAAGTTCCTTGTAATGCCGGCAGACATCGGACAGTCGGCTAGAGAACAGGCAGAAAGCTTTGAGGAAGCGGTCGATATTACAGGAGTTGTAGTTACCAAAATGGACTCCTCAGCTAAAGGAGGAGGAGCTTTAGTCGCCTGTAAACATTCAGATGTCTCAGTCAAGTTTATCGGTACAGGAGAGGAGATGGGAGATCTAGAGGTATACGACCCTGTAGATTTTGTATCTGAGATGATAGGACAGCCTGATCTGGAGTCTCTTCTCGAAAAAATCGAACAGATGGATACAGATCCTGAGGAAATCCTTGAAGGCGACTTTACAATGGAAGATTTCAGAGATCAGATAAAATCTGTTTCAGATACAGGGATGATGGAGGAGATGATGGACCAGCTGCCTTTCAGCTCTTCACAGATACCGGACAATGTCTCACAGATGACGGAAGGTAAGATACAGCACTACTCCGTTATGATGGACTCGATGACGGACGATGAGATGCAAGACCCATCCGTAATCGGAAAGTCTAGGGCTCAGAGAATAGCTGAAGGTTCCGGTTCTTCCCGTTCTGAGGTCAGGGAGATGATTAAAAACTACCGTCAGACAAAGAATATGGTAGATAAGTTTGACAAAGGCTCCATGAGAGGCGGTGGCGGGAGTATGCAGAAGATGATGAAAAATCTAGGTATATAAACTAATCAAAGCACTATGGAAAAGCTCAGCTCACAGGTTAAGATATACTGGATAATTAAGTCCTTAATAACAGGTCTTATTTTGGGAACGGTTTTATCAGTTGGATTACATATCAGTCTAGGTTTTCTATGGCTAACAGTTCTAGCTTTACTATTCCTGCCGACTTTATTCTCTTTATTTTCAATCTACAGGTATAGGAACTGGGGTTTTGAGGTAAAGAATAGCTATCTATCTATTCAGTTTGGGGTAATAACTAAGGTGTCTATGAAGATCCCTTATGTACGTGTCCAACATATTGATACAAATAGAGGGCCTATAGAAAGAATTTTAGGCCTTGCCTCTGTCCGTGTATATACAGCAGGCTCAAGCGGTGCGGACATAAGGATACCGGGGTTAAAGAGGTCCAGGGCTGAAGAGCTACAGAAAGAGCTGAAGGAGAAGGCTATAGAGTCTGAAAAAGGGTTTGACGGTGTATGAAACTCTCAAAGAAGACAATACTGTTTAACGGGATCTCAAGGTTCGGCTCGTTATTATTCGGTTTTATATTTATAGCAGCTCTCTCAGGCTCACCGGTAACTTTACTTATAATTACAGGTTTTATGCCTCTTCTAGCAGTATCATTTATCTATGAATCTCTATACTGGAGGAACTATAGTTATATATTTGAAGAGTCGGAGCTCAAGATTAAATCAGGTGTATTCTCAAGAAATGAGTTAGATATACCTCTTAAACGAGTACAGAATGTTGATATCCAGAGAGGTTTTTTTCAGAGGCTGTTTGGGATAGCTGAGGTAAGGATAGAGACTGCTGGTGCTGATAGCTCTGAGGCAGAGCTTAGATATCTAGAGCTTGAAGAGGCGAGGACTATACAGGAAAAAATGGAAGGCAAGGAGAACAGAAGAGAAAGGGAAGGTGAGGAAAAGGACAAAAAAGAACAGTACCAACTTTCAAACAAAAATCTTATGCTTCTCAGTACGATGTCGTTCAGCAGAATAGCGATAGGTTTCCTAGCTGCATTAACATTCTTTGGAGGATCTGCATTAGTAGCATTTGCAAGAGACCTAATCCAAATACTAGGTACCGGTTTATTTTTAGCTACAGCTTCTATAACCGTATTTCTGTTTTTCTGGATTACAAGCATCATATATGTCATACTTAGATACTACAGGTTTACAATAAGGTTTAGGGATAACAGTTTGGAGTTTGAAAGGGGTCTTATCAAAAGATCCGGAGGCACAATACCTAGAGAAAAGATACAGTCGGTAATAATTGAAGAAAACTTCTTAAAGAGAAAACTGGGTTACGCAACATTAAAGGTGGAAACAGCTGGCGTCAGCAAGGTATCAGGTATTACCGGTTCAACCGTTGTAAAGCCTCTGGATACTAGGGAAGAAATTATCAGTACAGCCTCCGATCTAGGATTTAAACCTCCGTCTTCAGAGATTGAAAATATCACGGGTAGATCTAAGAAAAGATATCTTAGACGTTACATCGTACTGGGAGTCTTAGTTCTGATGCTTGGGTTCTACCTCGGATTTTCCGGTGTAACTATGGCCTTGATCCCGGTAGCACTGCTGATTATCGCGGTCTCAAAAAAAGCTTCAGAGGCTAAATGGAGAAATATAGGTTATAGCTTGGGTGAAGATTTAATGCTCTTTAGAAAAGGTTTCTGGAACAGAAGGACTTATCTAACCCCTTACTTCAGGACTCAGAACTTAATATCTTCTGAAACCGTCTTCCAGAGAAGATGGGATCTAGGTACTGTAACTGTAGATACAGCCGGTAGCAGCCTCTCTAACCCGTCAGTTCCGGATTTAGACAGAGAGATGATGGAACAGATAGCTGAAAAGATATACGGTAGTTTCAAGAAAAGCTTTTGAAATCCACCGTACACATTATATCTATGATCGCAGTAATATCCGACTCACATATACCTTCCAGGGCAGAGGAAATACCGGAAAAGTTTCTAGAAAAGGTTGAAAAAGCAGAAATTACGGTTCACTGTGGTGATTTTGTTACTGAAGAACTCCATGACTGTATAGAAGCTAAGGCGGAGAAGTTCGTAGCTGTAAAAGGTAACTGTGAGAGGTTTGAGCTTCCTAGTTCTGAGACTTTCAGTTATGAGGGGCATAATTTTGGAGCATACCATGGCACAGGTATTAATCCACGCGGACACCATCCAACCCTTCTAAGGATCGTAGATGACTTAGATGTCGATGTGCTGTTTCACGGCCATACACACCAACAGGAAGCGGTAAAGAAGGAAGGCAAGCTACTTTTGAACCCTGGAAGCTGTACCGGTGTCGGCGGGGGCAGTAGTGAGAGAGGAAATCCCAAGATGATCACAGTTGATGACGATCAGGGTTCTCTGATAGTCAAACTTGTTGAGCTAACAGACGGCTATGAAACGGTTGAGGAAAGAAGTTTCAACATCTAGTTCATAAAACTTACAAACCACTGTATATACATGCTTACAGTAAAAGAAAAAAGGGATGCATTAGTAGAACACGAAGAGCTTTGTGACCACTGTCTTGGAAGGCAGTTTGCAAAGCTTGGACACGGGTTGGAAAACTATGAGAGAGGAGCGATCTGTCGTAAAATAGATGAGATAGATGAAGACTCATTTGTAAGAGAGAATATCCCGGAAGACGCCGAGTTAGGCGGTAGCTGTGAGTACTGTAAAGATGTATTTGACAGGATGGATCACTGGGTAAAGCTAGTAGTAGATTCATTTGAACGTTACGA
The DNA here is from genome assembly GCA_001563995.1 of Nanohaloarchaea archaeon PL-Br10_U2g16. Lineage (GTDB taxonomy): Archaea > Nanohalarchaeota > Nanosalinia > Nanosalinales > Nanosalinaceae > PL-Br10-U2g16. The sequence goes on from LKMV01000011.1 coordinate 13,065, forward strand.
GCTAAATAGTTTTCTTATCGGAATAAGACCTCCGAACGAAGTGATCGACCAGGAAGAAAAATTATGGGAAGAGTACGGTCTTGAATGGGTAGAGCCGATCAAAACAGAGCTTTCCCGTCTAATTGGTAAAGAAATAGAGGAAGAGATGGGCATAGAGGTAGACTTCGAGAGAGCTGATATTAATGCTGTAGTAGAGATGGATGAAAACAAGGACCGTGTAGAGCTGCAGGTTAACTCGCTTCTAGTATACGGCCAGTACAATAAGTACTCAAGAGAAATCCCTCAGACAGAGTGGCACTGTAGAAACTGTAGAGGTGATGGTTGTGATGAATGTGACTGGACAGGTAAACAGTATCAGGAAAGCGTGCAAAAGATAATTCAAGAGCCCTTCATGAGGGAAAGCAGAGCTATAGAGGCCAAGTTCCACGGTGGTGGAAGGGAAGACGTAGACGCTAAATGTCTTGGTAGAAGAGAGTTTGTTCTAGAGCTAGTAGAGCCGTTAAATAGGAATCTAGATCTAGAAGAGCTACAGGAAGAAGTAAACAGTTCACAAAACAAAGTAGAGATATTCGATATTCAGAACACACATAAGGACAAGGCGGCCGATATTAAACAGAAACATGCGGATAAGACCTACAGAGCCGAGGTCAAGCTCGACGAAGAAGTAAGTGAAGAAGATCTTGAGAAGCTATCCAAGATAGAGGGAGAAGTCGTTCAGAGGACTCCACAAAGGGTTGAACATAGAAGAGCCGATAAAAACAGGGAGAGGCAGGTCTACTCTATCAGTTGGGAAAAGCTAGATAATAAGAAGATAGAGTTAGAAGTTGAAGCCGAAGCAGGCACATACATTAAGGAGCTGGTCCATGGAGACGATGGTAGAAGCGATCCAAGCGTGACAGAGCTCCTAGGAACGGCTGCAGAAGTGGAAAAGCTTGATGTAATAGATATAGAGAAGTAAGATTAAATAGTAATAAAGCCTTCATTAGATTTGTATTTTTTAGTAGTTCTATCTACCGGATAACCTTTTTCTAGTTCTTCTTCAATACTTCTTAACTCATTGTTGATAGCAGGCTGTTCTAAATCAGCATTGCCTTTTTCAAACTCTATATACTTTACAACTTTATCGGAGTCATTTATATCGGCCATAAGAGAAGCTTTTGCTGTACCATAACTACTATCTAACCGGAATTCTAGATTTCCTATCTCAAAAGGTCTTTCAACAGAACAAATATAAGAGTATTCAGGTCTTTCAGGATTTAAGGCCCAAAATGGATTGGTACCGGTAAAGAAATTTTCAACAGTTGTATAAATTTCATTTAGATCTGTTTCTACAACTTCAGCTTCGTTTTTTATACTATCATACATTTCATTAAGTATCTGCTCTGATTCTGAAATACAGTGCTCTACGGATCTAATACTTTCTTCATCTGGATCTTCATCAGCATGGATAAACTGATATTCATCTGTATTTCTCCCGCGTTCTACTTCTATATTAAACATACTGTCGACTAAAACTTGAGTCAATGCCATGAGATTGAACGTATAATACATCTTTTAAATATGTTATCATTGTGTCAAAACAAATATATTAGCACAATACTGTTAGATTTATTTAGAGTATTTAAAAAGATTCAATCTCCATCAATGGGTAAGGGTAGATCAAAAATGGCACAGAAAAGTTCAGGTCCGCAGCAGGGAGCAAGAAAGACTCTGTCTAAGGATTCAGGACAGTCAACAACAATTAACGATAGAATAAAACAGTTTGAAGAAGGAGAAAAAGTTAAGATTAAAATTAATCCTTCAGTACAGGACGGAAGAGTTCATATGAGATACCATGGGAGGGTAGCTGAAGTAGTTGGAAAGAGAGGCGATGCCTACCAGGTAGAGTTCAAGGATGGAGACAAGAATAAAACCTTGTTTGTAAAGCCTGTACATCTAATGAGGATCAACTAGGTGTCTTCTATGAAAGTTAAGAGCGAAGAGTATGTCTTCCCGGCTGAAGCTTTAGAAGCACTACAGGAAAAGGAAGTAGAAGATCTTAGCCATGAACAGAAGATTGCATTAGAAAACCTTGAGAGACATTCACGTATAGAAGATATTGAGACGCTTGAAGAACTGAAATCCGAGCTTTCTGAGATGGAGTCTCTTAAAGATAAACATATCTACAAGCTTCTTGAAGTAGTACCTCAACATGAATCTACTGTCAGATCTGTGTTCCAGAAAGAGAGAGTAAAGCTTGAGGATTCAGAGATTCAGCAGATTCTAGAGATTTGTCAAAGTATCGAGCTCTAAGAGACGAAACCTTTTAACTTTCCTGTACCTAACTTAGATTACCTTCAGGAGGATTATTATGACAGATAAAGATGAACACATAAAGGTCTTAGATTACCTTAAACACGGTAGATCTGATCAGAAAAACGAACCGGTAGCCCA
>LKMV01000012.1 GCA_001563995.1 Nanohaloarchaea archaeon PL-Br10_U2g16
CGGTTCTTGTTCCTGTGTTCTCCAGGTTGAACTCTAGATGTGACTCTGTCCTTGCAGGTATCTCATAATCTTCCTGTTCGGGTGTCATCTCAGAGTCCCAGCATGTCTCCGCTTCAAAGTCTGCTCTGATCGAGTCAGTTGCGTAGCTTGTTGTGGAAGAAGCTGTAATCCTAAAGTCTTCTCTTGTAACAGGTTCGTCGGAGGAGACTGTCAGCCTTACGGTTCTAGTCTCTCCCTCTTCTAGATGTACTCTTCTGTCCTCAAATGATCCTTCTTCAGATTTCATCTGGAAGGTCTCAGGCTGGATTCCTGTGTTCTCTACATCTATCTCGTAGACTGCTTCGTCTCCAAGACATTCAACTCTGGATCTCTCTCCATCGATGGAGATGTCTACGTTATGTTCTTTAATTACGTTTGCTACTCCATCGACTGAGTATGTCTGACCTGTTCTCCTTGATTTTGCGTTCACAGTAAAGCTGTAACGTCCTTCGTCCTTCCCTGTGTCCGGGTTGTACCAGACGTTGACCCTTTTGTTCTGACCGGGATCAAGTTCAATTCTTCTCGGTGCAATGTCTACCTCCCTAGTGTTTGAACTGAGAGTGTAGACGTCTTCGTGTCCTCCCGTGTTCTCTACATCAACTTCAAAAGAAGTAAATGAGTTGATCTCAGTTGTAGATTCTTCTGGGAAGATTTGTAGGTCTGCAGCGCTTGCTGCAGCTGTACCTATCATGAAAATAAGTATGATGCTTGTTGTGATGTATTTTGAGTATTTCATTGTTATCCGTCCTTAGTATTAACACTTTTTCCAAGTTTTTTATATGTCATGTATTTTTGGTATTGTTCAATAGTTACAGTTGTTATAATTAAGATAAATAAGGGGTTAGACAGGGATTTTCATCCTGAGCCTGCTCCAGAAAGATCTCTTTCCTGTGCTGTAGGAGCGTGAGCTCAAGCTTAACTCTTCCCTGAATATGTTCTCTCCCTCTGCATCCACTTCTATATCTGCGGAGAACTGACCGTTCTCCTTAGGTGTAAGGTAGAAGTAGACGTCCTCATGTTGGTTTGGAGGAACTACCACGGTCTTGTCAGTCTGTGAGACCCAGTCCCTTGGAATGTTCTGCAGTCTCAGGTCGTAGGTCCTTGTCTCCTCGCCCGTGTTATACAGCTCTACCCTTACCATCTCAGATCCTGATCTAAGTGATGCTATCTGGTCTGGGAAGTTCTTAATCTCCGGACCGGCGTCAAGCACTTCTACAGATCTGGAAATGGAGTCAAAGCTGTTTCTGGCTGAGGCTTTTACCTCGTAGTCGTACTCTCCGTACTCATGCTCTTCAGCCTCGAAGCAGAACTCGTTGGAGGTAAACTGTGAGTCCACAGCATCTCCTTCACGTTCCAGTACTACCTTGGTTTTCGCCTGCGACTCTATCTCTCCACAGATATTGAACGTGTCTCCTGCCTGTACCTGTCTCGGCATGTCTAGATGGTTCATATTAACTGATGGGAGCACTTCGATAGTCTTAGATTTCACGTCCGATCCTGTCGCAGCAGATACCTGCTGTTTCCCAACCCTTGTAGGCTGTATACGTGCTTCGTAGTAACCATCACGCCGTGAAGTTACCGTTGTAACGGTTTCACTGTCCAACATGATATCTACATTTGTCCTGACGTTTCTCTGAAGGTAGCCGGAAACCTTTACAGTTCCTCCGATACCTATCTGCTTAGGTGATACCTCCATCGAGGTGATATCTGATGCATCACCATCACCTCTACAGTCTCTGACATCGATGTTTCCGGTGTATCCGTCCCCGCTAACTAGTGAGACAGAGAAGCTTCTGTTAGTTCCTATCTTGTCTACCTTATCGAATGTCAAGGATTTTCTGAGCTGTTCACCTGAGTTTATATCAAATTCAGGTCCTCTAACAATGCTTCCTAGACCGCTTCCTTGAAGGGAACTAGTTTGAGCATCCGCCCTTCCGTTGTTCACAGTAACTGTGGTGGTGAAGCTGTCGCCTCTACATACGGATTCAGGATGGTTTACTTCTACTATCTCAAGCCCGTCGCCAGGATGTTCGATTTCTTCCTCATTCGCATCATGGAGTACTGTTCTCTCAAAGTTGTCTACTCCACAGTCTCCTTCTACCTGGATCTCAGCTCTTACCTCTACCTCTGTCTTGGACTCTACCGTTGTCTCAAAATCCCTGCTCTCTCCATCCTCTATCACCTTACTGTCCGAGTGGAACCGTTCTCCGTCCTTATAGAATACAACGTCGACCTTCAGATCGCCGTCTCCAAGGTTCTCAACAGGAAGGCTTAGATCAGCTCTCTGATTCTCCGGAAGGTAAGGTGTGTAATCTATATTTCCTACATCTACGTTACACTGGTTACCGAACCCTCTAACCGTCACAGGCTCTGTAGTATAAGCTGTATTACCTGACCCATCTTCTACCCTTAACCGTGGGTAGAAAGTTCCCGGTCTGTCATAGTTATGGTTTATTACTTCTCCTCTCGATTCGTTAGAGCTGTCGCCAGGGTTCCAGTCATAAGACGCTATATCGCCTTGAGGTGAGCTACTACCGCTTCCACTCAAAGTAACGGTGTCATCTACCGCAGGCTCTTCTGGCGTTACCTGGATATCCGCTTCAGGATAGAAATCCCCTTCAGGGCTTACAGCTACTACCTGTGTAGCCTCTGCTGTATTTCCTTTAGGTCCTGTGACTGTTAAAGTCACGGTGTTAAACCCGGCAGAGCTGTAAGCGTTGCTTGTGCTCATCCCTGATCCGGATGATCCGTCGCCAAACTCCCAGCTGTAATCTACTTCGGTACGGTCAAAGTTGTCCTGGGAATCCGCTTCAAACTCTACTATCTCACCAACATCAATGTTTCTGTCCGAAACAGTGAAGCCGGCGTTAGGATTATCTTCTATATTAACTGTGGAGCTCTCAGTTTGTCCTTCTTCATCACAGTCTCCTATAACTGTGTACTCTGCATAGACATTTGATGCAGAGTCCAGATCCGAAGTAACTTCTACATCTCTGCTTGTTCCTGAATCTACTTCAACGTTGTCCCTTGAACCCAGCCTTTCACCTTCCTCTGTTAGGAAGTCTACTTTGACGGTCTGGTTCTCGGTACCGTGGTTGACCACGTTCAGAGAAGCGGTTATCTCATCTCCTCTGCTGATTTCGTTATCACTTACACCGAAACCTTGTGTTCTAACGTCACATCTTCTAGCATCTCCTACCTCTACTCCGTGAACTTTGGTATCGGTATTACTCTGATCGTCTTCTACCTCAAGCTCTACAGGATATACTCCCGGCTCATCGTATGTCTTAGTAGCAGAGTCTCCTGAACGTGTAGAGCCATCGTGGAAACTCCATCTATAGCTTTCTATCTCATTGTCTTCTCCTGTGCTACTCCGGTCTTCAAACTCTACAGGTTCTCCCGTCTCGGGGTTGGCGGGCGTCCAGTTGAAGTCGGCTCTAATCCCTCTGTCTTCATCTTCTTCATTCACTGTGACTGTTCTTGTTTTACTGTCTTGGTCTCCTTCTTCATCTGTTACTGTTAGTTTTACTTCGTATTCTCCTTCTTCATTGAATGTGTGTTCAGGGTTCTGATCGAAGGATGGGCTAGATCCGTCTCCAAACTCCCATTCCCACTCTTCTATCTCTAGGTCTGCGCTTGATCTATCTTCGAACTGAATCTGTTCTCCGGCATTAGGCTGGCTCGGACTCCATCCGAATGATGCTTCGATATCTGTTGGCACATCTGGTATGTCAAACTCGAAGGTCTGTGATACTGAATCCCATTCTGACTCTGTCTCTCCACAGCTCTCTATGCTGAAACCCCCGATCTGACTATATGTTTCTTCATGGTGATCCGGGCGTACCTCTACCTCAACTTCGTAGTTCCCAAATGGCAACTCACTAAACTCTGCTTCTCCCTGACCGTCTGTCGACATTTCTCTACTATCTGCACCATCCAGGCTGACTTCAGCGCCTTCAATAGGAGTTCCTTTATCTGTTACTTTGATGTTGTATTCTCCAAAAGGTCCATACCTGTCTAGTTCAATTGAAACTTCAGCATCTTCTCCCTGCGAGTAAATATCAAACTCTTCGGATGAACCTCCGTAGCACTGTTTCCCGCCTATTGCCTTGTAGTTAAGAGGGTAATCTGGATCTATGTCTTCAGGAACTATATCGTTGAAAATAAGGCTTCCCTGTGAATTGGTGTAGGAGCTTCTCGGGAATTCTGAGGATTCAAAGCTCTCAGCCTTTAATTCTACCTGGGCTCCGCCAACCGCATTCCCTTCTTCGTCTGTAACAGTTATATCTGCATCTGATTCTTCAAGAGGTATCGCTGCCGAGGTAGAAAGGGCAAGTACTGTGAAAATCAAAACTGCCGCAACTTTTAGCTTATCTACCATCTATCTCACCGTCAAGTGCATCATCGTAAAGACCATTGATTTTGATGGCTTGATTGTATCCGTCAGAGTTACCCTTCTGGAAGTAGATCCTGTTGTCTTCTCCTACCAGCATCTCCTGAATATTTGAGTCTAAACCTTCATCGATAGGACCTATCTCTCTTTCGAAACTTGTTTCTAATCTAGACTGGCTTCTAGGATATGTCTCAACTATGTCACTGTACATCTGGTCAACTCCGCCCAGTTCATCTGAGGGAATGTAAAATTGTCCGCCATCTTTGAACTGAATAGTATTAACATTGACATCTCTCTCAGGTTCTTCAGGGTCGTCTATAGGATCATCAGTAGGTTGGTCATCATCTCCTCTCAGTCCGAAAAGACCTCCTAATCCAAGAAGCCCTAGAAGTCCTATGGCTCCGCCCCCTTTCATAACATCTCTTCTGGTATATACTGAATCTTCAACATTTTGTTTTACACTATCAATTTCTTGTGTATTGTAATCTATTTCACGCTGCTGCTTCCTATCTATCTCTGCACCTTTTTCGATATATTCTCTATTGTTCTTTGTTTTTTTTGTGTTGTTGGTCGCCGTACTTTCTAATTCTTCAAGTGATTGATCTATCTCTTCCAGTGACCTATCGGTCTCCCTTTCGGATTTTCGGCTAGCTTCATCTGCATCATCCAGCAGGTCTTCAATATCGTCTTGGTTTGAGCCTGACATTTTTGTTACCACTTAACAATTAATACACGTCTAACCTTTAAATACCTTTTGTTATTAACAAGTAAAAAAGAAAAATTATTTTTCTTACCTGATTCCCTCAAATGGGTCTGATTCGGTTTCCTCCAGCACCGTCTCACTTCTTTCGGCTGTATTCTCTATACTTTGTCTGGTGTCTGTTAGGCTATCGGCTATTTCTGATCTCCTATCAGCTATTTCTTCATGCCTCTCTGTATACTCTCTCAAGAATCTTCTTAGACCATCTTCAGTTTCAGGATGTTCTGGAGTTTCTGGGCTACATCCCTCTCTTCTTACTGCTTCTGAAACTGCGTTATTCAATTTATTTGCGACAATTAAATTTTCGTAGATTAAATCCTTGAATTGGTCGTATGCTCCGTTTTCCTTTACATCTCTAATGTCTTTGAGTAGTGCCATCGTATCTAGTTGATTCCTTTCGTTTAGGTAATTATCATCGATATTTTCTTCAAAATCTAAAAGTTCACTAATTTGCTCTTCGACATCTGAATCAAGTTCCATAGGGTTATATTCAAACTCGTTGAGTTCAGAAACTTGATAAATATCATCTATCACCGCTTCTTCATGATTTAGCGCCTCTTCAGGATTATCGCAGAACTGATCAAGCGTTACATAATTTTCTCTTAATGACCTCAGTTCGGAATCTAACTGAAGCAGTCTCCCCCAAACTTCTTTTTCACTAAAAAGGTCGTCAATATATTCTCCGACTTGATTATACATTTCATTCGGAAAACTGTCTTCATCCGGTGTTTCAATTTCATGGTAAATAGTCATTAGTATTTCACTTATGACTTTATGGTGACAAAAAGTTTATATATCTTAATGTCTTCTGAACCGGATACTCCGGTAGTGCCTTGAAGTGGTTTTATAATAATTTAACCACCGGCTGATTACAAACACTATTTAAAGGTTGATTACTGTAACAACTTTAAGGTTATATTCAATGAGCGAAGGACCAAATAATGCGGAAACTTTCAATCAACTAGTAGGAGATGGCGGTACAACGCCAGATCAAGAGGACGATACTCAAAATCAAGGAGAAGATGACGAATATCAGCATCCTTCAAACGGAAATGCTGATGTTTCTGGCAGAGAAAGGCCAGGGATGCCTGAAAGTGGATCTGAAGAAAGTTCTGATAATGGATTTACGACAATTATAAATGATTTGAACAGGAAGGCATCGAAGGATGTTTCTGATTTCGCAGATCTTGACTACAACTTTGATGCTGACATCGATGCAGTAGCGACAATACAGGAAAATGCAGTCGGATCTGAGCATCAAAGAGTAGAAGAAGTTGTTGATAGTAGTCAGGTCAATGAATTCAGCAGAGAAGCAATGGAAGCTGCAGAGACTCTTGTTGATCAGAGAGAGATAGTAGAATCTAATGCAGCAGATGCGATTGAGTCGATAGAGGAATATGCTGAAGAGCTAGCAGGACATGCGCTCAATGAAATGGTTGAAGGTATTGAAGACGTAGAAGTCGACGCATTTGACGAACTTCAGAATCAGCTCACAAGATCTAGGTTCTACGGACAGACTGTTACAGGATTCCCTCATGGACTAGATGAGTCAAGGAGAAAAGACAATCATGCTGACGCAAACAGCAGAGCAGAAGGAATCAAAGGAGATTATGATTCGGTAACTGAGGAGATAGGAGAGAATCTACAGGATTCAATTTCCAAAGTGAATGAGTTTGCACAGCTCTATGAGGACGTAGAAGAATTTGTAGAGGAAGCTTCTCAGGAAATAGAAGATTCAGAAAAGGAAGCAAAGATTGAAGCTATCGAGAAAGCAAGAGCTGAAGCTAACCTAGTTTCTCTCAGAGATGAGAAGTACGGTCAGGAAGAAGAAAGAGATCAATCCAGAAGCATAGTTGACAGACTAACTGACAAAGTAAGGAGAACAAGGGAATCTGAAGATCAGCCAGGAATCAATCCAGAAGAGCTTGACGACGATCAGATTCCATGGACTGCAGATGACTTTATTGGATTCATTGAAGAGAATTCGAACTCTGTTCAAGAAAGCTTAGATGATTTGGAGACAGTTGCAGAATCAGGAGTCCGAAGACAGGTACAGAATCTGGTTGAGACGTACGAGACAGCTGATAATCTAAGATCGGAGATTGAATCTGTCATCGAAGACCAAGAAGTCCTTCAAGAATCAATGGACTACACCAATGAAGAAGTAATTGGCCAGATTGATGCTATCGACGAAGAAAGTGCAGAAGAGTTAGCTGAGGTAGCAGTTCAGTACAAAGCAGATGAACACAAGGAAGAACAGGAAGTGCCTGACAACCTAGCAACAATTGCAAGAGCAGGAACCGATGAGCTAGAAAACGCAATTGATGGGTCAGAATATGAAGAATCTCTTATGGATTTAGACCTTTCAGCGCTAGTCGATGAGGCAGAAGAGTATGTCAAAAAGAGAGCAGGGGAACTTGATCTTGATAGGAAGAAATTCAGAGGCCCTCTTCCGGCAAGCCTGAGAGAAGATGATGATGGAAGTCTGACAGTGAATATTGTCGAATCTGCCTACAGAAGAACTTCAGAAGTAGGGGGAGCAATGGAAGGTTACCTAGAAAACATTGAGCCTCAGCTAGAAGAAGCTTATGAGCTAGCATCTGCTCTAGGAGCAGATCTAGGAGAGAGAGTTAGTGAGGAATATGTGAACGATGAAGGAGAAATTAGATCAGAGGAGCTCTCATCCATGGAAGAATTTGGAGTAGTAGTCGAAGCTCTAGATAACTACGCAGAAGAAGAACTTGGAGGCCAAGCTTCTCTAGAAGAGGTTGCAGGAGATTCTTACGCAGAGGAATAATTCCTCATTTCTTTCCTTTCTATTTCTTTCTTATTTCTATACATACACGTGTTTCTGAAGGGCTTCTATCACCGCATTCTATACGGTTAACTATTTCGTATTCGGTTCTTAAATCTTCTGCTACCTTTTCGATCTCTTGTTCAAGCTGTTCCCAGTCGTCGTTTTCCAGGAATCTATAATAATGGATCACTCCTCCTTCTCCAAGATGTCTGAATGAGATCTCTAAGAATTCGTAGGAGAACTCGGGTATAGGAATTACGATATGGTCGAACTTTTCTCGAAGATCTAGATCGGTGCCGTCGGCTTCCAACGGTTCTACCGTTTTTCCCACGTTGTTCATCTCGATATTTTCCTTGAGGTACTCCACGGCTTCAGGGTTTTTCTCCACCGCAACTACTTTTTCCGCTCTCTCTGCCGCCATAACAGCAAACGGTCCTGCTCCGGCACCTATTACCAGGACTTTCTCTCCGTCTTCTACCTGATCCACAACCCTCTTCCTCTCGGTCCCGAACCTCTCTGAGAAGTAGACTTTGGTCGGATCTACTTTGTAACGGCATCCGAACTCTTTGTGAACGGTCTCTGTCTGCTCACCGTACAGTTTTTCATACTCTCCCAGGCGGAACTCCCCTTTCAGTCCTTCCTGTTTCAATAGAATAGTCTCTACCTGTGGATTGTGGTGCAGAATACCTTCCACGGCTTCTTGCCTTGAGATTCCTTCGGACAGCTGGTTTATCGCCGCTACCTCGCCTATAATCTCGTAGGATGGAAGATCGTACTGTTCATCTTCTTCCTCAGAGTGAAGCACGGATACACCGTTATCCAGCCCGTCTTCAACAGATGAGAGCTGTTCATCTACAAATATCTTCGCTTCGTCTTTAGCCTCTACCTGTTCAACTGTATATTCTTCCGATGAGAACGCTTTCAGCTCCAGCTTCTGACCGTTTTTCTCGGCTGTAAAGCTGTTTCCATTTTTACTAACCTCAAAACCCTGTCTCTCGAAAAGTTCCCGTACTTTTTCCTCCAGTTTTTGCTGTTTCATATCTTTATCAATAAATTTTTGAAATTATTTAAACGGGTTTACCGGTTCAATCCCTTCTATCCTTTCAAAATCTTCTGTATTTTCTGTCAGTATTCTATCGATATCGTTTTCTATCATTACTGAAGCTATTAGACAGTCCCAGTAATCCTTTCCATCTTCCATAATTTTTAGTGATTTTAGGACGGATTTTGAAGAAGTTTCTAGGATCTTAAAGTTCTCCAATTTAATCAGCTCTTCTGAAAACTCATAGACGTCTTCGTATGAAAGTTTGTTTTCTATCTTAGAGGTTGAAACTGTGATAAACTCTTCTATACTTTGTAGTGCTATGTAAAAATCTTTTTCAGATTTAAAACCGGATTCTAGTATTTCTTTAGCTTTCCTCCTCTTCCTAGGATCTGAGCTGTTGTCTATGGAGTAGATTATTATGTTTGTGTCAATCAGAGTTCTCTTCCCATCTGTCATGTATATCACTCCTGTCTTCGTAAAGCTTTTCTCCCATGTTGTAACCTTCTTCAAGCCTTTTTAGAGCTCTTTCTCTGAGTTCATCGGATTCTTCCTCATCTATCCAGTTTTCAATCGCCTTGGATATGGTTTCGCCTAGCTCTCCTTTTCTATCGCCGATTCTCTCTCTAAGCTTCTCCTCCACATCGTCATCTATTGAAACTGTGACAATTCCCATAACATTTAATTACAACTTCAACTTATTTAAATAATTGTGTTTTATATTTAAGCTATAACGTAATAAGAAAAAGACTCTTTTTAGAAGTCATAGCATAAGCATCTCCCGATAAAAATTATCCGAGAGCGACCAACTCATAAAGATTTCTGGAGATAGATTAATCAGAGGTTGAATATTTTCGATGTTATATTTAATCGGATTAGGGCTTGACGACAAAGAAATTACTGAAAAAGGATTAGAAGCTTTGGAATCGGTAGAAAAAGCTTATGCGGAGTTCTACACGAATACAGCTAACATAGATACTGAAAGGTTGGAAGAGAAGACAGGTACAGAGATAGAGATACTGGATAGGGATGAGGTGGAAAGGGATGATAAGATCTTAGAATCGGCGGAGCAGAGGGATACAGCGTTTTTAGTTTCGGGAGATCCTTTAACCGCGACCACACATTACGACATCAAACACAGAGCGGAGCAAGAAGGAATAGAGACAGAGGTTGTCCATGCACCCTCAATTTTTACATCGATCGCTGAGACAGGACTGAACGTCTACAAGTTCGGAAGGACTGTAACGCTTCCTGAAGAAGGGAAGCCGGACTCTATTCTAAAATATATTAGGAAAAACGATTCTGTCGGCCTTCACAGTTTGATTCTGCTAGATATCGACTACGATGGTTCCGAAGCTGCCGAGAAACTTATCGAGATGGATGAAGAGCTGTCCGATAGAAAAGCGGTTATACTGGAGAGAGCCAACCACGGTGATCAGGAGATAAATATTGGGTTTTTGGAAGGATTTACAGAGAAAGAGCTAGGGAATACTCCACACTGCATTATCCTCGTGGGTGATACTTCTCATAAGGAGGACGAGTTTCTGGAAGAGCATAGTTAGGAAAGATACTGTTTTCGTATCCTCTATTAAATCAGACGTTAACCCATATCAATTTAAATTTTGTAAACATGCATTACATGTTATGCAAAAAACCATCCGAAATGTCGATGAAAAACTGTTCGAGCAGTTGAAAAAAGCAGCTAGAACCAAGGAAATGACTGTAGGAGAGGCTGTCAACGAAGCGGTTTTACAGTGGTTAAACTCCCAGGAAGAGCCTGAATTAAGCATAATGGAGTTTGAACCGATAAGTCTTAGCGAAGAAGGGGAAGTTTTGAGTGAATCCTACGAGGAAGAGCTCTATGGATAGAGTGTTTTTAGACACTAGCTTTTTACTGGCTTTCGTAGATAAGGAAGACGAACATCATCAGAAAGCTAAAAGCTTGATGAGAGATTTTCTAGAGGGAGAAGTACTTTTATCCGGCCATGTGTTTGTGGAAACGGTAAATACTGTTTTCTCAAGATCAGACCATGAAAAAGCTAAAAACTTGGCAAAGTATCTCACAAAGTCTGAGATAAAGGTTGTGCAGCTGAATCAGCCCGGGTTTGAAAACGCAAATAAGATATTTCAAGACAAAGCTATCAGCTTTACAGACTGTTCAGTGCCGGCCGCAATGAACATGTTAGGTGTAGAAAAACTAGCTACCTTTGACAGAGACTTCGAAAAATTTGAGCAGATAGAAAAGGTGCCTTAGATGGATAAAACACAGCAGAAATTAGAGCAGGAAACTGAGAAATGGCTGGAAAAGCTGGAAGAAGAGATAGAAGAAAAGAGAGAAGAGGTGGAAGATCTGGAGTCTGTGGATCAGATGGAGAACGTAACTGCTTATAGAGATGATACCTACCATTTTCTGGAGGAAGAAGATTATGTTCGTGCATGGGAGTCAGTTATCTATGCTTGGGGAATATTAGAGACACTGGAGAGGTTGAATAAGCTTTAATTCTGTAAGGATATTTCGTTAATTTTACGTTCAAACTGTGTTGAGAAAGAGCTGAATCTAGCCAATAAGATAAAAACCCTCTTCAAGAATAGTAATGTATGCAGGATCCTTGGAAGTATCTGGCGTTTCCGGTTGCCGCGGTTACAGGTTATCTGGTGTCGTTAGGCGCAACCGGTATGGTGATGGAACAGTTCCAGATATCTGAGTTTCTATCAGAGCTGATAGTTATAGGCGGTACAGCCCTAGTTGCAGGCTTTCTCGTAGATGAGGTAATTCCTGCCTACGTCCACGAAGTCCGTGGAGGCGGTGGAAACCTCGGTGGCGGCGTAGATCTTGGAGGTGGAGACGACTTTGACTTCGACTAGATATCTACTTGTACTGTTTCTGTCTCTATCACTGGTTGGAACCGTTGCAGGAAGCCATTTAAGCCATGATTCGGGCTCTTCCATCAGCACGGAGACGGATTTCACGATCCCTGAGTTCGATTCTCATGAAGAGATAATATTTAACCTAGTACTGCCTTTCATCTTCGTATTCGCTATACTGAACTTTATCATGGAAAAAGCACTGCTTTTCACCTTTGCTAATGACGACGAGTGGGAGGCGTTAAGGGAAAAAGATTCCGAGAAGAAGAGGGTGAAGAAATACGGTACATTGATCTCTTTAACAGTGACCGGGATGTTAGTTCCTTCACCTTTATGGGATTACGTGATACTTGCCGGACATTTCCTTAGCACCGTCGGAGTATTTGCATTTGTTCTTCTGTTCCTGTTCATAATCTATCTGGCATCAGGTATAGGGAGGTAAATATGTGGAAGATTGGATGCAAAAAGCACCAGTTTTAAAAATAACTAAGATGTAATAGTAATAACATGAGGCAACGATTAACTTCAGTCTTGTTTGTATCATTACTACTTTTAACAATGACAACTCAGGCGGTTGCTCAACCAGATCCTGGCCAAGGAACGTTTGATATAGATATTGTAGGGTCGGTTGATGACGCGCTTCAGCCTATGCCTTGGGATTTGACCATAGAAAGTTATACTGCTATTTTCTTATGGGTAATTTTACCGATTCTAGGGTTGTTTGGACTGTTTTACTTCTTGACTCATACAGGTTTTAGGTTCGCAGAGGACAATCTTAGATCTTCCTCGATGAACGTAGGTAGCAGAGGAGAACTATCTGATGTAGGTTCTCTGGCGGCAAAACTTATTGCCTTGCTCATGTCAGTTATAGCTTACTGGTACTACGGTTGGTTATTCCAGCAGCTTTTGGGAATAGCGGCATTATTTGGAATACTGCTAATTTTTTACTTGGTATTTGCTGCGATAACAGGTAGCGTTTCGCCGAAACCATTCAAGGGAGCAATTTCGGGTCTCTCAAATATGGTTGGCGATCAACAAAATCCTCCGAGTGATGGGATAGGTGGTGCACACAATAATAGAAGCCATCTTGATACTAGAAATATCCGGGATGAGGAGGATGATGCTGAGAGGCATGAGGGTGCTGCTGAAAAAGATACTGAAAGAGCTGAAAAAGACCATCAAAAAGGAGATGATGAAAAGGCAGATAAAGAAGCGAGATCTGCTGCAGATCATATCGAAAAAGCGATTCAAGACCTTGAGCTTGCTGAAGAGGATATCCAAGATGTTTTGACAAAGGATTACAAAGAGCTAAATCAAACTCTTAGTGAACTAAATCAAACTTTAGAGGAGTCGAAGAAGGATCAAGAGCTTATACAAAAATCAGTAAGGTTTCCGGGTAAAGTAAAGAAAAGGATGGAAGAGATTCGGAAATCGGTTAATTCAGGAGACATGAAAGAATTTGAAGATATATCTAACCTAGATTTACGTTATTTAGGATATGGTGATAAAGGAGAGACAGTTATAGAGCTTAATGACGAATCAGAACAGTTACAGAGACTACTTTCAAAGTTAAGCGATAACTTCTCTAGAGAACTAGAAGAGGAGAAAGAAGAAGAGGTGGAAATTTCTAACGAGATAAATGGTCTTAAGGAAGCACATAAACTTATACAGAAATTAAAGAAGGATATTAATATAGCGGAAAAAGAGGATAAAGAGCTTGAAAAGCTTGCTACCGACCTGAAGGACAAAAAATTGATGGAAGAAATCAACTATGAAGAAAATCAGGAGAAAGAGCTAATTAATCACCTCAAACAGCTCCAATCAGAGGAAGAAAAGATAGAGGAAGGTTTAAAAGAAGCTGACAAAATTTTGTCGGAGATAATGAAGTTTGATAAAGAAGAGATGGAGGAACTGCATGAAGAAGGAAAGATGGTGGGTGATGCGATAACCGAAATCAAAAAATTTGAGAAAATGGTTGAGAACAATATAGGTTCAAACCGGAAAATAAAGTATGAGCCTGATAATATTAATTCGGAGATAGGGTCGGTATTAGAGAGTTTGAAGGGTAATTTAGGGACTATTAGGAATGAAGTATCGAGACTTCAGGAGCTGAAGTCGAAGGATGAAAAAGAGGCTGAGAAGATAAAGAAATACGTAGACAATGCTTTGGGAGCCATGAACTGATTACCCACTGATTTAAATACAGTCAACAGAACATAATCATAAGAGGATGATAAAAAATGGGATGTGAAGAACCTTTAATGCAGTGTGTGATGAACCACCCGGAGGTTGCCGGGGTAGGTCTAGCCGCTGGTTTCATAATTGCAAAAGCTATGGGTATGAGAAATAAGAATCGAGGCTTCGGCGGAGGAGGTTTCTGATGACGGACAGCCAGAAGCTACATGAATACATCTACGAGATAGAGAACTGGGTAGATGAGTTCGCCATAGCTTTCCTATCGTTCGGTATAATCTTAGTGTTTGTAGAGCTTTTCTTCTTCCAGGCGGGTAATTACAGCTTCATTACGCTTGGGAAGGAGATCCAGCCATGGGTAGTTATGCTTGCGCTGATGATTATCGGAAGAGAGCTATGGTTGTTGAACAGAAATCTTAGAGATTATGTAGAGGTTAAAGGTGAATAGTTGAGTGAGCGAGGTAGCAGGTTTTAACCAGTTTTTGCAGACGATGGCACAGCTGGACTTCTTTACACTCCTGCTACCGTTTATTCTTTCGTTCCTACTTTTCCATTTCATCCTCCAGAAACTTCCGCTTTTCGACGATGATAATGGAGATGGACTTGATCAGGACAAGTACAGTATTTCGATCGCACTAATCCTGGCATTCTTCGTGGCATACTTCCTATCGACACAGCCGTCCTACCAGCTGATATTTGTGGACTACTTTGGTAGGGTATCGATAGCAGTGATAGGACTGTTAGGTCTGATGATTCTGCTGGCGTTTGCAGGCCTAAGACCGGACAATAGCGTGCCTCTACTATCAATACTGGCGGTATTTGCTATAGTTTCAGCATTTGCAATCTCAGGAGGATTTGATCCGTTCCTACCGGAAGGAACGTTACCTGGGCTAGCGGTTACGTACGATGATATCGCCCACATACTGTTCGACCAAGGAATAATCTACCTGCTACTGATAGCTGTAGCGGTTTACTGGGTTGTCAGAGAAGGAGATGAGCAGGGAGATGACGGACACACTGCCAAAGAGGCTCTGGACTACCTGTTAGGAAAGCATAACTAGGTGATCAAAAATGGCATTTGAATCAATGGTACAGACGATGACGGAGATGGGGGTCCTGGAACTGTTCTTTCCATGGCTTCTTATCACTGCTTTGACC
>LKMV01000013.1 GCA_001563995.1 Nanohaloarchaea archaeon PL-Br10_U2g16
CATTCTGCACTTCCTCGTTCTCCGTCTAGGAAGTCTGAGAATTCGTCTGTCTGACCGGTAAGTATCGCTACCACGATTACTGCAGCAATGATTATAATGGTCGCAACTAACAGTACCTCGATCGTCTTATCCAATCAAACCACCAACTCCCATACAGAAATCTTTGGAGTTCCCGAATAAAAATGGATGGGTGAATCGGAGATTCCCAGAAACAGTTAAATATAAGACAGTAATTGAAGAGTTATTATTTGTGAGGATGAGTATCTACGCAGATGACGTGGCAGAGTTCACTAGGAAACGTAAAGCTGGGAAAAAGCTAGGAGATGTGCTGGCTGGAAGATTTTCAGGTTTAGAGCTAGATTCTGTAGAAGAAGTTAGAAAACTAAGGGAAAGGAAATGAAAGTTTTTGCAGACTCTAACATCATAATTGCAGTACTGACAGAAGAAGATGAGAGATTTACTGAAGCTAAAAGACTTCTAAATTCTGATCATAAAATTATTACTTCGATGCTTAATTTAATGGAAGTAAGATCAGTCCTTTCAAAAAAGAAGAACCTCGAAAGGGAGGAAATAGAAAAGGCGGAGCAAGACATAATAGAATTTTCTGACATAGTTATACCGGATTCCTCGGATTTTTTGGAAGCAAACAAAATCCAGAAAGACAGCTATACATATCCTTTAGATAGCCTGATAATGGCTTTGGCGAAGAATTCAGGCGCAAAACTAGCCAGCTTTGATACAGAGATGATACAAAATGGCGCCGAATCCCCAGGAGAAATCCTTGGACGATAATTTAATATTCATTTCTCTAAAGTAACATATGATACTAGAAAACATCCGCTACCTCGTTACACAGAACCGAGAAAGGGATGTGATCGAGAACGCTGACGTTCGGGTTGTGGAGGACCGTATCGCCGAGGTAGGACGGAACCTCTCCCATCCGGATGAACATAGGATCGACTGCTCGGACCGTATCGTGATGCCCGGGCTGATCAACGCCCATACACATGTTCCGATGGCGCTGTTCAGAGGGATATCCGACAATAAGAACCTACAGGACTGGCTGCACGAGGATATCTTCCCGGCAGAGGAAAAGATGGACGGAGAAGATGTATATCTCGGGTCTTTACTTGGAACAACGGAGATGCTGGAGTCAGGCACTACATGTTTCAACGAGATGTACTTTAAGACGGACAGGATAGCAGAAGCAGTGGAAGACACCGGGATTAGAGCAGTGCTTGCCAGAGGCGTGATGGATATAGAGGAAAGTATAGACGAACAGCTGGAGAAAGCCACGTTATTCGTGGAGAACTACAGAGACCACGAAAGGATAAACACAGCGATAGCTCCACACGCTATCTACACATGCTCAAAAGATCTTCTAAG
Source organism: Nanohaloarchaea archaeon PL-Br10_U2g16 (assembly GCA_001563995.1). Classification (GTDB taxonomy): domain Archaea; phylum Nanohalarchaeota; class Nanosalinia; order Nanosalinales; family Nanosalinaceae; genus PL-Br10-U2g16. The sequence continues at coordinate 1,387 of LKMV01000013.1, forward strand.
GCTATCCAAAAAGTATGCCGAGGCTTACAACGTTCCTTACCATATCCATGTCTCAGAGACAGTAAAAGAGAACAAAGACTCAAGAGAGGAGCATGGAAAGACACCGGTAGAGTACCTGGAGTCGGAAGGCCTACTTGACAGTTCAGTTGTAACAGCTCACTGCACATGGTTGACAGAAAGAGACAGAAACATCCTCTCGGAAAGGGATGTCTCCGTGGCCCACAACCCTGCTGCAAACCTGAAGCTGGGATCAGGTATCGCTGATTTGAACAGGATGAAGGAAGCAGGGATAAACACCGGCCTAGGGACTGACGGATCGGCGTCCAACAACTCCTTGAACATGTTCCAGGAAATGAAGCTGGCAGGACTGCTCCATAAGAGAAACGACCCTACAGAGATCACGGAACAGGATATACTTGACATGGCAACGGTAAACAGCGCCAAAGCGTTAGACATGGAGGAAGAGATAGGCTCTATCGAGGAAGGAAAGAAGGCCGACCTCGTGATGATTGATATCGAGGATGTTTCAATGAACCCTATATACGGTGATAGAGGTCTGATCTCCAACCTTGTATACTCCTTCAACGGAGATGTATCAGAGGTGCTGGTAGACGGCCAGCTAGTGGTGGAAAACGGAAGATGTACAGAAGTCAACCATGAGAAGATTGTTGAAGCAGTGAACGAAAGGGTAGAGAAGTTTGGATAGTTTTCTAAAAAATCATTAGTTTTTTATTACTTCTGTAATAAAATGTAATACATGGTTGATGTGGTGTTTGATGCTTCAGCCCTAATACTGACAGCAAAAATAGGGCTCCTTAAAGAAATCTCTCATGAAATTAATATCCACAGTACAGAAACGATCTACGAAGAAGCGACAAGAGCCGAAACTTACGATGCTAAGCTTATCCACCAGAGATCAAAGAGCGGTAAGTTGGTTACTGAAAAGATTCCGGATAAAGTTACTGAAAAGATAATGGAGGATTTTAATATTGACAGAGGAGAAGCATCAGCAATAGCATATCAGAGAAACTCAGATATTAATATAGTTGCAACAGACGACAAACAAGCTATCAACACCTGCAAGATCCTAGATATAAAATTCACGACAACCCTAAGATTGCTTGAAAGAACATACGAAAAAGAAATTATATCTGAGGAAAAAGCTCTTGCCAAACTGAAAGAGCTGGACCGATACGGATGGTACAAAGAAAATCAGATCAAAACCATAGAACATAATATAAGAGGTGGAAAAAACCAATGAATGACGTTGTAAGCTTCAGACTGTCCGAAAGAGAAGAAGAAATTATAGAGAGTATAGCCAATGAAGAAGAAAAAGACAAATCAGAAGTAGCTAGGGAGCTGATAGGCTATGGCGAAACATTTAGAGCGATAAAAAAGTTTAAGAAAGGACAAATATCCGTAGGAAAGATGGCATCAGAACTAGAAATAACGGTAACAGAAGCCATGAGCCTATTAACCGAACTAGGCATAGATTCAGGCATAACACAGGAAGACCAAGTGGAAGCTAGAGGAAACCTTAAGGAAGCATGGTAAAAGCATCAGCGCTAGTAATAATAGCGACTAATCCATGAAATAGTAAACGATTAATCAAGTATTCACGCTCCTCAGATCGATTCTATCGTTATCTATCCTTTTAATCCCGTCTTTGTCCCTTTTGATCTGGCGGAACTGTCTGTGTTGATCGTTCTCCAGTAAAGTAATTGCTTCTCCTTTCTCTCCCTGTCTGCCTGCCCTTCCTACCCTGTGAGTGTAGGTGTCCGCAGTATCAGGCACATCATAGTTAAAGACATGTGTGATATCGTCGATATGTAGGCCTCTAGCAGCTACATCGGTCGCAACGATAACGTTGAACTCTCCGTTCTCAAAACGTTCCACAGTTTTCTCCCTCTGGTTCTGTGACATGTCGCCGTTCAACGTCTCCGCATCGATACCGTTCTTCTTCAGCTTATCCGTCAGCCACCGGGTCGTTGCCTTTGTCCGGCAGAACACGATGGAGAGATCCCTCTTCCTTACCTTCAGAAGCGTGTAAAGCATTGAAAGCTTTCTGTTCTCATCCACGTCGATGTAATACTCGTTCAGGTTTCTGGTATGGTGGCTCTTCTTAATCCTGATCGTCTCAGGCTCGATATCGTACCTGTCCACCATCTTCTTCAGCTTTCCGGGTATCGTAGCTCCGAACAGTAGGTTCTGTCGCTCATCCGGACAGAAACCAATTATCTGCTCCAGCTCATCCTGGAACCCCATATCCATCATCTTGTCAGCCTCGTCCAGCACAAAGTAATCAAGAACGTCTACATCAACCTTACCTTGTTTGAGTAGATCCAACACCCTTCCAGGGGTGCCGACAACTATAGAAGACTTCTTAGCTCCCTGGATCTGTGGCTCGTAATCCACCCCTCCGTAGATAGTCACAGTGCCTACATCTGTTCCTTCAGTAGCTTTCTCTATCTCAGCTGTTATCTGCTTCGCCAGCTCACGCGTTGGAGACAGAACAAGCGCCTGTGTCTTATCGCCTTTTACATTATTGATTATAGGAAGGGAGAACGCAAAAGTCTTACCTGATCCGGTCTCCGACTCCACCAGAAGATCTTTTCCATCGAAAATCTTGGGAATAGACTTCTGCTGGACCTCTGTAGGCTCCGTTATACCATGTTTTTCCAAATTCTGTACAATATTCTTCTTAATACCTAAATTCTTGAAACTCATCTAAAAACTCACATCTGTTTATAAAGAAATATTAGAAGGGAACTCTTATATCGACCCATTCTCTCTAAACTTCTTTGCTTTGAATCCAACCATTCCATCGTAGCCTGTTGTAGACATTAACACAGGGTAAAACTCCTCCTGAGCCTCAATCCGATCGGAGCCGTTGATGGCATATGTTTCCCCTTCTTCTACTTTCTTGAAGTTTTCCTTGGTAAACTGGTATCCTGAACCTTCTACCCTATCATATATCTCAAACATTTCAGGCTTCGAACTGTTGCCCGTATCCCCTTCTATTATGTCGTTTGCCTTCAAAAACTGCTTTGTCAATCTATAAGCATTCCTTATCGCCCCTTCAGAACCCGTATAACCGCATTCTACAGATACCCTTTTGCAATCCGGAATATTAACCTTTACCTCGGAACTTATATCAGCAAGGTATTTTACACCTATTTTTCCAGTTTGCTTCTTTATAGTGTCCGAATCTTCCGCCATTATAACAAAAACTTCGTCCGTAGAGTAGGATGAATGGATATCAAGAGCGACAGTTCCTTTCAGCTCTCTTTGAAGTTTTTTAGCCAATCTTTTTTCATGAGTTTCATCGCCATCTGAAGGAAATACACGGTTTAAATCCTCATCTATATGGTTTTTGTCTTGGTTCAAAGCCTTTTCGTTAGCCAAGATAAACTTTACAGGTTTTTTGAATTCAAGATCTTCATTTATCACCCTATCCATTGCGTACTTACCACAAGGCTCATTACCGTGAAGGCACGTAAGTACAACGTATTCAGCTTCGCCTTCACCAAACTTTCTAACCTTCATCAGAGCACCTCCCTATCCATTTGGTTTTTTATTGCGTTATAAAGCGCATTTTCACCAGTAATATCTTTCTCTAACTGCTCAGAGTACAAATCCCGGAGTTCATCAGCCGGAGTTTCCATCCTGTCTACCCTATCATAAAGGACATCCAAATATTCAGAACCGTCTATGCCCGCATTTCTAAGGCCTTCTTCTGCCTTAAGAAGTTCATTTCTTACAGCCTCGTCTGCTTGGATCAGATCTCCATTTGAAGAGTACATCTTTGTGTCTAATCCATTATACATAGCTGCGGAACGGTTCCTGTTTACCTTCTCAATATCCATAAGATCCTCTTCCATGTTTTCAGGCACCTCTATATCCCGCATAGTTCCTTCAGATTCTGCCTCAAATAAGATCCTGCCTATGTAAAATGCATGTATGGCTGCATCTTCCTCAGGAGTAGGCTGTGTCGAAGGAATCCTGTACTCCACTAGTAGCTCATCTGAAACACCCTCACCTTCTGCTGCTTTTATTCTCGCGTCTTTCCAGTACATACCCTCACCTATATCCAAAGCATAATCTTCCATAACTTCTCCATTAAGTATGTGAGGCCTATCTTTCATTCCTTCAACAAAGTCGTCATAATCGTCCCAATAACTTTCTATACGCCCTACACCAAGCTCTTCATCGAAGCTTTCTCTATCATCATGTGAAATCTCCCACATCTGCATCCTGGTATCATCGAACCCTAGGTCATCCCCATCGACAAATGAAGAGTTGGCTGAAACTGCTGCAACAAAAGGTGAAACTTGGTAGCCGATGTTTGCAAGGTATACCGCTGTGTCTAACTCATCTACCTGAAGATTTAGCTGGGTCGAACAGATAATCCCTGCAATATCAGAGTTCCTTGGATCAACCGTATTCTCTCTACCGAACTCGTCTATGACATCTTCATTCCTTAATTCATCATACTTTTGAGGAACCAACTGATACTTCTCCTCATTGCCTTTCTTGATGCTTTCTGGAGCTACAAAAGGATTGGTGCCCAATCTTAATTTTGAAACATCTAACTGATCAAGCTCGTCCTTCAGATCTTCCTCGACTAATTCCAAGGACCTATGTATCTGTGCAACATTCTTAAGATCTCTTAACGGACCTACCGCAGCCTCACACATGCTGGCACCTACCTCCGACTGTAAATTCTCATTATCTTCTATAATCTGGTCTCTGTCTTCCGCAGTTACCTGAGTTAGATCCTTGTAAATTAGAGGAAACTCTGTTTCAATACCAATATTAATACCTTCAGGTACTTCAAAATCCCTCTCCTTGACTTTTTCAGCCATTATATCAATTTGTCTATCCATTGCAATTTCTCTTTCCGGATCAAGAGGTTTTAAACTTTTTTCATCCATTTTGCTCATTTATCACACCTTTTAGCTTCCATCTCATCTCACCTGGTTCTCGGTTACCGCTCTGTAGAAATCTTCTCTATCAGGGTTTTCTGCTTTTTCTAAGATTTTTCCAGACATCCTTGAAGGATTCATTAACTCATCAAACTCATCGCTTCCTTCTAGCCTGTTTCTAATAGGTTCGAGATACTCTGTTTCAAGCCCGTAGGCTTTTAGCCCTTCTTCAGCCTTGTCAAGCTCCTGCTCCAGAACTTCATCTATCCATCTAAGCTCTCCATCTGTATCATACATCTGTGGTTTTTGGAAGCCTCCATCCTCGTGACATACACCCATTCCGTCATACATCCCTGTTTCTCTATTACTGTTCGCCTTCTCTATATTCATTAGGCTTTCATCATTCTCAATATTGTAGAGAACTCTTCCTAAGACATAGCTGTTTAAACCCATCTCTTCTTCGACCGTAGGCTGTTGTGGGCCCTGCCGAGCCTCGAGTATTAGTTGGTATTCCTCTTCGTCTTCTTCAACTATCTTCAGTCTAGCATCCTTCCAAAACATACCGTTTGCTACATCAAAAGCTGCCGGAACATACTTGTCCTCACTGAGAATTCTTGGCTGTTCTAGAAGTCTTCCTACATAATCTTCCCAGTCATCGACATAGCTTCCTAACTCTCCAACATCATAAGGCTCTCCGTCCTGTATCTCACCTTCATCCCTGATATCAAACGAGTCCTGCCAGCCGAGAATCCTACCATCGTTTATGGACAAATCTTTACCGTCCCATAGTCTACCGTTACCTCCGAACGCGTAGATGAATCCGCTTAGCTGGTATAAATGATTAAGAAGATCTATACCTTGATCCATTGAGCCCATCTGCATGTTTAACTGGGTTGCCGCAGTTGCAGTAGGCAAAAGCTCATTTGTAACATCAACAGTCTCTTTCCTACCTAACTCATCATTAGAAGTTCCTCCCTGTCCTCTCAACTCCTTGTAAGCCTTTGGGACATCGATGTACTTCTGTCTATCAGTTACTTTAAGATTTTCGTGGTCAATGAGAGGATTTGTCCCCACTCTTATAACCTCTGCGCCGTGTTCTGAAGCTTGATCCTTTATGTATTGAAAATTAAGGCCAAGCCGATGTTTAAGACTACTTAGAAGATCTGAGTCTTGGCAGTCCTTTCCTTTTACAACATCGGTCCCGATTTCAAACTGGTATTCTCCTAGTTCTACTTCTGCTATTTGATTGCTATTCTCCAATCCTGCTATTAAGTTTCTCCTATAGCCGCTTACAGGTTTTTTAGTTCTTTCATCTGTCAGAAATCCTTCCGATTCAACACCTAACACAATATCTTCCATAGATGTGATACGTTCAGAATTTCCGTTTATTGGCTGAATGTTGTTTGAGATTTCTTCTGCCTGGTCCAATAGTACTTCGTTCATAAAAAGCTCTCCAAGATAGTCTAGCACAAACTCTTCATCTGCTCCAGGCAGAGAGTTTTGTATCGTTTTACTCATTTATTTCCACCTTTCGTGGTGTCATTACCGTGCTGATTCCGTGTAGATGTTAAACTTTGTTTAATTGTTTGATCACCTTTCAGAGTTACAGGGCCTTAAAATTGGCACCTTTCTACCTAAAGAAATAGCTAAAGCTAGCTGTAAAGAAGTTATATATCCGACCGACTACATCAATATGGTTCATCATAACCGATATATCGGTCTAATTTTATAAAGTTTCTACTTACCCGGAACAATTTTTACAAAATATCTGGGGACAGTCTTATGTATAAAATTATTCTGAGTTAAGAACTGTTTAGGTGGAAACATCAAAGTAGAGGTAGTCGGAGATGGAGAACCGGAACATGCAATCATAGGATGTATACATGGGGATGAGCCATGTGGAAGATATGCTATAGAGAAGTTCTTAGAATCAGATATAGAACCAAAAAAGGCTGTAAAACTTATAATTGCGAATGAAGAAGCGTTAAAACAGGACGCAAGATACCTGGACGTAGATATGAACAGAAACTTTCCTGGAGATAAGGATAGCAACAAACATGAAGAGAGGATAGCCGCTGAGCTTTTAGAGCAGATAAAAGGGATGAAAACATTGGATCTACATTCCACCAATTCTACTGATAAGATTTTTGCAGCATCCTCGGACATAGATCAGAAAAAATTAGAAATTGCAAGAAGCTCCTGTGCCTCGGTACTAACCTACCATGAAAACCCTGAGATAGGAACTATTAACAGCTTTGCTAACGCAACCACGGTTGAATGCGGGTTACAAGGATCCAAACAAGCGAAAGAGAACGCTTACTCTGTATTAAAAAACTTCTTAGCGGCAGAAGGATTGATAGATGAAGATTACAGCAGATCCGATCCCGAACTTTTTGAGGTATATGAGACAGTGGAGAAACCGGAGTACGACTTTGTAGCTGAGAACTTCGAGAAGGTTGAGAAGGGAGACGTATATGCTAAAAACGGCGATACTCAGTTAGTTGCGGAGAAAGATTTCTACCCTGTCTTGATGTCTAGCACCGGTTATGAAGATATCCTAGGATATAAAGCCCGGAAGGTATCAGAAGACAGCAGCTGATACTAGCTTTTAACCAAGATACTCATCACCTATTTAAATATCGGTGTCCCGTCTATTGATGTAAGCGGGATTTATTGCCTGTTTTTTCTCAGGTGTCTTATAATGCAGAATACTAAAATGGAAAAGAATGAAGAAGTCGAAGGATATAAAACCGGTACCACTACCGTTGGAATCACGACGGATGAAGGAGTGATAATGGCAGCCGACAGAAGGGCCTCAATGGGTCATCTGACGTCGTCCAAGTACGCTAAGAAGGTGTACGAGCTGGACGATAACCTAGGCCTGACCATTGCAGGAAGCGTCGGCGATGCACAGAAGATAGTAAGGATTATGAGGTCCCAGATGAACCTTCATAAGCTTGAAACTAAGGAGCTCACGGTTAAAGGTGCAGGTACACTACTTGCGAACATCCTTCACGGAAACAAGATGATGCCTTTCATGAACCAGTTCGTATTAGGAGGTCTAGAAGACGGTGAAGGAGTGCTTTACGATCTTGACGCGCTTGGAGGTCTGATGAAGAACGAGAAGTTCACCTCCACAGGCTCAGGAAGCACCATGGCGTACGGAGTCTTCGAGGACAACTACGAGGACGACATAAACCATGATGACGCAAAGGATCTAGCAGTTAGAGCTGTACAGGCAGCTATGGAAAGAGACACCGCATCCGGTAACGGAATAGTGGTAGCAGAGATCACAGAGGACGGATTCAACATCCTGGAAGAGAAAGAAGTCAAGAAGAGGCTGGAGTAACTCTTTCTCCTCCAAATTTATTATCTATAATTTAATCTTATACTTAAACAGAGGTTCAATCTAATGGAAGAACTAGAAGACGTAAAACAGTTTCTGCCAACAACAGCAGATGTATCGGATCTAAGGTTTGAAGCATCCGATATTGTAATTTATACAGACAGCAAAGATTTCTTTTTAGATAACTCAGAAACAGTAAAAAAGATGGTATCAGAGCTGAAAAAAAGAGTGGAAGTAAGACCTTCCTCAAAGCTTTTCAAGTCTCCTGAAACTGCAGAAGATATTATAAATGATACTATAGATGACAAAGCAGGTGTGGAAGAAGTTATCTTCCAGCCTTCGCTTGGAAAAGTCATCATAAGGGCAGAGAACCCTGGCAACGTAATTGGGAACAGAGGTAGCGGACTGGAGGAGATAAAGGAGAAAACCCTTTGGAGTCCTCAGGTCGAGAGAGTGCCTTCGATAAACTCCAAGATCGTTGACAGAGCCCGTGAACTTACGGTGGAAGATCCTGAGTTCAGAAAACAGTTTCTCCACGATGTAGGGGAAAAAATAAGACTTGATAAATCAGTTGGAGAGGAATGGATAAGGCTTGCTAGCCTTGGAGCATGTAGACAGGTAGGAAGATCATGTTTCCTATTACAGACAGAAGAGTCTAACGTCATGTTTGACTGCGGTATCAATCCTTCAGCAGAGCCGGGAAGTACAGAAAACTTTCCTTACCTAAATGCACCAGAGCTAAACCTTCAAGACCTTGATGCAGTAGTTCTATCGCATGCACATATGGATCACGCCGGTATGATCCCTTACCTGTATAAAATGGGGTACGATGGTCCATTATACTGTACTAAGCCAACTAGAGACATGATGATTATGCAGACCCTGGACTATATCAGTATTTCACACAAGGAGAACCAGAGCGCTCCTTATGACTCTTCAGATATCAAGAAAGCTGTGAAGAGAACTATCACACCGGAGTACGGAGAGGTTACCGATATCACACCGGATATGCGTCTAACAATGAGAAACGCAGGACATATCCTTGGAAGCGCTTTATGTCATATACATGTGGGCGAGGGCCTCCACAATATCCTGTACACGGGCGATTACAACTACGACAGCTCTGAGATGTTACGGCCCGCGGACACGAACTTCCAGAGGGTTGAGACCATGGTCACAGAGGCGACCTACGGAGGTAACAACGACGAGCAACAGCCACGTGAAAAGGCTCAGAAAAAGTTCCTTTCAAAGATGAAACAGACATTGAACAAAGGAGGAAAGGTAGTTGTACCTGTCTTCGCTATCGGACGTTCACAGGAGATCCTTGGAATGCTTGCGGATGAGATAGGAAGGGATTACTTCGACTATCCTGTATACATCGACGGCATGATTAAAGATGCTAACGCTATGCATACAGCTTACCCGGAGTATCTCTCCGAAAAAGTCCAGAAAAAGATAATGAAAGACGATGACTCTCCATTCTTGAAAGAAAACCTTCATTCGATCGGCAGTTATAACGAGAGAGAGGAAGCTATTGAAGGAGGTCCATGTGTAATTCTTTCAACCTCGGGTATGGTTACCGGAGGTCCGATAATGGAGTACTTGAAGTATCTGGCACCTGAAGAGAAAAACTCTCTTATCTTTGTAGGATACCAGGCTGAAGGCACGCTTGGAAGAAAGATCCAGAACGGAGCCGAAAGATAAATATCAATGAGGAAGAGGTAGAGGTGAACATGGATATTAACAGCATCTCAGGCTTCTCAGCTCACAGCGACAGACAGCAGATAATCAACTTCTGTAGAAATCTACGTTCTTCTCCAAACAGGGTGCTTACAAACCACGGAGAGGAGAAGAAATGCTTCCAGTTAGCTTCAACTCTTCACAAAGCCCTTCACATAGACACTTCGGCACCTCAGAACCTGGAGATCTCAAGGCTTAACTAGTCCGAAACTTCTTAAACAGGCAGTGGAAAGCTAATTTATGGTATATGAGAAAAAATGTGCTGTCTGTGACAAGATGATAGACTTCGGAGGAGAAGACAAAGGTAGACTTCCCGAAAACGCCATAGAGTTTGACGGAGAGATTTACTGCCAAGAATGTGTAGAAGACTTTGTAAAGTTCGGAATCGGAGATGTCCAGGACAAGATAGCCAACCTCGAAGAAGAACTGAAGAGGGTCAAAGACCAACTAGGAATAGAGAAACATGCCTAAAACTAGTCGGTTTGGAACTTAGCCGGCGTTGTAACCTCGTAAAGATCTTCTGTAGGGACAAAATCAGAGTCATATGTCAAAATTAGAGAACCGCTCCTTCTTGCAAACTCTGCTATGCCTCTGTCCTCCTTGCCTAGGTCTTGTAGATCATAAACCTTTTCATCAGGATCTAAATGATCCGGACTAAATCTATATACGTTCCTCTCAACTTTTGAAAGTCGTTCTTCAAATTCTCCTTCTTTTAGATCATCATAGTATCTATTTTCATATCTTTTCCTAGCTTTTTCCTTTGTATTACTTGGTATAAATATTTGCCCGTGAAAGTCCTCCAAAACATCCTCTACATCTCGGAAAGTTTCAATATCCACTGTTTTCCCCTCTATTCTACATGAGTTCATACCCATCCTTCCCCTTTTGAACAAGTAATCAAATATGACAGAATGGTCAAGAACTATCTTATCTTTAACCTCAACATCTCTCCTAAGCTCTGATTCTAAACCTCTGTCATAAGTTACATCATCAAAAATATTTTTAGGAGTTCCTACCTCATAATTCTCTGCAGGGTCGAGAGACATATACAGTTGTGTGAAAGAATACTTATAAATATGTTTCTTCCAAGTTACAACAGATAAAGTATCTCAGCCTTCGACCTTGTCACTTGTCCTTTCAATCGTTGCATACTCAGGACATGTGATAATCCAGTCTTCATCTACTCCTGCCATATCTCCATCTACAGCCTTTACTGTCTTCTTCAGCCTTTTGACAGCTCTCTTTAGATCCGTCATATCCTTGTTCTTAAGAGGTCTGATATTCACCCAGACAATTCTGTCATTTCGAAGATGTTCCTGGACCTTTTCAACATCCTTAAACTCGCTCAATGTCTCTGCCCTTATTACTATTTTCTCTTCTTTTTCAACCATATCAGCATCTAGCTCTACAAAATCATCTTCTATTACGGGTTCATTGTCTTTGTTCTTCTTTGACTTCAGAAAATCTAACGCCATATTTCGTTACCTCTTAGTTTGAAATGGTCTCTGGATGTTTTTATAGGTAATGATTAATCTAGGTTTTCAACCTTTGATGCCATGTTCCATATCTGGGTACGCGTATGCTGTTTTATGTTAGGGTCATTGCTTATGTCATCAAGTATGGAAGCGGCGGAGTTAACCCTTACAGATAGTTCTTTGTCCTCTTCCTCCAGCTGATCAGCTGCTTTCTCCAGCATGTCAGCAACGTTAGAAGGAATGGAGTTGTTCTCAGCCATATCTCTCATTCTGGCGGCTACTGCCGAAGGGTTTCCCATATTACCGACCTCCCATCATCTGTTTCTGTGCTTCCTCTAACTTGTCCTGAAGTTTCTTCTCTTTCTTTTCTAGACTTTTCTTTCTGACTTCTAGGTCTTCGACTTTTTCTTCTAGCTCGTCTTCCAGCTGATCTCTATCTTTTTCCACCAGGATATTTCCTACCTGACGGTAAACTGTTCCAGAGTCTTCATCAAGCTCATTCAAAGCCTTCCTTGATTCCTGAAGCTCTGTCTCAGTCTGTTCTTTCTGCTGTAAAACTTCTTGCATCTGCTGCTGATTTTGCTGCATTTCCATCATCATCTGCTGTGCATCTTCGTCCATTTTTAATCACCTTGAGTATATTTTATCCGTTAACATAGTTAACCTAAACATCGTATCCGTACATCCTCTGAGTACTCCTAACGTTTCCGTCTCGGTTTTGACCGTAACTGTTTCCCCATCAGATTCAATATCGTAAACAACTTTTTGATCAGACTCTAGACTCATTCCTATAATCTCTGCCGTATTTTCAGGCCTTTCCAGGTCAAAACTTATCTCCGAGGCATTCATACAGCTTCTACTGTTCTCTGTGTCTCAGGTCTTTTCTTCAAAAGCACTCTGTGAGAGCAGCTAGGACAGATTACCTTCTCCTCCACAGGATCTATATCTACATCGGATTCACAGTTTACACATGTATAGCCGGAAGCCTTCTTTTCAACCTCTTCTTCTATAGCTTCGTCTTCAACTACATCTTCTTCGGTCTCTTCTGTCATCTTTATCACTCATCCTCGATTCTTTCTTTTGCTTCTTCAAGTTCTTCGGTATCTACTTTCAGAGCCTTGTTAAGAATTTCTTGAGCACCTGTATCAGGTCTGTAAGCTCCTCCAGCTACTTTTTCTCCGGTTTCCTTGTCTTTCCAGATACCTGCTGCTATTCTCTCGTAGCCTTCATGTTCCTTCTCTGCTTCATCTACGTTTTGCCTAATCTTGCTTCCATATCTGGCTCCGAATCTTTTGGATGATCTATTTTTAGCCATTTTAACTCACCTATAAAGGAAATAAAGGAAGAAAGCTTTTTAATCCTCGACCGCTTCGTCGAGAATTTGCCGTAGCTCAGAGATTTTACCTTCTGCCTTGTCCACAATCTCCATTACCTCATCCTGTGTCAGAGGCTGGTTGTCGCCTTTCTGCATAGCAACAACGTTTTCCCTCTCATTTATGGAAACTGTTAGCCTGGAGTCTCTTGCTTCTTCTTCCTCTCCGGTCGTGTCCCAGAGAAGCTCTCCGTTGATCTTATGTCCTGTAACTGTTACAGGCTCTTCATCAAGCGGGATATCCCTCTCTTTTTCATCCCTTACCAGTTCATCCTCTTCCTCATTGTAAACAGGAATGAAACCGGACTTCAGTGCCGCCAATGCTGCTAAAGATGCTGCATCAATCAAGTTACCGTCATCGTTCAGGACATGTGCGTCGATAAAGATCGTCATAACTTTCTCGCCAGGCTCTATACAGAGCTCTTCTAGGTCGACAGCTTCCGACTCTCTAATTCCTCTATCTACAACCCTTGCCAGCTCGACTCCATCCTCCTGAGGAGGTCCGGATTCATACTCACGTGAAGCCATAGGAGCTAGCTCAGCGTTGGTTACGATAGTTCCTTTGTTAGGTCTGTCAGGATAAGGTTCCTCTACACCTACCTTAACTCCGACAACTATCTGAGTGTTTCCAATTTTAACATGTGCTGATCCCTCAGCTGTCTCATTGATGTAATCAGTCTCTAGCTCGATATCTCTGAACTCATCTAGATCTCTTCCATCAAGCCTTTCTCCATCTTTGACCATCTTTTTAATTGAATCTATGTTTAGTTTCATTATTCCGATTCACCTCTAATTGATTCGTAGTTTTCCTGCAGTGTCTTTCTCTGTTGTTCGTAGAGATCTCTACATCCTTTCTTTGCAAGCGTAAGACATTCATCAAGGGTTTCCTGAGTAATGTCTCCATCCATCTGAAGCAGAGATATTCCTTCATCACCGTTTACAAGTGCAATCGGGATA
>LKMV01000014.1 GCA_001563995.1 Nanohaloarchaea archaeon PL-Br10_U2g16
AAAAGCCGTTTTTCGGTCATTATCAGGTCTAGTAGAGGATCGCCGAATGATGCAAGCTCCCAGTCTAGTATGTAGAGATCATTCTCTGTAAACACCATGTTTCTGAGATCGAACTCTGTATGTAGTAACGAGCCATGGTCAAGACTGTTCAGCTCGTCCGAATGTTTCTCAATAGTATTTCTTGATTCCTTTACGATATCAGTAAAGCCTTCCTGCTTAAGATTTGAGAACCACCATTCCTGCATCTCCTCCAGCCCTTCCGACCATTCTGCCTTTCTAGGCTCCTGGCTCTCTGCACTGATCAATCCGAAACGGTCAAAAACTGTTAAGCTATGGAGCTCTGCAAGCTTTCTTCCCATCATCTCCGCCTTCCTCTCTTTTTCCTCTGCCTCAAGCTGATAGAAGCTCTTTCCGTCCGAGTATCGGCTCAAGTTCTTTCCTTCTATAAAGTTTAGAATGACATACCTGCTCCGATCTATACGTCCTGAGCCTAAAACCTCGGGAACTGAAAAACCCTGTTTGTTAAGCAGCTTCAGAACAGATATCTCCCTGGATAAGCTGTGTTGGATGTCTTCATCTTCTTCTATCTTGATTACCTTATCATCGCTTGTCTTGAATGTTTTGTTGGTTGTTCCAAGCTCTGTCTCCTCTAACTTTTCAGCTCTATCCGCCTTATCTCTGATTATTCTTATTATTTCTTTAGGTTCCATAACCTAGCTTTGAAGCTGAATTTTAGATATCTTTAACTACGGGAAATAGAAATACAGCATACAACGTTTTAAGCTAATAAATCGAAATTTAACAGTTATTTCTCTATTTTTAGTATGCCTTCGGTGGATAAGGTAATTTCGAAATTAGAGACGGTCAAGATGGAAATAAAGATAAATTTCCATTCTTATAGAAGAGCTAAACAGAGAAACATTGATATGAGCTTAGTAAAAAGAAAAATCAGGAATTTAAATCTAGAAAGAGTTAAGGAAAACAATCAGGATGATCCCAGGTACAGTAAGACATACAAGGTGACGATAAAAGGTAGCGGGACTGATATATACGAAATACCAATTTATTTTAACATGGGAGGTAATGAAGTTTATGTTAAAAGCGTGTGGAACAAATAGATTAACTGTGGGAACTGTATGAAAAACTTTCATTATCATAAAAAAGACGATATAGCGGTTTTTGAGTGTAGAGACTATGATAACTATCAGAGAAGTATAGATATTGCTAATTTTATTGTAGATTTGGATGAAGAAGGTAATTTTCTGGGATTAGAAGTCTTAGGTGCAAGCGAGCAGCTTCCGTTAACAAAAGATGAAATCGAAGAGGTTGAGGACATAGAGTTTATGGTTAAAAGTTCAGAAGAATCTATGGTTGTTTCAGTTGTAATGGTCAACGGAGCAGAAAAAACTTCTCTAAATATTCCTTTTGAAGACATGGATGTTAAGGCTTAATTAAGTCGGTTATAATGTTTGAAACTCTTAAATTACAGCTTAATTAGAATCTATAGAATAAAAATAGTCGGAGGAGGCTCTTATGCCTCTCCCCCACACATTGAGAGACGATATTACACGTCTCTTGCTTTGACTGTCCTTCTGCCGTTCTCTTCTGCTCTTTCGACTGCTCTCTCAATAATTCCTTTTACTCTGTCGTCTAGAGCTTCGTAGAAATCGCTTCCTACGTTAACTCCATCTGCAGCGTCACGGACTCCGGACTTTTTCAGTACGTCTACCATGCTTTGAATTCACCAAGTAATATTTATCTTTGCTCTTTTTTATAGGTAGGGGCTTTGACGGTAGATATTAACGTTGTAGCACAAGCTTATCGCCTGCATGAAGCTCTTAGTCCATGAAGAACTGAGTGCTCCCCAAGCGCACATAACTCGATTTCGGGTTCTTCGTTGATAGTCCTGTCTTTAATTAGGTTCTGTAAAGGTTGTACTACTTCTTCAGGGTGGTTCAGGGCTACTGCTCCTCCGATTACAATTTTTTCCGGGTTGTACAGGTTAACTATGTTGGTGACAGCTTTGGCATTGTATCTGTTTATCTCATCGATTGCCCTTTCTGCTTTTTCGTCGCCGGAGTAGTACTCTTCAAATAATTCCAAGGCGTTTCCGTACTCCTCTCCTGCGACTTCTTCAGCCAGTTTAGGGATGCTGTTTCCGGAGCAGTATGCTTCCCAGTGGTCTTCTTCGCCACAGCCACATTTTAAACCTCTATCTCCTATCTCCATATGCCCTACCTCGCCGAAGTTCCCGTTCCAGCCTTCAAGAACGTTGCCGTCTATAATAACTCCTGCACCTATCCCGCTTGAGATCGTTATATAGACAAGGTTTTCTGTGCTATGGTCGCCGTAGGTATACTCGCCTAGAACAGCGGACGTACAGTCGTTGACTATTTTAACATCTCCGAAACCTTCCAATGGTGTGATAATATCCACCTGATCTATTTCGATGTTTGGAGGGTAGAAAACACCTTTCTCCCTGTCCATAGGGCCGGCCACAGCTACCGCAACTTCTTCTAAATTATCTAACTGTTCATCGGTTAGTTTATTCTCTATAAAATTTTCGATCTCGTTTAGGAACTGTTCCGTCTTTGTCTTCTCTATAAAATCGAACTCTTGGTCTCCGTAACCGATTAATGTGTTGGTGGCTCCTATGTCGATGGATAGAAAACACATAAACTTTCTTCAGTAGCCGGGTCTTATAACCTTTAGCTAGTTTTCCAACTGTTCGGTTTTGGTCGAACGGAGTATGAAAAAGATAAAAGCTACTGTTGCTGTTCTTAACTATGGAACTGGATTTCAAATCGATCAAGGCTTTATCATCTCCAACCAGGATAGAGATACTTAACCAGGTTATAGATAGGGAGTCCACGCCTACAAAGATCAGTGATGAGATCGGTAAGACAAAGTCTACGGTGTCTTCCCATCTAAAAAAGCTGGAGTCCGCAGGTCTCGTAGAGAGAACCTCTGAGGATGAAAGGAGAAGAGTGACTTACTCGCCGACTAGGAAAGCCGAGGACATTGTCAAGGGGAAAGAGAGAAATGTTAAGTTTTCATTAACCGCTTCAGCTTTAACAGCTATCTCGGCTATAACTTTAGGAGGCTTTGGTTTACTTGAGAGAAGTTCCCGACAGTTTCAGTCACAGGACTCTGCCGATGATTTAGAAGTATATATGGACGGTCCTGAAGCCGCAGAACCCGCTTCCGAGACAGCTACAGCGACACCCGAGCTTGTCTCGTTCTCTCCGGAGATTTTTCTGTACCTGGCTATGTTCTTTATCGGTCTTTCAGTGGTTTCAGCTTTCTACGGGGTTATGATGAACAAGCTTAATGGCTGGAACTAGTTTTTTGGTTCGGGTAATATCGAAAGTTATTAAATAATAACATCGTTATTTTTGGTTAGTTGAAACACAGTAAAATTAACTATTTAGAACCGTGAAAAAAATGTCATCATGTGAGCTATGTGGAAGTTCTTCAAATGAGTTGAAAAAAGTTAAAATCGAAGGATCAAGACTAAAAGTATGTGATTCTTGTTCTGAACTAGGGGAAGAGGTAAAGAGCTCCGGAAAGAAGAAGAGAAAGAAAAAGAAGTCCAGAAAAAGAAGATCGCGAAGCCAGGATAAGGTTCTGGTACCGGATTATGGTCAGAAAGTGAAGGAAGCAAGAGAGTCAGAGGGTATGACAATCCAAGAGCTTTCCAACGAGCTGAATGAAAAAGAATCTGTGATAAGCAAGATTGAGAAAGAGCAGTTCAAGCCCGGCAAGTCCTTAGGAAAAAGCCTTTCCAAGAAACTGGGTGTCAGTCTGTACACGACTCCCGGCGTTACCAGTCCTTCAAGCACGGACAATGTAGACTCCAGAAAGGCCACAATGGAAGATGTAGCTGATATAAACTAGGTTAGTTTGAACTCTGTATCCAGAATCAGATGAGAGCTAATCCCCAGGGCCATAGCTATACCCGGGACAAAGGAATCAAAGCTAATAACTGATATTATTGCGGTTATTGATGACACAGTCGCCAGGAAAGATATAGAATGTGTAAATCCTCTATGCCTAATTTTCACAAGTTTAAAGCTTAGGAAAACCGTGGAAGAGGCAGTGATTCCTATAAGCAGTTGATAGGAAAGTTTCGGTCCGAAAATGGTAGCTACTAATACTCCGATAGATAAGCTGAGGACGGCTCTTACCGATCTATGTATCTTAGATTTCTTATGGTCTATATCGGGTAGTACAGATCCTAGAAGTAATGCCGAAGCCGAAGCTATTATTTCGATACCGGAAACTGTGAAAAATCCATCCAAAAGATAAAGGGTGACAAAAGCCGTTAATAAACCAAACAGAACATGTTCATTGAAGTCTCCCATGTCTATCTACCCTCTTCTGACCGTGTGACAGTTTCTACACCTGGCTTCATACTTTTCATCCGAGCCCACTACGACCTGAGGGTCATCCTCATGCGCGGGCTCACCGTCTATTATCCGTTGTGTTCGGGTTGCGTCAGCACCACATCCTTCACATACTGCTGAAAGCTTCACAACATCGTCCGCCACAGCCAAAGCAGTATCCATAGGACTAAAAGCTTCAGCCTTGAAGTCCTGGTCTAGTCCTGATAGTATGACCTTCTTCCCTTCATCTGCTTTCTGCTGGACTGTTTCGATAAAGGATTTATTGAAAAAGTTGAACTCATCTATCGCTAAAACATCTGCTTCTGATTTTGAGATGGTTTCAATACCTTCTTCATCCGTGGTTACAACTTGGGCCTCCCAACCGTTGCCGTTATGAGACTGTATCTTTTCTCTTTCGTATCTGTCATCTATCTCTGGAGTAAATATTTCTACTTCCTGGCCTGATATCTCAGCACGTCTCAGCCTTTTTAGAAGCTCCTCTGTCTTCCCTGCAAACATACATCCTGTGATAACCTCCAGCTTTCCAGAGTTTTTTTCCGAGCTCATCTATAGAAAGATGATTCCGGAACCGATAAGAATCCCACGGCTTTCCCAAATCGGTTTATAAGTTCAGCGACATTATACTGTTGTACAAGACGTGATTGACAATGCAAGGTGAATACGATCATCTCTCGAAAGGGAGAAAAAACACAACCGGAACTTTCGAAAGAATCTGTGGTTCTAACCTCCTCAAAGCAGGAGAATGAAAGTTACGGTAAACAGTCTCAAAACCTTTTAGATAGCTTTATTTCTAAATCTAGTAAGGCCTCCTCAACTAAGGGTGGCCGGGTTCACCCAAGGTTCTGTAAGGTTCTCAGGAAAGATCGATTCTAAAGGACGTGTTACCATACCTGCCAGGATAAGGAAAAGATTAGGTATTGGTTCCGGGGATAGGATATCCATCTCTGTCAAGATTGGTCGACTGATAGAAAAGAAGATGGATTCGGAAAAAGAAGCTTTGGAGTTCTTGAACAGTTTAGATAAAGTAAAAAGCTTCAAATACGATGGAGACAAGCTGGAGGTGGTTCTAGATGATTAAATTTGAAGATTTTGGTTTTGATTACGATGAAACCGATTATCCTCTCGAAAAGAACTCAGTTAGAAGGTCTTCTTTAATAGGAAGTTTTCAAACCATCTTTACAGATCAGAACTCGCCCTATGATGAGAACTGGGACTATAAGACAGCAGATGGTTTCCTAGAATGGACCTCTGAACAGGATTATGAAGGTCTACTGGCGGTTGATAATGGAGCAGTCGTAGGGTTTGCATGGGGTTACCGTGTAGATCCAGAGAACGTAGATGTAGATCAAAAGTTTCCGGAAGAGCTATATGAGTCCGATCAGGACTTATATGATGGACAAACGTTTATGATCGATGAAGTAGGTGTGATGCCAGAGTACCGAGGCCAAGGAGTTGGAAAAACGCTTGAAAAAGAGCTTTTAGATAAAGTTACGGATAGGGATGACATCTCGAGGGTGATGCAAAGGACGCAGTGGAGCGGAGAGAACATTCCTAAACTAGGCCTGGATAACGACTTAGGATTTGAAGTTTTCACTTACAAAGAAGGAATTGCAGAAAAACCTGTGTTACAGGAGGTAGATTATGTGGGAAAGCCAGGATCGGATGAAAGGGTCTACCTATGGAGAGAAGTAGAGGAGGAGTTAGAATGAAAGTGACTAAAAAAGGTAAAGGCGATCCGGAGATAGCTGTAGTGTACTGCACACACGGAGATGAAACAGCAGGGAAAAAAGCTGTTGAAGATCTCTTAAACTCCTCTCCGGATTTTAAAAAAGCCGTGAAGTTTGTATTTGCAAACCAGAAAGCTTACAAAGAAGGAAAAAGGTTCATAGATACGGATCTGAACCGAAGTTTTCCTGGAGAGGTTGAATCTCCCAGCTATGAAGAAAGAACCGCGGCCAAACTGGTAGAAGAGCTGAAGGATCTGAAAGTACTGGATATACATGAGACAGAAGTGTCTCCTTCTCCCTTTGCTCTTTTTACCTGGTTTGATGAGAAAACGGTAGAGACAGTAAGGGATACTAATTTGGATAGGGCTGTTGAAATTAGTTACACGCCGGGATGCGGGATTAACATTTATGGCGGTGTAGAGGTAGAAGTCGGGCCGAAAGGATCTGAAAAAGCCGTTGAAGATGCTTTAATTATTCTTAAACAGTTCCTGGTAAATAACGGAGTTTTAGAAGGAGAAGTTCAAAGATCAGAGCCCGAAATATACAGCGTCTATTCTACTCAAAACAGACCGACAGAAAATCCGGAGTTGAAGGTAGAGAACTTTGAAACCGTGGAAGAAGGTGAATGCATCGCAGAACTGGAAGTAGGGGGTGCTCTTTTTTCAGAAGAACGCTTTGTCCCTGTACTGTTTGGACAGAGTTATCCGGATATCTTAGGTTTCAAATCAGTAAGGCTTGAAAAGGTAGAGGAAAGAATCTACCAATAGAGGCAATCAAAAATGGCTAACATCAATCTTGAATCTCTGAAGGGGATGTATGATAGGTATCCTGAAGAGTGGGCGACATGGAAGTACTTAATTGAAACCGTGGATGAAACGGCTGAAGAGTTCGGGTTTAGACAGATAGATCCTCCAACTGTTGAAAGACAGCAGCTATGGACTGAGAAGGAGGAAGACTCTGTGACTGATGAAATGTACGCCTTTGAGGACAAAGGAGGGTCGGAAGTAACGCTTGTACCAGAACAGACTCCGACAAGAGCTAGGCTTGTACAGAAAAGGAAGGATCTGAAGACTCCTGTGAAATGGTACTGTACCTCAAAGAGGTGGAGGTATGAGGATGTAACAAGAGGCAGAGACAGAGAGTTCAGACAGGGAGATTTCGATATCTTCGGTGTAGAGTCAGTTGAGGCGGATGCAGAGGTTATCGCAGCAGCAGCAACTATATTTAAGAAGCTGGATTTGGAAGAGAGGGTAGAGTTTCTTATTAATGATAGAAGCCTTCTCGAATCTATTCTTGAGTCGCAGGGTATAGAGAACACCGAGGAAACGATGAAAGTTATTGATGATAAGGAAAAAATGTCTGAGGAGGAGTTTTTGGAGGATTTAATGGACCGAGGCCTTTCAAGAGACGAAGCTGAACAGGTTGACAAGGTAACAGATGTATCAGGCCCAATATCAGAGAAGATAGATGAGCTACGTGAGAAAGCGCCGGAAGAAGTACAGGACAAAGTTGACAGGATGGAGTCCCTTTCGGACGCATTACAGTCTTACGGCGTGGCGGAAATGTGTGAGATTGATCTGTCGATCGTCAGAGGGCTAGCTTACTACACAGGTTTAGTTTTCGAGGCATTTGACTCCGAAGGGGAGCTGAGAGCTCTTTTCGGTGGAGGTCGTTACGATGAGCTTGTAGGAGAGTTCGGTGACAGGGATGTTCCTGCCGTAGGATTCGGTTTCGGTTATTCTCCTGTGATTGAGCTGTTGAAGAAAGAAGGCAGATATCCTGTAAAGGATGTCGAGACTGATGTCTACATACTGACAGTCTCCGACTCTGTACGTGAGAAAGGACTGGATTATGCAAGAAAGTTGAGGAAAGAAGGTCTTAAGGTGGAAACAGATTTGGTTGGAAGAGGCTTCGGTCAACAGCTAGGCTATGCCGACTCAGTTAATGCTAAAAGGGTTCTAATTGTTGGCGAAAGGGATTTGGAGAAAGGACAAGTGACTATGAAACATATGGAATCCGGTGAAGAGGAAGAGATTGATCAGGATGAAGTAGTAGAACATCTGGAGTCTGAAGGGATTATCTAGTAATCTTCTGATAATTCTCTGTATAATTCGTCTACTTCCTCATCTCCTATCTCTCTTACCTCTTCCAGATATTCATCGCTAGGCTGTATCTCAAATATTTTACAGAGGTTTGCATAGTCTTTTGCAGCCCTTGCCTTTGATCTACTATGATCTAGCTCATCGATAAGTTCTGAGAAGAGGTCTTCTATATCTGTATCTTGACCAAGTTCTAGAATATCATCTTTTACAGGTGCAAGGTTCCCGGATCCTTCTTCTCGGTAGTTTGTGATTAACTTCTTCTTTATGTCTTTCATAACGTAGTATTTTCTAGAAATCTTTAAATCTGTTTCGGATTTATGTTACCAAGAAGTCATAATTATAAGATTGGCCATCAGTTTAATATTATGGATCTTGAAGAAAAATATGATTTTAATGAAACTAAGGCTAAACTGTATGTAGAGGCTTTAGCTTCGGTAATGGATGATGTTTACGATAGATTTGAAGAGATTCAACATGATAAAAGGGACAAAGTCAAAAAGCCTGAAGATTATATTCTTGATCCTCTTTCTGATGATAGCCCTGAGAAACTGATTGCAAGAACTAGAATATACTTTAATCAGTGGGCCAAAGGCCAGGATACTGTCGATGAGGAGTTTGCCAATAATTATGAGGATACGGTAAACGATGCTAATCTAATTATGGCCACTCTGGATTCTCAGTATGGATTAGGTATTTCTGGGACTTCTGAAAGCCTTTTTGATCGGGTGGAAAGATTTGCGGATCCTGAACAACGTCTAGGTCTAGATGTAAGAACCTATGATGAGGTAAGAGAAACTATGGAGGATGATGAAACTGAGGAAAAAGAAACTACCGGGTTCTTAAGTAATTTAGATTTCCCTGAAGATGAAAACGGTAAGGAGTGGGGACTTACAGGGGACGAAGACTAATAACTTCTATGAACTACCGATGTACTGCTCGTACCTCTTATCTATAACCTTTACTAGCTTGGTATCGTTGTGTTTTATTGCTAAATCTTTCAGTTCTTCTTTAAGTACTTCATTGTTCATACTGACAAAGTTCTCAACCAACTTTCCTGCAATAGATCTTGCTTTACCATCATTTTTCTCTAATACCGGATGAACATGTTTTAGGTAGTTTTCTAATACGAGTTCCATGTTATTAATTAGGTGTTCTTCCTCATTAGAAATTTGTCTTTTGGCGCCATGGGTCTTAACACCGCTGTTTTCTGCTTTAATGAAGTTCAGAAATACCTGGTTTACTTTCTTAAGTCCATTGGTTCTGTCGTTAACTTGTAACTTATTTCTTTCTTTCTCCAATCTCTTCCTCTCTTTGCTCTTTGACATGTGATTAAATTATCTATCCTCACTTATAAACTCAAAACTGATCCAGTCCTCTATGACTCTTCTGCTCTTCTTGATAGAAGTTGTACTCCCGCACTATCCATCTCATAACCAGGCTCTGTAAAGAGTCTATCTGGGAATCTGTAAGTGTCTTTTCCTCCGGTATCCTGTGTGCCATGAACAGTTTTTCCCTTGAGTTGATATTGGTGGCATGCATTGCCTTGTAGATAGGGTTACCGGCTCTCGGAGTCTGTGTTCCATCATTTTCCGGTTTTTCCCGGAGCTTTGTCTCTATTATCTTTCTAGAGTCTTCTTTCACCCGTTCAATACCTTTCTTCTTTATCAGATCTATGTCTCTTCTGTCGAGCCTAGGCCTAGTTTTATCTCTTCCTGGGAGTTTTAGCTTCCTCATGACTGTAGTTTTTCCTCGGAATGTTTTAACGTTGTTTGGAATAACTACCGGCTCAAATGTTATGGCTTGATAAGAGTTCGGCTATGAGAGTTCTTCATGCCTTATAAAATCGGACTTGTAGGGAAACCTTCGGTAGGGAAGTCGACGTTCTTCAACGCAGCCACTATGAACTCGGTCGATGAAGGGAACTATCCTTTCACCACTATCGATCCGTCGGTAGGTGAGGCATATCTTAGGGTTCAGTGCGCCGCTCCGGAGTTCGATGAAGAATGTGATCCTAGGGTAGGATACTGTAATGACGGCACCCGGTACGTCCCTGTGAAGCTAGTTGATGTCGCCGGGCTTATACCGGGAGCCCATGAAGGGAAAGGACTGGGTAATAAGTTTCTAACCGATCTGAATGAAGCCGATGTACTAATACATATCGTGGATTTCTCCGGCGAGACGGATGAAGAAGGAGAGCCAACGGAAGGACATGATCCAAGAGAAGATATAGATTTCCTAGAGGAAGAGCTGGATATGTGGTACTTCGAGATCCTCCAGAAAGGAATAAAACGTTACGATAATAAAAAAGGTCAGCACGAGGTAAAACTAGAAGAAGAGCTAGCTGACCAGATGTCAGCGTTTAAAACAAATAAAAATCAGATAAAACAGATAATATTATCTTTAGATCTTGAATTAGAACCTGAAGGCTGGACGGAGGAAGAACAGAAAAAGCTGGCTCGTGAGATTAGAAAGGAGACCAAGCCTATGATTATAGCTGCCAATAAGATGGATACGGAAAAAGCTCAGCAGAACTTTGAGGAGATAAAATCCGATCCGGAGTATGAAGATCTTACTATCGTTCCGTGTTCAGCCCATGCGGAGAAAGCGTTAAAAAACGGAGCTGAGCAGGATATGCTTGATTACTATCCGGGCGATGAAGGTTTTGAGATCAAAGTTGATCTTCCGGATGAAAAGGAAGATGGATTGGAGAAGATCAGAAGTTTTATGGATGAACACGGCGGAACAGGTGTTCAAAAGGCGATGGAAAAAGCACTGTTTGATGAGCTAGGGGTAATAGCAGTATTCCCTGGCGGCGCTGACGGATTAGGAGACGAAGAGGGCAATATTCTGCCTGACTGTTTCCTTGTGCCTGAAGGCTCGACAGCGGAGGACTTCGCATATACTATCCATTCAGATCTAGGTGAAGGGTTCTTACACGGAATTAACTGTAGGGATAACCGTCAGGTTGGAGCAGATCAGCAGCTGGATCACAGGGATGTCATCGAGATAATTTCATCCAACCAGTAAAACGTTGCAGTGGTTTTTAACCGTTGGTTCTCCGAATTAAAATAGATATGAGTCGCTGGGAAAACTCCGGATATCTTAAGGAAAATCCTGAAGCTCTAGAAATTTACAGGGCTATAGAAGAAGCAGATATTCGGGAGTTTGAGATGGTCTATATAGAAGGATCTGATGTCTATGAACAAAATATAAGCTCTGAATCCGTTGGAGACTTCCTTTTTGATCTTCAGACGGAGTTGAATCATCCGGATAACGGAATTATTCCTGGTTCAGGAGGGCTTACTACTAACTATTCAGAGATTAAAGTAGATCGGGAAGAAGGAGAAGATCAGGAAGAAGGGGAAATTGAGATACTTCTTGAAGGTTATACTGGTAAAGGGGTCTATGTTGGATCGGAAGAAGATCTTTACGGTATATCTAAGGGCTGTATAAACCCTGAAAAGAAATCGACCTTGATATTCAAATCCTCTCCGGATAAAGAGAATCTGGCCGAGGTCTTAGATCTGTTAGAGATTGATTTTTAGTTCTCATTTATTCCTCAAACTCTTCCTTCAACTCTGAGTAGGTGTTCTTTAGGTCGATATATTCTACGTCTTCGGATAACTTTTCCTCGGCTAATGTACCGATTTTTCCGGCTCTGTAAGCAAAATAAAATGTTGATAAGATAAATGCTGTAGATCCAACTCCTATAGCTAGAGGATATAGCTCTTCTGAGGACTCTCCACCGTTCTCTATCATGTAAAGACTTAACTTTTCGCCCGCTCTGTAGCTGGCTACACCGAAAGAAGATCCTCCTACTATGAAGCCGGCGGTTCCAGCCCTCTTACTTAACTTATGAGGCTCAACTCTTTCATTAAGCCGGCTCTTCCTCTCCTCAATTTCCCGATTCCCTTCTTCAAGATAGCTATGTGCAGATTCAAAGCTCTCGGCTAATATATCGGCGCCATATTCAAGATATTCGGCAAGAGAGTAGGCTCTATCCATTCTCTATCAGTTATTTTGCTGTGAAAGCTATAAAAAATTATTATCTGCATCAGCCAGAGATACTGTACCGGGCGAAGAAGGTGTGATGAATATGGAGAGAAAGGTTATGGTGTCCAAACCCGTTGGACAGGACAAATATCTACAGGTTCGGGTTGTTCGGAATTGATAAAGAACTTGATTTAGATAGTACATTTACTAAACAGGATGTTTTGGATAAGATAGCTGGACAACTGATTGAGAGGTATATGCTAGAAGGAAAGTATATTTTGGTTTAAATAATTTCTTATCCTAAAATATATTTTTATTACTATATTGTGAACAAATTTAAAATTAAACAAATATATACAGCTATGTCATCAGAACTTTCTGCTAAAAGTCAATATGGTCCTGATCTCGATTCTTATGAAAACATAAATAATATCTCTGGCCTGCCAGATTATTTTGGAGAAGAACTACGCAATCTAGCAAACTCAAAGGACGGACTGTTTTATGCTGAAGACATAGGAGTTCATCAGAGAAAGGTCTATGCGGTTGAAAGGAAAAATATCGATCGTGTCAATTTTTGGGAGAATGCTAGTGAAGATACCCTGCTTGAAGAGGAACACGCAGGTCCTGAAGCTTCGCTAGAAAATATCTATATCTTAGACAGAGACAGTCAAGAGTTTAGAGAGTCTACAGAAATGGAGGAGCAGTTCATCACTGAGAACTGTCTATAGTTATGTAATTTAACTTCTTCCTTCCTTATTAGCATATGAACTTAGAGAAGCTTATACCTGACGATTACGGACAGCTTGAAAACGATGATCTAGCACTCTCTGAAGGGAGGATTGCACGACTGATAAGAGAGGATATGTCTGAGGAACAGACTTTGGACGGGGATGTGCCTCATGTGATTAACTGCGTTCTTTCAGAGCTGCTGGAAGATATTATAGATGAGATGATGGGGGAAGCAGAGTATATGGCGAAGGTGAAGGAAGCTCACGCCAGAAACGCTTTGAGAAATATAGAGATGGATGAACAGTACTCGGCAAAGACAGAGGCATTTGTGGAGCAGCTTAAATCTATATCCGATGAGATGGAGAGAACAGCTGAAAGGATGGAGCAGAATTAAAGAGCTATTCGCTCGCCTCCAACAGTTTTTTAACATTTTTTAACTTATGAGGTGGTGGGTGTTACCGCCATGGAAGATCTAAACTTTATCGACTGGGGCACGTTCGTTCTCGTAATCGTGGGTGCATTAAACTGGGGCCTAGAAGGAGTAGGCAGGCTGATGGAGGAAAATCTGAACGTTGTAAATCTGCTTTTAGATCAAGGAGCAGGAGTTCCTGAAGCCGAGGCCTTAGTTTACATCCTTGTAGGGCTCTCAGGACTGTACCAGATCTACTTTGGATACGAGCTCTATGAAGATAAGAACTGAGAATCTTAATTTCTTACTCTTCTCCTTCTTTTTCTTCTACATCTATATCGGGGATCGACTGGTTCATTCCTTCCGTCATATCCATGATATCTTCCATCTGATTCTGCATCATTCCTACCTGGCGTTTCATCTTCCATCTAAGTAGGAAAAGCGATGCTCCTATACCGAGGAAGAAGCCTACGACCAATCCGATTACACCGTAAACTATACTCATAGATAAGGTTTAATATTCATACTTTTAACTAAGTGTTATGGATGAAGAAGCAGAAAAGTTGGCAGAAGCATTACTCAGGATCAACCTTATAGCCCTAACTGTCGGTGTCTCGGTATATTTTTTGACTAACATCGTCTTTGGTCTTATAGCATTTGGGCTCTCATTATTCCCTTCTGTGGTTATCTATCTCTACATTGAAGAGGGTAAAAAACCTGGTGATGTTTTGGCTTAAACTGTAGTTTTGAAAACTTTAACCGATTATAGTAAGTTATGGCTCTCAAACTGTTTAACACCCTGAAACGTGAGAAAGAGGAGTTCGAACCTAGGGAAGAAGGAAAAGTAAGGTTTTATTCATGTGGCCAGACAATCTACGATGATCTTCATATCGGAAACGCTCGTCCTTACGCGGTATGGGATACTCTTACACGTTACCTCAGATGGAAGGGATACAGTGTAAGACATGTCCAGAACATTACTGATGTAGGCCATCTAACGGATGATGGCGATCAGGGAGAGGACAAGGTTGAGAAGAGAGCTAAAGAAATGGGTCTGGAGCCTATGGAGCTGGTTGAGGATCAGATAGAGAGATACTTTGAAGACACTAAGGCTCTGAACATTGTGAGACAGGATATTGTTCCCAGAGCTACAGGACATATATCTGAAATGGTTAATTACGTTCAGAAGATTATAGATAACGGATATGCTTATGAAAAAGATGGAAATATATACTTTGATCTGAAAAAGTTCTCAGAGGATTATCAGTACGGTGAAATGGCGAAGAAAGATCTAGAACAGCTTAAAAAAGAGGCTGAGTCCCGCGTAGATAAAGATGATAAAAAGAAGAACCAGTACGACTTTGCTGTCTGGCTAAACGCAGAGGGAACCGGACATCTTATGAAATGGAACGCAAAGTTTGATGTTGGTGGAGAAACCGTTGAATCTACCGGATATCCCGGATGGCATCTGGAATGCTCAGTGATGGGCCAGAAGTATCTGGGAGAGGAGTTTGATATCCATGCCGGCGGAAAAGACCATATCTTCCCTCACCATCCGAACGAACGAGCCCAGTGTTTTGCAGCTACGGGAACTGAACAAGCTAGGTGCTGGCTTCACAACGAGTTCATCCAGACTGCAGAAGGAGAGAAGATGAGCAAAAGCAAGGGTAATATGGTTTTCATCAGGGAACTGATGGATGAAGGGTTTTCAGGAGATGTTATCAGATTATACCTTGTCTCATCTCACTACAGGACAGAAACAACTTTCTCTAGAGAAAAATTAAGAAAAATTGAGAAGGAGCTGAAGAGAGTGAGA
>LKMV01000015.1 GCA_001563995.1 Nanohaloarchaea archaeon PL-Br10_U2g16
ACGGAAACAGTGTTTCTAGTTAGAGAAGAACAGAGTACAGATCTATATTTGACGTTGAGAGAGTTGATAAACCAGAACAAGGTTCAATCTTGAATCAATCATCACAAGAACAGATGAGTTTCAGAAGTTTTGCGGCGTCCGGGATTTGAACCGCGTTCGAAAACAAGTTTTCTGCAAGGGCCAAATCACCGGCCTTAGCATCGCTGAAAGCGATGCGGCGCGCATCATAAAAAAAAATGATGCTCCAAGCACGTTTTCCGGAGGAAAAAGTGCAGCTTCCGGGATTCGAAAATCAAAGATTTGAATATTCTATGAAAAGATCTTTATCAAAAGAATGGCCTGAAAGAGATGCCCTCGCCGGAGGGCATGGCTTGTGTTGATCAAACTGACAGCAGTTTGCGGCGTCCGGGATTTGAACCCGGGTTACGTGCAATCTGCCGATCGAAAATCAAAGATTTTCTTAAACTCACTTCCGGAGGAAGCAAGTGTTGGCAAGCACGTGTCTTAGCCACTGGACCAACGCCGCTAACTGTTTCAACTGTCGGAGGTCAGAGTTATAAAATATGGTTTATGGTCCAAACTGTCTCAGGGTACAGGTAGTATTGGATGAAGAATAGATACGTTACCGCTATAAAAAGATAGTACCAAGGGTTTACCTTGGACATCCAGTAATCAGGATCTGGCCTCCATCTAAGTGCGATCCCTCCAAAGCTAAGGGCTATTAGGTATGTTCTAGGTACCAGAAGCTTAATTCCTGAGAAGATAGCTGAAACTGATGTAAGAACAGTGGCCAGGGCCAAGGTATAGGTTCTTCCAAGAAATACTGCTGTAGTTTTCTCTCCAGCTTCTTTATCGGGTCTGTAATCTAAAGCCGCTGCGTAGAGATGAGCTCCCATTACTGAGAAAGCTACCCAGTAGAAGCCGGACGGAAAATGAGAGATGTTACTGCCTAAGCTATATCCTGCTATTGAAGGGATTAAAACATAACCTATGCCGTTTGTCAGAGCATCAAGAACCGGACGGGATTTGAACTTCATAGGTGGAACTGAGTATAAAACCGCTCCTAGTATCATTCCAGAAACTGCAGCGAGATTTATCAGGTTAATTGTAATAAAAGAGCTAAATAATAACATCAAAGCCACTAAGCAGGATGAGTACTTAACTAAATTCTCCCTGTAGCTATTTATACCAAGATCAGTTTTCCTTGAATTCTTCATATCCGTTTCTTGATCGTATATATCGTTGAGTCCGTATACCATCAGCGAGTATGGAAATGAAAGTAAAACTGCCTGAAAAGTTGTGACTAGGCTCCATTCGGCCCCTGAAAAGATGACTCCTGCTATGTATCCTAGGGGAAAGATCGGCCATAGGAACGGTCTGCTAACTTTCAGTAGGAAAGCTATGTCGGAGCGGTCCATCTTATTTTCGGATAACCTTAATCCATTAAAAATGTTGGATGGCTTATATCTATAAGATGAAAGACCTGATAATAGTAGGTGGCGCGGTAGCTGCCCAGACAGCAGCAATTTACGCAGCAAGATCCGGTATGGATGTGCTTGTGATAGCGGACGAGTACGGCGGACAGATAAACAATACTGACGTAGTAGAAAACTACACAGGAATCAAAACGATATCAGGTCCGGACTTGGCTGAAAGATATGTTGAGCATATGAGGGATTACGATGTAGAAGAGGAAAAAGGAGAGAAAGTGATCGATATAAGGAAAGAAGACGGAACTTTTGAGGTGGAAAACGAGTCAGGCGATACTTTTAAGTCCTACTCAGTTTTAATAGCTACAGGAGGGTCCCGTAGAAAGCTCAATGTTCCTGGAGAGCAGGAGTTTGAGAACAAAGGTGTTGCTTACTGTGCTGTATGTGACGGACCTCTTTACCAGGGTGAAGAAGTCGCTGTTATAGGCGGAGGTTATGCAGGTACCGAGGCAGCAGTCTACTTATCGGATATATGTGAAAAAGTCTATGTTTTATCCCGTTCAGGCATTCTTAAGGGAGAAGAGATCACAATAGAAAAAGTAGAAGAGGCGAAAAACGTTGAAGTGTTAAGAGGTGCCTCTACAACCGAGTTTTACGGAGATAACATGTTGGAAGGCCTGAGGTATGAAGATGATAACGGTGATATACAGGAGCTGGAGGTTACCGGCGCTTTTATCGAGATAGGTACTGTGCCTAACTCGGATATAACCGATCTAGTAGATAAAGACGACTCAGGTCATATAGTAGTTGACAAGGATCTCGAGACCGGTGTTGATGGGCTTTACGCAGCAGGGGATGTGGTAAAATGGGGAGCGCAGCAGCTGATAGTATCGGGCGGCCAGGCATGTCAGGCTGCACTCAATGCATCAGATTATGTGAAGGAGAAAAAGTCTGAGAAGAGTCGAGGCGGGCTATAACATATTATATTTTATGTTTACCGGAACTATCGGAATATTCTCCTTTCTATTTTAAATTAAAGAATCTTAATTACAAATTTATGAAACAGGGTGTCATTTACTCACAGAACGGTTTCAATACTGCTGAAAACCTAACTTTAAACGATACCTCTGATAAGTATCAGGCTGAAAGAGGCTATCAGTCCTCGGTCAGTTGGTTTGAAAATAGGATTGAGGACGCTGTGGATGAAGATCGGCTTCTGCCGGATGAATCCGCGGTTATATCTACTGCTCTTAGGATAGGTCTCTGTTATATAGAAAGCTCCGAGCTGGACGCAATGGATCTTACACACCAGGTTTGGTTGGAGACAGGTAAAAAAGAGAGATTAAAGAAAGATATTATAGAGAGTTTATCCGAGCTTATAGACAGAAGATCTGTTGAAGAAGGATTTGACGAATTTAAACTTGGTGAGCTAGTTGAGATACATAGAAAGTTTAGAGAAACTTATTAACTATTTAAAATTATTTCTATATATTTAATCAGAAACAGAGTATTTATATTTTGGTATTCAAACTTTTACTTGATAAAATTGGTCGAAGATATAGATATACTTTATGTAGAAGATAATGAAAGTCTTGGAGAGCTAATGGAAAGCTATATGGAAGAGGAGTCCGGCTGGACTGTAGATTTTATTTCAGATCCTACAGAGGCGAAAGATCTACTGGAACAGGAACAGTATGACGTAATTGTATCGGATCACAACATGCCGGAGAAGAACGGTCTGGATCTATACGAAGATATTAAGGAAGAGTATGAAGATATACCTTTCCTGCTTTATACAGGCAAAGGTAGTGAGGAGATAGCAGCTGAAGCTGTTTCTCTAGGAGTGGATAGTTATGTGAAGAAAGGAGGCTCCGGTTCTTTAGACCTACTTTCTAATGAGATATCGAACAAGGTTGAAAAGAGGCGAACCGAACAAGAACTACATAAAAGTAGAAAAAAGCTTGAACAAGAACATCAACTACTTGAAAACTTTGCAAGTATCGTCTCACATGATCTTAGGAACCCTTTGAACGTTTTACAGTCTTATGTAGATATACTTCAAAGAGATCTTTCAGAAGAGTATATTGAGGAAAATCCTGAGGTTCAGACATATTTAGATCATATGGAAAGCTCTACTGAGCGAATGGAAGAGATTATAGAGTATGCTTTAAAGTATGAAGAAGTAGGTCTTCCGGTAGATGAGACCGAAACGGTAGGGCTGGATAGCTTAGCTTCTGACTGTTGGGAAAATGTAGAATCAGAGGATTCATCTTTGAATGTTATAGGTGATATCAGTATTGAAGCGGATGAACCAAGACTGAAGAGTTTGATGGAGAACCTGTACAGTAACTCTATCGATCACGGTGGAGAAGATGTCGAGGTTACTGTTGGGCCTATACAGCCTATGCATACAAGTACAAGGGCTCCGGAAGCTGGGAGAAGAGGTTTCTTTGTTGAAGATGACGGACCAGGCGTTCCTGAAGGTATAGAGGATAAGATATTTGATTTCGGTGTCAGCTCTGATCAAAACGGCACAGGATTCGGATTATCTATCGTAGACCAGGTTGTAAAGTCCCATGGCTGGGATATCGATTATAAGTATTCGGACGGAGCAAGATGGGAAATTACCGTAAATGAGTAAACTGTCATACTCTAAAGTATTGTGGAACATTAATTTTTCTATGAACAAGCCTGAGACAAAGATGTCTAAATGTGTTTTCTGTGGAAAGAACGCCACGAAGACAAACTCGGAGAACCAGCCCGTCTGTAAAGAACATAAGGGGAAAGAGCCGAGGGATGTAGGCTGTCCGGAGTGCGGTATGCCTATGAAGATAAAAGAAGGAAGGTACGGTTACTTTTGGGGCTGTGAAGGTTATCCTCAGTGTGACAAGACTTACCAGATTGAGAGCCTCATCGAAGATTAAAAATATAGGTTACTGGCTATGCCATAATTTCGCTGCCGTTCAGACAGGACTTATGGCAGTAGCCGTCCTCAGAGACTATGTATCTCTCTTTGTCTTTGACGTTTTGACCACAGAGCATGCACTGGCCTAGCTTTGTTCCGATATTCATTAGCTTTTCCACCTTTAAGAAATACTTCTCCTTATCCCTTATTTAAACGATTGAAACAGCTGTAACCGGTTCTTTTCCAAATGGTAACTTGACAGGGAAAGTAAAAATGTATTCATCTGTTTAAGTTACTTATAAAACTATTCTTCACACAGCTTCTAACATGGAGATGAGCCGGCAGAACGAGTCAGACGGAGAGCTAGTTAGGGAGAGCATACAACAGATATCAAAGAAATGGCACTCTCAGATACTTTACAGTCTCTTAGATATGAATAAAGCTTCTTTCAAGGATATAAAAGATGATATTGATGGAATATCTAACAAGGTTCTTTCCGGCAGTCTCAAAGATCTAACGGAGAAAGATCTTATTATAAAAAATGATGAAAAAGATGGTAAGGTCTACAAACTTTCTTCCAAAGGTAGAGAGATGTCCGGGATACTTGAAGAAGCTCTGAAATGGGGTGAGAAACACGTCTCAGACACACATAAGTTTAATTTATTAGTTGTAGAGGACGATGAGACACAGGCAAAGATGTATAGCCGTTGGCTAGAGGATATTCACGAGGTAGATACCGCAACAAAGGGTGCGGAAGCTTTACAGAAGCTTAACTCTGATGTAGATATAATAATACTTGATAGAAACCTTCCGGATATGAACGCCTCCGAAATAATAGATGCTGCAGGCGGAACGCTTGAAGACAAACATATAATTATGTTAACAGCCGCGGAACCGGATATTGACATCCTAGATATGGATATACAGAACTATCTAACCAAGCCGGTATCCCAAGAAGACCTAGAAGAAGTTATAGAAGATATAGCAAATCAGAACAAACGTACTGAGAAGGCACAGAGGTTAGAGTCCTTGAAGACTAAGAGAAAACTTCTAAAAGATAACAGGATGGAATCAGAGCTAGAAGATGAAGAGAAATACGTGGAGCTTCAGAAAAAAATTGAAAACCTAGAGAAACAGATCGGATAACTACCAGCTCTTAAATTAATCTATTTTTATCAATCCTTCAGTTATCTTCATTTCTATAGAACTCTATCCTGATCCCTCCTTCTTCAGAGTCAGTTAGGCTATAATCCCATCCATGGGCGTTACATATCCTCTTTACAACGGATAATCCTGAACCTTTCTCGCCATCCAAGGTACTGAAACCGTACTCAAAGATGCTATCCTTAATCTCCGGATCTATACCTTTCCCGTTGTCTTCGTAGTAGAAACCGTTTTCTAACGTACCTATCTGGATATCTACGTCCGTATCATTATGTTTTACTGAATTAGAAATCAAGTTATCTAAAAGCTTCTCCATACTTCTGTTATCAGCTTTAATCTGAACCTCTTCAGCCTTAATGCTGTTAACTTCCTCCTTATATTCATCTATTATATTTTCAAGAGTATCCTTCAGGTCTAACTGCTCTTTCTGTACTTTTTCCGGCTGACGTGACACAAATATCAAGTCTTCTATAATCCTCTCCATCCTTTCCAAGGCTTCCTCAACCTCTTCAAAGTCTTCTTCATCTCCGCTCTCCCTTGCTAGATCAAGATAACCCTTTGCTAGGTTTAGAGGATTTCTTAAATCATGGCTTACAGTGCTGCTAAACTGTTCAAGCTGTTCGTTTCTTAGATCAATCTCTTTCTCTAACTGCTTAATTTCATCATCCTTCATCTTAAATCCACATAAACTTTCTCACTACAGAAATTTTTAAGGTTATCTTTACTCCAAAAGACCGGTACTGTTTTTATAAAGGTGAAATCCATAAGGTTAACTGTGAAAGATGGAATGGTTTTCTCTGTTGAGAAACTATCTGAAGGATTTCAGAAGAAAGGTGAAGAATAAAATGGGAGATAATAAAGATAAATCTGACGTCGAGGAAGAGAAAAAGGGCAAGAAACGCCAGAAAAACAAGAGACAAAAGATACAGTTTCCACAGTACTTTCAGAAACAGAATAATACTAAGAAAAAGAAGAAAAACGGTACTAACTTGAAGACACCGGTCTTGAGAGGTGTTGTAGTATCGGAGTTCGATGGAGAAAGAATCTGGGTAGAAGCCTCAGGTAACATGAAGGGTAGATACGGGGTAGAAGTACCGTCCGGTTACTCTCCTGAAGACTTTAAACCGGGAACAGAGGTAGCTCTAGATCCTAACAGTTTTAAAGTAACTGATATAGTCCAAAAAGGAAAAGACGCAGAGTTTGAACCTGTAAAAACTGATGTAACTTTCCAGGATATCGGAGGACTAGACAACATTATTAGATCACTTAAGTCTAACGTAGGAGCTCAGCTAGATGAAGATAAACAGCAGAAGATAAGCGACTGGGGCATGGATCTAGACAAAAGCATGTTGCTGATTGGAAGACCGGGTACAGGAAAGACGCACCTAGTTAAGGCGTTAAGCAACGAGTACAACGCAGACATGTTCATGATAAACGGACCTCAGCTAGTAGAGAAGTTTATCGGTGAAGGAGCCAAGAAGGTGAAAAGACTATATGAACAGGCTAGAGCTTCTGACAGACCTTCAATAATATTCATTGATGAAATAGATGCTGTAGCAAAGAAAAGGTTGGATGATAGAAGACACGGTGGAGAAGAGGTAGAGAGAACTATGAGTCAGCTTCTTTCAGAGCTTGACGGACTGGACAAGGACAGCAACTCGAACGTAATCTCTGTATTTGCTACCAACAAGCCTGATGTAATGGATCCGGCACTGCTTAACAGATGTAATGCGGTCGAAGTGCCTGTACCTGATAGAGCATCCAAGAAAGAAATTCTTCAAGTACATACAAGAAGAATTGATATGGAATCTGATGTAAATCTTGATTTAATAGCTGATCAGTTTGATGAAGAGTTTACAGGAAGGGATATCAAGCAGATAGTCAAACAGGCAGCTATCAACTCGCTTGAAAGATCTTCTGATGTCTCAAAGGCGACAGTAAACCTTTCAGACTTTGAAGAAGCAGTACAAGATCTGAAGGAAGGAAACGTCGGTCTAGAGAAAGACTTCCTAACCGGAGAAAACATCCACCCTGATGAGATGTTTGCCTAACGGCAACACCTCATTCTTTAACTCATTCTTATCTAGGTGGTTAAGATGCCAGAAATAAACAAAGAGTACATTATGGAAGAAGATGTTTTTGTAGAGTTTCTAAGGGATATTGCAGATGCTGTAGAGGAAGATGAACAGCTTAATATATCTCTGGGTGATAAAAAACTAGCTCAACCGGTTGGTGGAGAAACTTCATTGAGGATTTATCAGGATAGTGAAGGAACAGAAATTGGTTTCTTATTAAACTCAGAGTAAATCCTTCAAAATAATCTAACGCTCAAACTTTTCCCTATCTGTTTCTAGTTCAGGATCAGGCTCACCCATCCCCCTTGTAACATGTTCTACTATCTTGTCAAGCTTTTCTTCCTTCTCCATAGTTGAAGAGGATAACAAGAACTCCTGTGATAGCTTATACATGTACCCATCAAAGTGTTTAAGTTTCTTCAAGCTGTAGTTTTCCTTAACCGGCAGCTCTTTATTTAACTCAAACGCCTTTCCAAGCAAGTAGTCAAAAAACTGATTCATCAAATAACGTTTCTGAGCAATATCTTCTTCAGCCTGAATATCCTGTTGGTAGTCCCAGATACTATACAGAAACTTTTCCTCATTGAAATCCTCTCCAAACTTGGTTTCTTTAAGATCTTCTGCTTTCTTTTTTAGTTCTTCAAAGATTTTTTCCGGATCGTATCTTACATCAGGACTATGAAAATATCTGTAAGGGTAAGCCCAATCGTTATTATCTTCTGCTCTATCTAGATAATGTTCCGACCATTCCTTCGAGTTAAAGAACTTTTCCACAACTACGTCATCAACTTCCTCTGTTACCCTTTTCCTCCGGTTTCCATCAACTATGATGTAAATATCAAGATCTCTATGTTTTCCTTCAGGCTCTCTGGCGTAACTTCCAAAGATAGCGACAGCTTTAACATCGTCTCTATCTTTAATTTCTTTAACTTGATCTTTTACAAATTCTTTAGATATCTCAGCCATCTAACTTCTCCATTATCTTTTCTCTAGCTCCTTTTGGATCGGCTTTACCTTGGCTCTGTTGCATTACCTGTCCTACGAGGAAGTTGATAGCTCCTTCATCCCCGCTGTTGTAGTCATCTACAGCGTCCTGGTTTTCCTCCAGTACTGATTCAACTATACTTTCGACTTCGTCGTCTCCGGCCTTCAGAAGATCTTCCTCCTCTACTACTTTTTCCGGATGTCTTGGCTGTTCAACTATCTTTCTGAGAACTTCTTCGGCATTCCTGTCAGAGATATCATCTGCCTCGATAAGACCTAATATATAACCTAACCATTCCTTCTGTATATCTGATTGAGTATAGTCTAAATCATTATAATTCAACGTCTTCTTGAGCTCTCCCGTCATCCATGAAGCTACTAAATCCGGGCTATACTCTTCTGCCAGCTCTTCAAACTCTTCCGCCATCTTTTTGTTTGTGATTAGGGACTCCGTTAGCTTATGTTCAAGGCCGTAATCTGATTTGAACCTTTCCAGTTTTTCACCCGGCAGCTCAGGCATACCCGACTTAATATCTTCGATAAACTCTTCGTCAAGCTTCTGTCTAGTTAGATCAGGATCAAATATATACCCGTAATCTTCCTCCGTTTCTTTCTCCCTCATCTTCTTTGTTGCTCCTGTATCCGGGTTAAAAGATCTAGTCTGTTGAGTAACTGTATCTTCTCTCTTTACTACCTGTCTCTGTCTGGATATCTCATAGCTAAGGGCTTTCTCAACCTCAGAAGTTCCGGTAATGTTCTTTACCTCTACTTTCTCTCCACCTTCTATAGAGACGTTTGCATCACTTTTGATTGTAAACGATGAACCGGAGCTGTAGACCTCTAAATACTCCAGCATCCTTTCAAGTCTCTTCAGATACTCCCTTGCCTCCTCAGGAGATCTAAAGTCGGGTTTTGTAACAATCTCGATTAGAGGGGTTCCTGCCCTGTTATAATCTACCTTGGTATAGTTTGACTCCGAAACTGAGC
Source organism: Nanohaloarchaea archaeon PL-Br10_U2g16 (assembly GCA_001563995.1). Taxonomy (GTDB): domain Archaea; phylum Nanohalarchaeota; class Nanosalinia; order Nanosalinales; family Nanosalinaceae; genus PL-Br10-U2g16. The sequence goes on from LKMV01000015.1 coordinate 9,546, forward strand.
CTCCTGCATGGTTTATCTTCGCAGGATCCTCTTCTATATGAAGCCTCTTGATTCCGATATCCCTTTCTGAGTCTTCTGTAGATATCCGGATTTCTCCGTCCTCTCCTACCGGTATCTCGTACTGTGTTATCTGGTAGTTTTTCGACATATCCGGATAAAAGTATGTCTTTCTTGAGAAGAAGATCTGACTGTTTATTTCACATCCTAATGCGACAGCTACTTTTGAAGCTTTCTGAAGAACCTTTTCATTGAGTCTTGGACGTGTTCCGGGATGTCCGAGACATATCTCACATACGTTGGAGTTAGGCTCTTCAGCCTCTTCATTTGGACAGTTACAGAAAAGCTTGGTATCGGTGTTCAACTGCACATGTGTTTCTAGTCCGATCATTACGTCTTCACTCATGGTCACTCACCTCTTGATAGGTTAAAGCTGTATCAAGTATCTTCTGTTCTTCGAAATGATCAGCTATAATATGAAGCCCTGTAGGCATGCCTTCAGACTTTCCGTTTGGCACTGATACCATCGGTACCCCTGCAAAGTTCGGTCCAACGGTACATGCATCCATTGCATAGACTTTTTCCGGACTCATTGATTCAGCCTCCTCTATCTTCGGAGCGATGTTTGGCATTGAAGGAGCCATTATCACATCGTACTGTTCAAATACTTCTTTAAGTTGATTAATAAGCTTCTGTCTTACTTTAGCCGCTTTGATATAGTACTGATCCCTATAACCTGCTTGTCTAGTATATGTTCCCAGTAAAGCTCTTCTCTTAGCCTCTTCCCCGAAGCCTTCGCTTCTGATCTCGGAGAAGTAGCTGTTGAAGTCTTCGAACTGTTCAGGATCCTTTTCTAATCCGTAACGGATACCGGAGTACTTTGCCAGGTTTGTGGATGCTTCGGATACAGCAACGATGTAGTAAGCAGGTACGGAGTAATCCGCGTCAAGCAAAGGTATATCCACTTCCTCCGTTTCAAATCCTTGTTCTTCCATAATCTCTACTGAACGTTCAAAGTTCTGTCTTACTCCTTCTTCAAGCCCTTCAAGCTCTAGATACTGTTTAGGAACCGCTATCTTTAAACTTTCTTTTTTATCTAAGTTTTCACTGAAAGCAGGCACAGCTCCTTCAACCGTGGTATGGTCGTTTTCGTCCTCGCCCGCTATTATTTCCAGCCCTTTTGCAGCACCGTATACTTTTTCTGCCATTACACCGATCTTATCGAGGGAGTTCGCATAGTTTATTAGACCATGTCGAGACACTCTTCCATAGGTCGGTGTGATACCAACAACTCCGTTGTATGCTGCTGGGTTAGTGACTGAACCTCCTGTGCTCTCCCCTATCGAGATTAAGGGTTGATCTATCGCAGCTATACATGCCCCTGCTCCGCCGGAGCTTCCTCCGACAACCCTTTCAGGATCATGCGGGTTCTTTGGTGTCTCAAATGCACAGTTAGTACAGAAAGTTCCAAACCCGAACTCATCCTGGTTGCTTTTTCCTATATACTCTCCGCCTTCATCTTCTAGCCTTTCGACAACCGTTGAGCTGAATACAGGCCTATAATTTTCTATAATACTAGATCCTGCAGAAGTTATACGATCCTCCTTACAGATTGCATCCTTTACGATAAAAGGGAGGTTTTCCAGATCTCCATCCTTTTCGTTGCTTTCTGGCTCTATAGACCTCATAAAACCATACTTTTCATTTTTACGTTTCAGCTCATCCAGAAATTTTTTCCTATCAATATTTTCTTCTCCTTTAACTACCTGTTTTACTGTTACCATAGACTGAACCTGTATATAGAAGCTTAAAAATTACAGTCCTGCTGAATATACTTTCCTCAGCTTAGCTCTGACAACATTCTACCAACCTGTTGTTCGGAGGGATTACCGTCTAGAACCGCTTGGTATACCTCATCAGTTAACTTTTCAGAAAGAATCTGTTTCTGTGAGTTAGAAACCGTATTTCCTTCCTGTTTATCTTGTAGATAATGCAAAAATATCGCTGTGGCATGGCTTTGGTTTATCGAAGAGTAATCCCCTGTATCGATATGTAGAACAGTATCACATAGTTCAAGCTCTTCTTTCTTTAGACCGTTGCTTTCCCTACCTATCATCACAGATGTACCTCCTCTAGGCTGGAAACCGTTTAGTTTCCTGCCTCTACCCGGCTTGGTGCCGACCACGTAATTAAGATCTCTAACTGATTCCTTTACCGTCTCAAATATCTTTGCCTCCCTTAACTTATCCTGACAGTTTTTAGCGGTTTTCCTTGACTCAGAGAGGTTAAAACCAGGGTTTACAATCCTGAGATCATATCCGAAGTTTGCTGCCAGTCTGGCAATGGAACCTGTATTTTCAGGAATCTCTGGTTCTACTAGAACGATATAACTCATATCTATCCTCCGAACTCAAACTCTCCTGATGTAACTGAGTAAACTTTACCTTCCAAAATAAGCCTATCCGTATCCGGCAGAATCTGTATATTTCCTGAGAAAGATTTTATCTCTATTTCACGTTTTTCATCTATATCCGTGCTTACAGTATCTGCATCTATCCGTCCGGTGACGTTGGAGTAAGTTAGATCCATTTTTTCAGTTTCATAGATGTATATCTCTTCGAGCTCCTGTGTATGTCCGATATTTGAGGAGCCTGTAATATTAACGCCGGTAGTAGTTATGTTTGCTGCGGTTCCGTCGATAGAACTGTTTTGACCAGGACTAACCCTGCCGTTAAATCCTTCTATCTGTATTAAGTTATCAGAGCTAACCTCTTGATTGGATAGTTGAAGACTGTATATCTCCGGCGAATAGATATCTGCGGAGTTAACCTCTATAGGCTTACCGGATAAATCCTCCACGGTTAGGTTGGCTGTAAAGTTGTTCTCCGGCTCAGGCTGTGAGGAAAAGTAGTTTCTAATCCTGTCTAATATTCCGCCTGAGGAGAACCCATCCCTATCAGTATCGAACTCAGGTGGTTCAGCATCTATGTCTTCAGAAGCTCCTCCTGAAGAGACCACAGCTACTGCTGTTAGAACCGTAAAAACCGCCGCTAGAATCTTTCCATTCAGAATTTTAACCACCTATCTTAGATACTCAGTCGTCATTTTTATCATCACCGTTTTCTTCCTTCATTACCTTGTCTAATACAACTTCTTTTGTCTCATTACCGGAAGGGTTTTTTTCATCTGAACTAGAGTCAGAGTCCTTCTTTTTATCTTTTTGCTTATTAGCATTAACTGTATCTGGAGAGTAATCTTTTCTGTTGTTAAAAAGGTTTTTTACCCATTTAATCCGCTTTCGCAGATTTAATTTTGTTCCTATTCCGGATATTCCTGTTAAAAAACCCTTTATGGTTTTATATATTAGTTTTGCTATTTCATATGGAATAAGCACAATCCTTTCAGCTGTCTTGAAAGCTGTTGAAATAAATACAAAGGCTAGGTAAAGTGAGGCGCCAAGCAAAGAGTAGAAAAGTATGTTATTTAACTCAAAAGGCAGTCCTATGGTATAGACTAGAACTACATAATATATTCCTGAAAGAACGGATATTAATGCTGTCTGCATAACTATCTTCATCACCTTGTAAGCCACTACAAAAACGGCTATAATTAGAGCTAGAAGTATGACTGTCGAATAAGGCTCCGGTATCTGTGATATTATTGGTATCATTTTCCTAATACATTGTAGAGAGGATCTCCTTCCTCAGGCTGTACACTTGTTCCTATTACAAACATTATAAGAATTATTACTAATAAAACAGCAATTAAAGGTAACAGTCCTAGACCTTCATTATCTTCTTCCCCAAACTCTCCTCCGTCATCAAACCCTCCTCCGTTTCCTCCGGCACCACCGTTCTGATTCTGGGAAGCAGATATATCATTCTCTATCTCTTCTAAAGATGAAGTCACCGAATCATATTTATCTTTAGCTTCCTGGTAATTCTCCTGGTTATACATTGTCTCAATATCGGTAATTTCAGCAGATAGTGTACTTAGCTGAGTCTGTATCTGATCTGATTCGGCCTGATCTTCAAGATCTGATCTTTGATCTCTTAAGTTCTCTGCTTCTTGTGCTAGATCAGGGATAGTTTCTAAATCTACGTCTATATCTTCTTCATGGCTCTGATCACCATTAACTCCTTCAAGTGATATACTACCCGAACTATCAGGACTTGAGAATGTTATTTCTACCGAATCGGTCTCTCCCGGAGCTAGGGAATCAGATTCTAGAGACGTGCTGAAGCTAATGGTTGAAATACTGAACTCTTCAACAGTTAGATCTCCGGTATTTTCTACATCAGCATCTACAGTCTGGTCAGAACCTTCAGGTATTACGCCTAGATCAATATCATCAACGTTAAATGAAAGATCTGTGGATTCAACTGAAGACTCAAGCGTTGTAGGCACATCCAGATCTCCGAAGGTTATATTTCCTTCATAACTACCTTCAAGTGCATCAGAGTAAGTTATATTGAAATCAAAAGTATTATTCTCGGAGTTTATAGTTACAGCTTCAGGATCTACAGAAACATAATCTGATATATTTCCTGAAGACTCCGGAGTTAAAGTTTCTTCATGGTCAAGAGGACCAAGGTAGTTCAAAGTGGCGTCGTGGGTGACTTGATCGTCTTCATCATCTATCTCAGCATCAAAATCTCCTGTGACACAGTAATCTCCTTCTCTGTAGTCACAGAATGGAGAATCTATACTGACATCTAGTGATTCTTCATGGGTAGATGAGTTGTCTGATAGCAAAATTTCTCCTTCATAGTCATCTACATGGCTAATATTGAAAGAAATATCGATTTCAGAGCTTTCATCCTGCTCCAATGAGATGGTCGAGCCGTTATTTACTTCTGTAAAGTTCTGTATTTCTTCGGAAGGCTCTGCTGTGATATTTCCAGCGCCTAAATCTGTCAGATTAAAACTCTCTGTGTAGTTATCTTGTCTTTCCACAAATAAAGTTATTTCATCTGTGCTGATATCAAAAGTATTATTTACATCAGCAATCGAAAACCCGTTACTCTCCCTATCATTTATTTCAGAGTCTCCGAACGGATTCTCCACATAAATTTCCCTGTAGTAATCCCCTTCATTATCGAAGCCAAAATCCACTTCATTGGTAAAATCACCGGAATCATAACTCATATCAGATACATTGAATGAGTCGAATACGCCTCCTGTTTCATTAATGATTTCAACAGTTCCTGTAAGCCTGTCCTGTTCAATAGGACTGTTTGAAAAGGGCTTTAAGGCTTCAAATTTAACTTCATAGCTTGGCGGATTCACAGTTGAACCGCTGCTTAAGTCTCTAACTTTGAAATCTCTATATGAAATATTTTCATATAAATTAGTAGTTAAATTTTCATTTGAGACTTCAAAGTTGGCTCTTAATGTTGAGTTATACTTTGTAGTATTTATCTCATCAGGCATTTCGGCTTTGC
>LKMV01000016.1 GCA_001563995.1 Nanohaloarchaea archaeon PL-Br10_U2g16
TAAATCATAATCTAAATTATTTAAAAATCTTCCGTTTTCTGTATCTGACCTCGTGTGATCGATTTCTTCTATCTCAGGGAGATGAGCACTATCTATAGTAAGGTAAAGGTCAGAAAGATCTTCTAGACTGTCTCCACAGTAACCCCAAAAAGCGATCTGTTCTTTCTCATACCAATCCGACTCTGCCGAGTTATTCTCTATACTTACCTCCCTACCCTCCAACGAGTTAAATAAATCATTGAACACCCAAATCTGCTCTACAAAATCGTATTTTTTAGGGGCATGAGTCGTAAGATAGATGTTCTCAACATCTCCACATTTAGAGTGGCTGAAATTTGCTAGATCCTTAACATTATTTTCTGTGGCAGATATACCAGGATTACTACTTGTACCAGGAGGAAGATGTATATCAAGTATATCCTTCTCGTTAACCCCTTCTCTATCTAATATTTCCGAAAAAGTATTATTGTCGAAATCTCCGCCTCTTGCTACATCCTCCCAGTCTAGTTTAACTTCTGCTTTCCCATCTATTTCATTTACCAGATGCAATTCATCAGTTTTCAATGATACAGCAATATTTTCATCAGACATAATGAACAACTTGAAACAAACATTTATGTTTGTTACCTTTTACTAGTAATATTTGGTTTTATAGGACCCTCCTCTGCACAAACTCAGAAAAGTTTGCTCTTATCTGTGATTTCCTTATTGCTCTTTATAAGTTGTTTAAGCTCTTCCTGACCTTCGGTATAACCGATCATTACCGCTCCAACTAGTCTATCTCCGTCAAAGAACAGCCTTCTGTAATGATCTTCCTCTTCATAGTTCTTGGAAACCGCTTCACCGGACCAGTCGCCGATTGCCAAGAACTGAGATCGGAAATGCCCTACACCGTAAGTGTTAACGAAGTTGAACGGCTCTGGCTCCTCTCCGTTAAGATCTTTCAACATGTTTATACCTGCTCTCTTACCCATGGCCTCCGAGTGATCCCAGGATCCGTTTACAGTTCTTTTCTCAAATACAGGGGAGTAGTATTCAACCATGTTTCCGGATGCGTAGATATCAGGGTCAGAAGTATTCAGAGATTTATCCGCCTTTATCATACCGCTTTCATTTTTCTCCACATCTAACAGATCAGAGTTCGGCGTCTGGCCTATAGCCACAGCAACTGCGTCAGCCTGATAGCTTTCGCTGTTGTTATCCGTAACCTTTGTAATCTCGTCTTCCTCAGATTCGAAATCATTTATCTCGGCGTTTCTAACTACTTTACATCCTTTTTCCTCTAGCTTTCTATGTATTATATCCGCTCCTTCAGAGTCCAGACCTCGGTGCCACCAGTTATCTCCTCTAATTAAGTAATACGTTTCACAGTCGTTTTCAGCGTAGGCGACAGCTAGGTCAATCCCTAAAAGACCTCCTCCTGCTACCACTGCTTTTTCAGCATCTTCAGCAGAGTTTTTAATCTTTTCAGCATCTCCCATCGTCCACATATAGTGCAGATTTTCATAACCTTGATCCTGAGGCAATTCCCTCGGAGATCCTCCTGTCGCTATCAGAAGTTTATCGTAATCATATTCATCTCCTTCAGCAGTTTCCAGCCGGTTGTTATCAGAATCTATATAAGTTACTTCCGTGTTGAGATATAGGTCGATGCCTCTCTTGTCGTACCAGTTCTCATCATGCACCCTTGTGTACTGTTTGGGAAGGCTTCCTTTCATGTAAGTCTTCAACATGATTCTATTGTACAACGGTTCAGGCTCATCCGTGAAAATCTTGATCTCAGCTTTTTCATCCTCGTCTCTTATTTTCTCAGCTGCAGTTGCACCCGCTATCCCATCACCAACAATCAGATATCTGTCCGGCATAACTTTGATTTAATTGGAAGAATTTTAAACAGCGACCCACCTCAACTTAAGTGTTTAAAAGAATTCCAGTTCATCGTGTAATTACAGAGAGGTAGGATGCGGAGCTAGTGTAGTCCGGCCCATCATGATACCCTGTCACGGTATCGACCCGGGTTCAAATCCCGGGCTCCGCGCTCTTACTTGATTTAATCATTCTAAAGTTTATCTTGTCTATCAGTTAACTCTAAGAACATGCCACATAATTCTAATAGCCATATTCCACTAAATAAGTTTTCAGAAGTATAAATAAAAAGAGAAAAAGGAATGTGAAACCGGTCAGACGTTAAGCTGCTTCTGCTGCCATATGTGCTGGCTTTTCTTCGTCCTCAATCTCGACCGGTATGGTAGTGATAATTTCAAGATCAACCTCCATGATTTGTCCCCTCCCGACATCCAGTAATTCTCCTTGCTGGTATATAAAAGCTCGGTGAATATTGTTACCCCTAATATAACGTAACGGTAACTGAGAATCCTTGAACCTTATTTTACGTCGCCAAACTCTTCTAGACCTCCTGAAAGCTTTTCAATTCGAAATAGAAGAAAAGATAAAAGATAAGTGGAGGAGATAAAGTAGCTCTTAATTAAAGGTTTTACTTATCTCCATGAAGTTGTCCTGGACCGTGGTCCAGTCGATTAGCTGGAAGAAGCTGTCCACAAAATCTCCTCTTTTCGGACCGTAGTCATGGTAGTAGCTATGCTCCCATACGTCACATGCAAGGATAGGATGTGCGCCCCATACTGCTCCTTCGTCGTGTCTGTCGACCGCAACGTTGTGAAGCTCGTCCCTCTGTGGGATATACACTAGCAGAGCCCAGCCTGAAGCCGAACCTGCGGCAGCTTTAAACTCCTTTTTCCAGTTTTCGTAACTTCCAAATTCTTCCTCTATTTTATCCATTAACTCCCCTTCAGGTTTTCCGCCTCCTTCCGGCGACATGTTTTCCCAGAAGATATCATGTAAAACGTTTCCACAGAAGTTGTGGGTAAAGGAGTTCAGCAGAGATCCGGTAGCTGAGAAATCTTCCTCCTCTCTCTGTTCCTGAAGCTTCTGCTCTGCTTTGTTCAGTCCATCGACATATCCTTGATGGTGTGTTCCATGATGCCATTCAACGACCTGCTCCGAAATCCCTGGAGCTAGATCTTCTTTGTTATAAGGTAGTTCTATCAGTTTATAGTCTGTCATTTTAGTTCACCTAACCCAGAATTATTCCAGATTATCAAATACCTTTGGCAAGATAGAAAGAAAAAAGAAAATGTGGATAAAGCTTTGAACTACTCCTGACCCTCTAGCTGTTCTTCTTCAAGCTGTTCCTCTAGATCTTCCTGAAGATCTTCTTCATCAATCTCTGCATCCTGTTCCGGTACCGGCTGTTCAGGCTGGTTTCTTAGCTGTTCCAGAGTGTCCTGTACTACAATAGGACTTTGGATCATAGGGCTCTGTACTTCAGGGAAGACTAGCTCATTGTCCTTTGTAACGTAGAATGATTCTGTGACTGTCTCTGTCTCAGCTTCTTCTCCTTCTTCAGCTTCTTCTCCTTCCGGTTGCTGTTGTTGTGCTTCAGCTTCTACGGTTACGTAGAACATGCCGTGTCTCTCTTCTGTACCTGTGAAGGTCATCTCTCCTTCAACACCTGAAGCTTCCATAAGTTCTGCTATGGTGTCTTCAGCTGCCTGTGCATCACCTTCTACAGCGAACTCTGATACAGCTAGTCCTGCTACTAGTCCTAGAAGAAGTCCAAATAGAACCCCTCCAACGACTAGAGATTTCCTGGTATATGCTCCTAGAAGACCTTCTTCTGTCTCTTCCTCTATATCTTCGACAAGCTCTTCATCGTCCATTTCGTCTTCTTCAATCTCTACTTCTTCATTATCAATTTTGTTTTGAAGAAACTCTTTGACAGTCTTCCTGTCCTTGTTACCTTTCTCAATCTCCAGAAGCTTGGAGTAGTCTGGATCTTCCAACTCACGGATCTCTTTTTTAGCATCCGATACGTTGTCATCCAGAATATCCTGATACTCGTCTTTTTCTACCATACTTCCTATTTATTTGAGGCTTTTTTAAAGTATTAGGTATTACTGCTCGAAATATAATAGAAAGTTATAAGATAATAGAAAAGATGTGGAGAAGAGCTATTCTAGGCTACAACCTGCTTCTTCCAGTCCTTCTCTTCAAGAGCTTCTTCTGTGGTCTCATCAGATTCCTGCCCCCCGGTCATCGTCTGATACTCTCTAATACATTTACCACATTTCTCAATACCTTGGTGCTCTTTGATCTCTTCTTCCATATCAAACTCTTCTTTGATCTCATCCTTGGTCCTCCCACACACTTTACATTTCATTGGTATCCTAACGTTCGACAGCAACTCTTATAAATATTTCCCTAAATATAACCACTTCTTATTAACAACATGTACAGACAACCATAGAGGCCTTCTACTTATAATATAACAGGGTTAACGGTACGACATCAAATGAAATGCTCCGGCGAAGGATGTAACAGAGAAACTCTACTGGCCTTCTGCAACAGATGTACCTCCGAAAAGGTCAGAAAATAGCGATTAAGGATCAGAACAGTCTCTTATAAAGTTACAGTTGGGGCATATTAGCTCACAAGCTACATACTTCTCCATCTCTGCTCCGCAGTTCCAACATTCCATATCCATCAGAACCACTCCGGCTCTGAAATTTTCACATCACCGTAGACCTTAGCCTGGCATGAAAGCCTGAAAGGACCTTCTAAAACCTCCTCTCCCTGAAAACGTTTTAGAGTGTTCTCTTCGTCCTGCTCACGTGGTGAAAGATTATCCATACCTTCTTCAACCTTTACCCTGCACGTTGTACAGTTGCAGAACCCTCCACAGGCGTGCATCCATTCTACACCGCCCTCAAGCAGAGCATTGAGAATATCCTGGCCGTCTTCAGCCTCCACCTCATCGTCACGGTCGATAACTTCTATCTTATGAGCCATTCTTCCACCTTAACCTACATACCAATCAGCGAAAGACCTAAGGTGATTAAAACGGTGCCCCATAGAGCAAGGCTTAATCCATCTACAGCTCTGGTGTATTTTTCACCCAAGTAATGCTCTACAGCGACGTTCAAGGTCCATCCGCCGTCTAAAGGTTTTGCAGGAAGCATGTTAAATAGGCCTACAAAGATATTCAGAATTGCAACTGTCCAGAGCATTGAAGCAAACCATTCAAACTCGGACTGGTAGTCAGAGTATCTATCCTTTATCACAGACTCCTCTCCAAGTCTCAAGCCAAGGTAGCCTCCTTCAAAATCTTCCCTTTCTACCGCCGTCACTGTAAAGTTGCCCTCGGAAGTACTTAGATTAATACTGTCGCCAGGCTGTAGATCTGCTGTAGCAGCCTGGAGATCTTCTAAAGTCTCTACACGTTCCCCTCCTACATACTCAAGTGTTCCGTTGTTCATTCCGGCTTCGGCCGCAGGATAACCGTCCTCAACTATGTAAAACAGTCCTGATGACTGAGTAACCGCTCCTGAAAGTGCTATCCCTGCTAGAAGGAGAAGAGCGCCTATGATGTAGTTCGCGTAACTACCTGCGCAGAGAACCCTGATCTGAGAGATCCAGCTTCCCTGCTCCCAATGGCCGGAGCTGTCGCCCTCGGCTTCTTGACCAGGCAACATCTGCTCCCCCTTCGGTTCGACAAACGCGAAAGGAATTATAGCCATTACTCCCCATCCTACAGAGTTTATCTCGAAATCTTCAAGCCTTGCAACTACTCCATGGCTCAGCTCGTGGAAAACCATCAGAATACCTATACCTATAACCCAGAACTCTACCGGGATGAAGGAGACACCGGCTTCAAACTGATTCTCCTCTACTAAACCTGGAAGTATGAGCGACGGACCTCCCTCAGTCGATCCGGTAGATAACATGTGGTAGACGACGAATACTATCATTCCTAGGGATGCTATTATACTTAAGCTTGCCACAACCACGCCAGAGTTAGCATAAAACTTCCAAAAACGCGGGAAACGTTTTGCTACCCGGTCTATATAATCTATACCTTTCTGTGTCCTCCTAAAGAATATTATTGTATGTCTTTGCATCTTGTTTCTGTCCCTGTAAAGGAAAAATCCGAGGGCGGCCACAAAAACTACGAAAAATATAGTTCTAAGGCTCATCCCGTCTACCGGTAGAAAACTCATATAGCTCTAAAAGGATGCGGAAGCTTAAAAACATACAACTTATGTAAAAAGTATGGCAGATCAACCATTATTCTGGTCAGATCAGTTAGCTTTTGGAACCACCAGAAAATTCTCCGACGAGGAAACTTATGTATGTGCCTCAGGGATCTCTCCCTCAGGAATCGTACACGTAGGTAACTTTAGAGAAATAATTACCACGGATTTCGTTGTTAAGTCTCTAAAAAACATGGACGAGGACGTTAGATTTATCTACTCCTGGGACGACTACGATAGGTTTAGGAAAGTGCCTGCCAACGTACCGGATGAATGGGAAAAACATATCGGAAAACCTCTGACTAAGGTTCCATCGCCTGAAGACGGTTACGACTCTTACGCAGACTACTTTGAATCTCAGCTTGAGAGCCAGTTAGAGGATATGAAGATGGATATAGAGTTCATCAGACAGACAGAGAAGTTTGAGAACTGTGAGTACGCAGATCTGATGAAGAAAGCTATGAATAATAGAAAGCAGATTAAGAAAATACTTGACCAGTACAGGAGAGAGCCTCTGGAAAAACCTTACTACCCGATAAGAATCTACTGTAAAGAATGCGGGAAAGATTTCACCGATCCTACCGGTTACGATGGAGAGTACACGGTAGAGTACAGATGTGAAGAATGTGAAGACAGCTTCGAGCTGAACTTCAAAGAAGAGCCCGGTGCAAAGCCTCCTTGGAGGGTCGACTGGCCTATGAGATGGCATTACGAAGGAGTTAACTTTGAACCCGCAGGGAAAGAACACTCTGCATCAGGAGGTTCAAGGGATACGGCAAATGAGCTTGTAAAAGAGGTATACGGAGATGAGTATCCCGTACACCAGATGTACGAGTTTGTCACAAAGGACGGATCAAAGATATCCTCCAGCTCCGGAGAAAACGTCTTCACGTTATCGCTACTGAAGGAAATCTACTCTCCGGCGATAATCAGGTTCCTGTTCTCAGGTACAAAGCCGAACAAAGCGTTTGAAATACCTGTAGAGTCTGAAGAGCTTCTACAACGTTACAAGAACTTCGACAAGATAGAGTCAGCATACTTTAATCCGGAAGAGGCGAAGGATGAAAAACAGAGAGAGCAGTGGGAAAGGATATACGAGCTATCTATGGTCGATATACCGGATGAAGAGCCTGTAAGAGTCCCTTTCAAACATGCAACACTCATCTCCCAAGTAATACCTGAAGAAGACTGGGAGGAGAAAGCCCTTGAGAGCTTGAAAGACACAGGACATATACCGGAAGATATATCTGAAACTAACATAGAAAGGGTTATCGAAAGGCTTCACAGAGCCAGAAACTGGGCCAGAGATTACGCACCTGAAAAATACAGGTACAAGATCAACGCAGAGATTTCTGACAATGTAGAAGACCAGCTTTCGAACGACCAAGTAGAAGCTGTAAGGATGATGGCAGAAAGGCTTGATGAAGAACAGTTCAACGGTACCGATAGCCTTGATTCCGCTATCTTTGATATCAAGGACGAGTCAGAGCTGGATACCGGAGAGTTCTTCACCACCATGTACAAGGTAATCCTGAACAGGGAACAAGGACCTAGACTTTCCACCTTGATCATGTCGGTCGGCCAGGAAGACACCAAGAACATACTCGAACAGCTTTAGCTGTAAAAAGAAGTTAAAACAACAGGAGTGAAAAATAAGATATGGCCGCCGAGGAACCCGAATCCCCTTTAACTTTCTATGCATTAGGTTTCAGCGCGTTCCTCGGATTTTTCTACTCCCTACAGTTTTTTTACGGATTCAACCCCGGATACATGGCGTATGAGTCACCCTGGTGGAAGTTTTTCACATCAATCTTCGGCCATTCCGGTCTAGAACATCTTTTGAACAATCTTTTCTTCATAGGACTTTTCGGAACAGTATATGAAAGATATACATCAGGAACTATGTTCTTCACAACATTTCTGGTATCTGCCTTGACCGCCAACCTGACAGCTTTCATATTTTTCACCGAATCATTCATTATCGGGGCATCAGGCGGAGCAATGGGAATTCTAGCTGCATTAGCCGTCTACAAGCCGAGACAGATCGGTCTTGCTCTTGGAGTTCCACTTCCGATGTGGGCGGTTCTTATAGTATACATCCTAATAGATACCGTCGGTCTCGCAGGTACAAACAGTATTGCCAATGAAGCACATCTATTTGGGATGTTTACAGGCGCTATGATAGGCTACAGTTTGAGAAGTAAAGATAAAGATGAGGAAAATGAAGAGAAAGATAAAGATAAAACTGAGACAGAGGAGGAAATGTGGGAGGAGAAAATACGTAGATGGGAAGAAAAATATATGATGAATTAAAAGAAGGGGTTATAGAGGGTTGAAGTCCTGTTTATCATCCGATTCCTCTTCTTCTACATCAGGCTCCCCTTCAAGCATATCCTCCGAGAGGTCTTCAGACCCTTCCTTACCATGAGATCCGGACGATGAGCTATGGGAGTTGTTTCTCTGAGTTCGGTTTCCGCCTTGATTCTGTCGAGCCTGGTTTCTCCCCTGCTGTCGTTTAGAACCGTTTTGATTCTCTTGCTGTCGAGACTGCTGTTTGTTTCCATGTGACTGAGTCTTCTGGTTCGGCTGTTGTTTCTTTTTCTGTGTGCTTTGTCCTTGCGGCTGCCGTTTCTGTTTTTGAGACTGCATCTGTTGCTGTTGTTGAGCCTGTTGCTGCTGTAGCTGTTCTACAAACTGATCTGTATCTACGCCGGCTTCGTCTAATAACTGAAGCTTTTTCTGAAGCTGGGAGTTAACTATCTGTAAAAGCCTTGAAAGCTCTTTTTTCTCGTGTAGAAGGGTTTCAACTGCGCCTTTATGTCTGCCTATCTCTTCGGATGTCATAACTGTTTATTTGTTTCAACTGTTAAAAAATAACTCGGCACCGTCAGTCTTCGGTATTTCTAGGCTTCAACCCTGTCAGCTTACTCCGGTGTTCTTCATACTCCTGAAATGAATCTTCCAACTCGCAACCATCTAACTCCTTATAGGATACCGTCTCCTCAACTGTCAGCTCTATACTTTTGTCCCGATCCGAAATGATATAATCCGTTTCCCGGTTGTAAGGTCCTTTCTCCATTAGAAGTCCGTCTCTAAAACTGCCCCTTCTCTCAACCGTATAGCCTCTCTGCTTCCAAAGGTTTTCCAGCTCATCGGTCGATTCGGAGAAGTTAAACCCATCTATCAGCTCAACCAGACTTACCATAAATGTTTGCTATGTCTCAAACATTAAATCAACCGATTATCAAGGATGCGATATAGCCGGCTGAGACAAAAGTTGCTATCGCGCTCCCTAAGGTTACAAGCACGAAGGTGAGAAGTATTCTACCTACCTGATTACCCCAGAGATCCCTGTAGCTGTCTATATAAGCTATGGACTCAAGCTCCTCGACGGAAGGCTGGTGGAACTTAGCTTCGAAGTACCCTGCAACCATCCCTGCTCCTATACCAGGATTAAGAGATGTAAAAGGAGCTGAAACAAAGGAGACAGCCCAGGTTGAAAGATGTGATCTCGCAGCTATAGCGCCTAACATAGATAGAGAGGCGTTCGCCAGCACCCAGAACCTTGTAGCCTGGAAACCTGTCTCAAAACCTATCTGGTAAAAGCTATATCCTAGCATACCGATTATAAATGCAGGTAGACCATATTTAACAGTTTTAAGCCATGGAAAACCTTTTCCTGCTGGCTCTACGCTGTACTCTCTCTTTTCTTTCAAGGCTTCCGACATTCCGTCTACATGTGCCGCTCCTACAACAACTACCGCATGTTCAAACTGCTGTTCCAGAAGCCTCTCGGCCATATAATCGTTTCTCTCATCAAGCAGTGTCTCCTTTACCGATGGAAGGTACTGTTCTAGTTCATCGACCAAAGAGTCCAGAAGCCTCTGCTCCTTCAGCTCTTCAACATCCATCTGCTCTTCAGCCATGAAAAGCGCTGATACAAGCTTCATCTTCTCCCAGAAGCTTAACTTGTTGAATGCTCTAGACAAAGTTTCATTTATATCCCTGTCAAGAAGACTGTAACCGATTGAGTTTTCTTCAGCTACCTGAACCGCTTCAAGAAGCTCTTCGCCCGGCTTTATATCATGTTCAATACCTAGCCTCTTCTGATAGATTGAAAGCATTAGATTCATGAAAAGAAGGAATCCTTTACCCTCTCTGATAGCCTCAGATACCTTTAGATCCCTCCAACCCGAACCGTCTTTCAGGGAATCAAGCCGGGATTCGTCCAACTCTACACCTACCAGGTCCGGATCCAGCTGCTCTATCGTTTCTCTAACTTCTTTCTTTGACTGCTCGGATACATGGGCGGTACCTACCATTGTGACCTTTCTGCTGTCGCCCAGCTCGAGCTCTCTCTTCATACCAAAGTATTCCCGACCGCCGTTTATATATAAAGAAACGGTTTACTGCTACATTAGACCTTAGCTTCTTTACAGTTTCAGCCCCAAACGGAGATACATGGACCTAAACCAACGATTGGTGCTTGGACTGTTAACAGTTGCCTTTTTTTCAGGAGCTGTTATATACAGCATGGACGACAGCGGTTATGAAGAGCCTGTCGAGGCAGAGGTAACCCGTGTTATCGACGGAGACACTATTGAAGTATCAATAGACGGCGAAACAGAGACCGTAAGGTTTATCGGTATGGATACACCCGAGATACATTCTGAAAACAACCCCGAATACTTTGAAGGAGTTCCGGACAGTCCGGAAGGTGAGAAATGTCTAGAGAGATGGGCGAAAAAATCTACAGAGTACGTTGAACAGGAGTTAAACGGTAGTACTGTAGAACTGAAGTATGAAGGGGATAGAATGGACCGTTATGACAGGCTAAGGGCTCATATCGTAATTGATGGTGAGAAACTTAACTATCGGCTGGTAGAGAAAGGATATGCTACAACTTTTCCTGTAGAGTTTGAGAACAGATCCGATTTTGAATCGGCTGAAGAATCTGCAAGGAACGAAGCTAAAAACATGTGGGGATGTCCTGAAAGTATTTCTCTAAGCTGAAGGGCCTTTAAAGTATCCGTCTTCTTCATTTTCCGTATTTTTGAAGACCTGTTCTTTTTCAAGGCAGTCACCTGGTTTGTCATCCCTTGACTTAGGCTTAACATCAACAGGATGGAACGCAGGCTCCACATCCTCGGTATCTATCTCATCGATAGTCTCAAACATCTCAAGTATGTTTTCAAAGTCTTCTGCAAACTTTTCAGTCTCTCCATCCTCAAGATTAATCCTGGCGTTCTCCGCTACCTCCTTCACATCAGACTTATCTACCATAGATACTACCTATCACGGAAAGCTTTTGAAAATATCCTGTTTTTTGGAGAATTTATTGAGATGATAAACCAATCATATCTGAGGTATTCTAAGGACCGGATTTTCTCAACTCGTGAACGTTCCTGAACGGTCCGTGAACAATGAGTGTTTGTTTATATTGAACATTCTATATTTTACGGATAATACTAACCTTTATAAACCGCCAATGTAAATAGTAAGATAGGAGAATCATATTTCAGAGTTTCGTCTTTGGGCGGACGAAATTCGAAACGTATTCATGTGTCAACTCGTTTGGGCGCGAGTTTGATCGAATCGGATTCGACTTGGGCGTTGAATCCAATCATTGGGCGAATACATTTGGGCATGCATTCAAAGACTTCTATCGTAGAATTAGGTATGGCTACTTATAAAGGTTAGGTGTAGCTCTACCGTTGCAATCAATCACATCACTTAATGATCAAAGGTCGATATTAGATGGAATCAATAATAGACAACTCAGAGTCTTCAACAGACACCGAAAATCTTGACGACGTAAAAGATGCTAGAATTGTTGTAGTTGGAGTAGGAGGAGCCGGTAATAACCAAGTAACAAGAATTCAGAAGAAAGACGTTTCCGGAGCCGATACTGTAGCTATTAATACTGACAAACAGCACCTTGAAATGGCTTCTGCCGATAGAAAAATATTAATTGGAAAAGAGCTAACAAAAGGACTTGGAGCAGGAGGAAAACCTGACCAAGGAGCCAGAAGCGCAGAAGAAAACAGAGCAGAGCTACGCTCACTGTTCAAAGATGCTGACATGGTATTCCTTACTGCCGGAATGGGAGGAGGAACAGGTACAGGAGCAACACCTGTGCTAGCAGAGATAGCTAGAAAGGAAGACTGTATCGTAATCGGAACAGTAACTATGCCTTTCGAGATCGAAGGCGCCAGAATGTCAAAGGCAGAAGAAGGACTTTACAGACTAAGACAGCATGTGGACACAGCAATTGTAATTGAGAACGACAGACTACTTGATATCGCTGGAGATATGCCGCTGGATCAAGCTTTCGGAGTAGCCGATGAGCTGATTACAACAATGATCAAAGGAGTTACCGAGACAATCTCCGAACCTTCGCTTGTCAACCTGGATTACGCTGACGTTCAGGCAATAATGAACGAAGGAGGAGTAGCAGTTGTAGGATATGGAGAGAGCAATACAAACAACAAAGGAGAAGAAGCGATCCATGAGGCTCTAAGCAACCCGCTACTGGATGTTGACTTCGAAGGAGCTAACGGAGCTCTAATGCATGTAGCAGGAGGAACAGATCTAACACTTAACGAGATCAACGATGTAGGACAACATGTGAAGACAAGGCTTGACAACCACGCCCAAGTGATCTGGGGTGCACGTGTAGAGGAAGAGCTTGATGGAAAGCTACAGGTAATCTCAATCATAACAGGGGTAGAGTCACCTTACGTCCTTGGAGAAGTAGAGGAAGAACAGGAGACGGAAGTATCCGGAGACGTAAACGACCTAGGGATCGAGGTTATAGAATAACCTCATCCTCTTTCATCCGATTATATTCCCCCCACACATACATATTTCAAAAAGAAGGCCTCCGTGATTTATCCGGGCCGGGAGGACTCAAAACCCCTGCCGGCCTGGTTCAACACTCCCCTCCCCCCTTTTACGGAGGCCTTTCTTTTACTCTTATTTCTCAAAAAGATAAAACGGTTTAAAAATAACCAGACAAGATAAACCGTGAAAGACAAAAAGTTCTATGCTCTGACCGGCTCAACCATAATGTTTACCTTGGCCGGAGTAGCTTCATTACTGGTAGAAGAATATATCTTAGGATCAGCCTTCACAGTTCTATCAGCCCTGGCCTTCAGACACCTCAGGAGTAACGCTACTTTGACCGGTAGAAAGAAGCTCAAAAAAACCTTTCTATCGTTCATAGATTCTGTAAGAGAGCTTGCGATAATATCAGCTATACTGGTACTACCTATGGTTCCAAAAGAGCTAGCTGTAGCAGTGATAGCTTCATTGGGTTTTGTGGAAATATTCAGGAGAGAAATCGAATCCAGAACAGGTGAAAGGATATACAGTTTGATAGACCCTGACTGGAGGATAGGACTACTGTCCGGAATGCTTCTTATTGCCTGGTACAACCCTTTTGTTCTTTATTGGGCCTCCTGGGCGTTACTAGTGATATACATAATCGAGATTCCTCAGATACTGAAACAGCTCAGATGACACCGTTTGATTTTACAGCAGCTATTTAACAGTTTCAGGAGATGGTTTTAATATGAAGGCTCCAATATGCAACGTATGCTTAAAGAGTTCAGACGAGCTCTGCAGCATGTGTGAAGACAAACATGAATCCGGCGAGATATCGGACACCGACATTAAAATCTCAAGAATTCTTTACGAACTATCACAGGAATACACATCTCTACAAGACTCAGATGTAAAGAAAGCTTTTGACACAGAAAAAGTGATAGTAATAGTTACAGAAGAAGGAGACGGTGCAAAAGTTGTCGGAAGAAGCGGTGAAATTGTAAAAGAAATAGCAGATCAGGTAGGAAAAAGCATAAGAGTGATAGAAAAGTCAGGAGAAGACCTGGAAACAATCAAAGGTCTTCTAAGCCCTGCAGAAGTAGAATCAGTTAACACAGTATTCACGCCAGAAGGCCAGACAAAGAAGATCGTAGTAGACAACGAATACGAAGGAAAGATCAATATCTCGATCGATGAGTTCGAGGAGATTATAGAAGAAGTCACGGGAACGCATTACATGCTGGCTTTTGAGTAATCCCTCTTTTTCTCTTTATTGTTCCTAACTAATTACTTAATGGCCAACCAGTCAGAGGAGATTAGAGAGGTATAAAACCGGTTTGTTCGGTAGAACTTCTAATCAACATCACGATTAAAGAATCTTCCTCCCCTATTTTCTATTATGTCGACGGGAAAAAACTCGAAACAGTTTATCGTAACGGTAGACCAGGACAAGATCGAGCCTGATATAGCACGTGAGACCGTAATCAAGTATGACCCATTAAACAGATCAGGTCAGGACGGAGGTTTTTATCTCAACGGGAACGAGGAGCTCCATATTGATAATGAAAAAGTAATGGAAGCCCATAAGATGGCTATCAACAAGTATCCTTACGATGGTGCGATCCAGATGATCCAGCTGCCGTTTGAAGAGGGTGAAAAAGTCCATCAGTTCGGAGAGAACTCTTTCAGGCTCTACGGGCTTCCGGTTCCTGATGAAGGGAGGGTAGTAGGAATTATAGGAAGGAACGGTATCGGAAAATCCCTTTCTCTAAATATACTAAACGGAGAGATAAAGCCCAACCTTGGAGACTGGGAAGAACCCCCAAAATGGGACGAGATACTGAAAAAGTACCGGGGAACAGGGCTGCAGGAACATTTCAACGCTGTTTCTGATGAAGAGATAGAATCAGCTTTTAAACCTCAGCAGGTCGAA
>LKMV01000017.1 GCA_001563995.1 Nanohaloarchaea archaeon PL-Br10_U2g16
CGGGAGATTGACGATTGAAAGCTTAATTTAATCAGTCGCCGGACGCAAATTTACTTAAACGCCTGACTCAAATCTTTAGATAGTGAGAACTCTTAACAATAAAGCCGTTCTGAAGCTGTTTCTAGGAGCAGTATTAACCGGTTTAGTGTTATCTCCGGTCTCAGCACTGGAAATAGAAAATATTGAAGAAGGAGACTTTCTGCCTGACGAGCCTGAGATGTTGGTAGGTTCATCAGACGCATTCAGCGGAAATATATCTTTTGTCTACGATGGTGAAGACTACTATCAGGAAACTATTGAGGGAGAAAGTATTGATTCTGGCGAAAATAGTTCTTATACTCCTATTGATGTCGGGGAAAACGATTATGGATCTTATGAGATAAGTGTTAACTCGACCTCTGACGGATTTAACGATACAGTAGAAGATATCACAATAGACGGTTCGGAGCCGGATGTAGAGTTCACATCCTCATCTGAATATGTTTCGAATGAAGAGCCGGAGGTTGAAGTCGAGGTTGAAGATGAAAGAACTGATCTAGCAAATATAACTTTAGAGTTTGAAGATAGCGACCTTGGGTCTGAGACTTGTGATAGTCTTTCCGGACAGGAAGACAGCTGTTCGATGGAGCCGGATGATGATCTGGAGGATGGAGAGGAGTATGAAGTATACGCCGAGGCTACTGACGAGGTAGGAAACTCAGGGGATGAGAGCTGGAGCTTCACGGTAGATACTGAATACGACGGAGACTCTGATCCGGATCTATCTGTAGAGTCGGCCAACGGCTATGTGATCTTTGATGAAGATGTAGATCTAACCGTGGAGATGGATGAGTCGGACTCTGTCTCTGAGACAGAGGTCACATGTTATGTAGAAGGCGAGGAAGTAGATTCCTTCTCAGTAGATGCAGGAGAGGAAGATATAGAGGAAGAATGTGAGATAGAGTATAACTTTGATGCGGACTACTTTGACCAAGACAACGCAGAGATTTACGTAGAGATGGAGGATGAAGCAGGTAACTCGGAAAGCTCTGACGAGATAGAGGTAGGTTTTGACGCGGAACCTCCTACAGTAACCGATTTCGAGACGGAGCTAGGTGCAAGCAACTTTAACGATGATTTTGTGGTAGAGTATGATGCTTTCAACTCAGTCTCTGATATGAACGGTACGGAGTATTACTTTGATTTCGATACTGAGGAAGGGGAAGGAAATCTTGTAGATTATACGGAAGAATCTTTCACGGTGGAAACCTCTGATCTGGAAAGCGGATCCCACACGGTATACGTTAGAGCGGGAAGCGAGGCAGGAAGATGGAGCTCCCCTGAATCGCTAGAGTTCGGATACTATCCTGACAAAGATCCTGAGATAGAGCTGGATACGGTTTCAGAGCTTCAGATAGACTCTGGAGAATCTGAAGAGCTGGAAGTAGATATTGAAAACGTTGGAGAGCTATTTGTAAGTTCTTTTGATCTGGAGCTGAACTCGGATATAATTTCGGCTGAGAGATCTATAGAGAATATGAGTATTAATGATACCAGGACAGAACAGTTTGAGATTCAGACAGGGGAAGAAGATATAGGCGATTACGAGTTGGAGGTTAGTTCGGACTTTTCCGATACTCATAATATAGACCTTAGGGTTAATGCCAACGATGAACAAGCTGAAAGGTTTGAGACTAACTTTTCTGAGAGTTTTGAGAGATTCCAAGAGCTAGAGCAGAACGTAACGGAGCTGTCCGAAGATCTAAATCAGGACAGACAGGAACGGCTTAGCTCCAACTTTACATCCTTAAACAGTTCTGTAGCTGATGCTAATGAATCTCTGGGGGAGGAAAAGTATTATGAGGTACAGCCTTTCCTTGAAGGTTTCGAGACACAGTTCCAGCAGGCGAAGGACTCCTATGATGAGATCAAACAGGAACATGAGACGGCCCAAAGAAACAAAATAATGATGATACTGTTCGGTCTGGTCTCACTGACAGCTATGGCGGGTGTTGGAGGTCTGGTTTATACAGGTAAGCTTGATCCGGAGGAGATTAAGGAAGGCATATCTGAAAAGGTAGACGAGCAGGATATAGAGAAGGATGATTATGTCAAGAGTTTGAAGAACGGTATTGATAAGTTAAAACTTAAGTTCCAGACCTCAACAGGACAGAAAGAAGAAGCTGAAGAGTTTGAATGGGAAGGCTTTGGCTCGGATTAAATACATCTCTCGGCGTTCCTAAATTTTTCCTTTAGTATTCCTTTATCCCTTACGGTTCGGACCATATCTCTTATCTCTTCTGAAAAGTTCTGGTTCTTGGCTGCTTTCGAGGTCGCATCGTCCAGCAAAATATCTATCTGTGGATCCTCCACGAGCTGTTGCACAATCTTCTTGTTAGCCCTCTGACCTCTGAGGTACTGTGATACGGCGGGCTGGGTAACCTCTAGCTCCCGGGCTATCTCTTCCTGGGTATGTCCGTAATCTTCATGTAGTCTGTCAGCCATAATCTTCCTGATCGCCGGTAAAATATCCTCGACCAGTATCTCAGACTCAAACTTCATGTAATATAACGGTGTGATAAGATTGAAATTACTGTTGAAAGGAAGTATCTTGACAATCTATAAAAACTCTCGTAGATAGATTTTAACTGTAAGATGTCAGAAGATCAGGATTTTGTAAAAATAAAGAAGTCGGAGTTGGAAGATCTCAAGCATGATTGGAAGGAAGAAGTGAAGGAAGAGCTGAAACAGGAAATGCAGGAAAAATCTTCTGTAGAGTCTGAAGAGGACTCCAAATCTGATCAAGATAGTATGAGTCGTCGTAGTTTTTTGAAGAAGTTAGGTTTAGGTGCTGTGGGTGTTGGTGCTTTGGCTAGTCCTGTTTCTGGTTTTGATATTCGTGATAGTGATGGTTTGAATGTTTATAGTGGGGGCAGTCAGTATTTGGATGTAGGTGAGGGGGGTGTAGAAATCACAAACGGCGGTCTGGATGTTGCCGGTGATGTCAATTTGAATAGTTCAGAGTTTGAAGGCGTTATGAGGTCCAGAGATAGTAGCACAGAGAATGTAGTAATAGGTTATGAGAACAATGATAACGGTCCTTATTTTGTAGGAGTAGATGTGGATGAGGGGGTTTTCAGTATGGTAAATGAAGTGACAGGCCTGCCAGGAGAGTTTAGTGTAGATATATCTTCAGGAGATACTAGTATAGGCGGAAACCTAGACATGAACGAAAACGATATTGTTGGGGTAAATGAGTTGGACTTCGGTAGTGGCGGGGGAATAGCGTTGGGTGAGGATCGTTCTAGGATCAGTACTAATGGTGATGATATTGATCTTTGGGATGGTAATAATAGTAGATCTATGTTAAGAGCTCATACTGGTGGTGATGTAGAGATTCCTCATCGTGCTCTTCGAATCGGTTATTCTGATGAGGATGGTGGTGGTAGAGATCAAGGTTTCGTAAGGTCTGAGGATGGTGAGGATAGATTAGTGTTTAATGAGGAATGGACATCTGTCCATCCGCCAGTTAGAGATAATGATGAAGGTGATATGACTGTCGGTCTTGGAGTTGGTACTGGTGGTGGAGAGGAGGCTAGTGGTGGTACTACGATTAGGACTCCGTTGAGGAACGAGGGACGTATCATGTTTGAAGTTTTTGATGATAATGGATTAGATACTGTATACGAGATAGATGCCGATGAACAGGTACATCGGTTTATGAGGCCTACACAGATCCATGAAACAAAAATTACTACAGAACCGGATAGAGATCCTGAAGAGGAAGATGACATTCTTATACTAGACCTTCCTATTAGTGATGATGCTGAGGATCAGCGTTTGGGTTATTCGTTCGGTATTGGAGGCGAAGAGGTTCTTGAGTTAAGAAGTTATGTCGATGAGGATGGGGAAATGGGTGGCGATGATGAGTTCACCAATACATGGATTGATATGACTGATAATAAATGGTCATATTTGCGAACTAACATTGCTGATGCTGAAGACTGGACAATGGCTATGGCAACATCTAGTGAAGAATGGCGGATAGTTCCTTGGGAAGGTGATGATAGGAAATGGGGTGAGAGGTTTTACTACAGTGTAGATGAAAGGGAGTGGGGGTCTAGAGCTGATTTTACTGTAAAGTCAGAGCTTACTGTAGAGTCGGAACTTACTGCAGAGTCGGAACTTACTGCAGGACATATAAATAAGAATTATATGTATGCTTCAGGTCATGATGGAGATGATATAGAGGAGAGACTTACAACTACATTAAACCGTCAAGAAGAAAGGTCCGATGTTATTTATTTGGAAGATCAGAGAAGGAACGAAAACTATGAAGAGCCCCGAGACTTCACTGACACAACTCATACTAGATTTGTTGGCTCGCACGCTACATGGGGTCCCCAAATAGACACTACTTGGACTACAGAACGAATTAGTGACATAGAAGGTGTAAGAGTAGGTACACCGGGCGAATTAAGATTAAATCTACGTAGTTTATACCATAGAGCCTATGTAAATGGGGATGTAGTAATACAGGATGATGATGTAGTTATTTCTATAGCAACAGGGGGTGGAGGAGAATTCACCTTCCAAAGCGGTACTTCCGGAGGAATAATAACTGCTGTAGCGGGTACATCCTCGGTTACAGATAATGGTAGCAATACGATAGGTGATATAACATGAGCCAGATTATATGGATGGCGCAAAAGGTAGGTGAAACCACTATAACTCTAAATAAAAAGTTTGGGTCTTCAGATGAGCTAAGAGCTGTCCTAAAACAAGTAGATGGTTTAAATGTGCTTACTCATGGGGAAGACGACAGGAGATGTAACAGCGTAATCTATAAGAAGAGCCGTACTGCAGTCGATGACAAAGATACTGTTTGGGTAGGTATTTTTGTAAATGAAGACTTGCCCGACGAATCACTTGAAGAAGGAATACAAAATGCTCTGAAAACACATTTCGGTCTTAGTGATATAGTATTTGCATCGGAGATCGGATCTGAAGACGGAAATTATCAAGATGTGGCAGAAGAGCTAAATAACGGTATTGATACTACTCAATGCACTAAGCCATAGAATATCTTATTCAAATCAGCCATTATTTATGCCGGTTATTTTCGATCTTGGTTGATTTTTTATGGTATAGTCTTAGAATTTGACTTCTTTACGGACGTTCTTCCGAGGAAAGAATAAAAACTTTGAGGTAGATCAGTGATCCGCTTGTTCTACCTCTCTGGAGAGTTTTTCTACGTCTGCGGACAGTGCATCCAGCTTTCTGGAGACCCTTTCTTTCTCTTTCAGGATGTTCTCTACTTTTTCATATTTTCTGGCTGCATGGTCTAGATCATGTTTTTCTACGTATGCTGCTTCTGTTTCCATCATTCTGTCGACTATTTCTTCAGCTATTTCTCCTAGTAGAAGGTTTAAACCGTAGTATACTTCGGAACGTACGTACTGTCCTTCATCTGCTTTCTCTCTTACCATTCTTTTGATTCTGGCATGTGTGAAAGGCAGATCTGAGACTTGAGTATCTTCTGGAACGTTTACCATTTTGTATCACATTAGTTTTTTCGGCTTAGAACCTTTTAACTGTTTGTAAAAATCGGTTTAATCCGCGGGAAATTATGGTCTTGCACAGTAAGTTATAAACCGCTGTACCACATATAACTGTTATGAAATCCGGAATTAACTTCAGTTCAGTATTTAATTCTAAATTATCTTGAAGGTGTATCAGATGACAAATGAGTTTTTGAAGGCTGCACAGAGCGCTGACCCGGATGAATCAAGCACAAAGAGGTATCAGAAGCTTAAAAAAGAGGAAGCAGGTACCGAACATGAAGATATGGCTGAGAAGAGGTACCAAGAGTTGAAGCAAGAAGCTAAGGAGAAGAGGAAGAAGGAGCTTGAGGAAAAGGCCAGGAAAGAAGAGGAACAAGAAAAAGAAGCAGAAGAACAGTCTGAGAGCTTTGTGACTTACTGATAAAGATGCAGTTTGACAGAGTGCCTGAAATAGCCCGTTACCTTTCATTAGTCTCATTTATCTACTGGTTAACAGCTTATACTGTATGGAGCTTTCTTCCTATATATTTTGAGAGACAGATGAGTGTTTTCTGGGTAGGGGTTCTCATGTCTCTTCCTTCAGTAGTTCCTGTGCTAATGGATCTGCCTGTAGGAAACCTTGTTCAAAGAGCGGGAGAGAAGACCGTAATATTTTTGGGTTTTGTGGCGGGTGTGATGCCTTCTCTAATGTATATAGCAGCTTTTCCTGTAGCACTTGCTTTTGGGAAGTTTTTTGAAGGGGTTTCCAAGTCTATGGTCTGGATAGGTTCGTGGAGTGTCACGATGAAGTCCTCTGACGGAGAACATGAATCCGAAGCACTTTCTGTCTTCCTACTCGGAACTATACTGGCTTATACTATGGGGCCGGTGATCGGAGGTTTCCTGATATCTAGCTACGGATTTCAGATCCCTTTTATGTTATGGTTTGGAGGGTCTCTGCTTGCTTTATGGACGTTCTACCTTTACATAGGGCTTGAAGGTAGCAGAGCTTTTGTAGATTCGATAAATCAAGTTTTCCACAGAGAAACCTATAAGGATGACTGGAAACATCTGAGACAGAACTGGAACTCTGTAAGATTTCCACTGACTTTACTTGTGCTTCACTCTGTAGTTTTTTCCACTTTTTGGCTTGTGATACCGCTTCTGCTGGATCAGATGGGAGCTGAGTTTATACTTATGGGTGTTATATTCGGGGCTGCCGCAGTTCCCGGCACTTTCCAGTATCTGTTTGGTGACTTAGGAGACAAATTTGGACAGCTTAGAACAGTAACAGTGCTTGCTTTACTAGCTATTCCAACGCTTATAGGTATGAGCATTACAGGAAATGTCTTTGTCCTAGGAGCGCTTTACTTTTTCAGTATGGCCATGGTTTATGGGATGCTCCCGTTAACACATACTTTATACGATAGATCTGTCCCGGATGAGTTAGAAGGAGAGATGGTAGGTTTCATGGAGATGTTCAAACATTCAGGTCATGCACTAGGCCCTTTTATCGGAGGAATAATAGCTTCTTACTACGGCTTAAGCTCCATATTTCTGATGAATGCATCGGTTTTGACCTTACTTCTTGGAATCGGATTATACAAGCTCAGTTCTTAAATCTTACCTATCTCCGGGAACTCGAATATCCCGGCCTCTCTGGATACCGCTACAGCCTTTAGCTGTGACTTATTGACATTATTTTTTAATATTGGAGATAGTAGCTGATTTTTAGGCACTTCGTTCATACTTGTGCCGTTAGATATACTGGAGAAAGGTGGAAGAACTATGATTTTTTCTCCTGCGGTCATATCTCCGTATAGGAAGCAGTTTACCTTCTCTTTCACCCCTATCTTATCCTTTAATGTCAGCGCAGGATGTTCATGGCCTATAACCGCTGTCTCAAAACTATCTATATCCAGCTCTTCCATGGATATATGTCCGTGAGTGAAAAGTATTCCTCCTTCAAGATGGTATTTTTTCATCTCCAGTTCAAACTTCTGCAGTGTAGATTCGATGAAGGTGTCATGGTTTCCTTCTATAATTATTACCTCGTCAAAGTTCCTCTTCAAAAGTCTCAGAAACTGCTCTATCTCGTCTTTCTCAGAGTAACGTGACTTCTTAAAGTCGTTCTTCAGATCTCCGTTAATTAAAATTCTATCGGCAGAGGTTTCATCTTTAAGTTTCTCTATATCATCTTTTAACTGTTCAAGTTGGTGTTTGGGTACGTAGCTCCCATCAAAGGTCATTGAACCTTCCAGGCCTAGATGTAGATCAGATATAACTATTAGATCCATCTCTGGATGGTACAGAGCCGGTATACTGTCCACTGTCTTAAAATCCAGGATTTCCATGAAGTTCAAAAGGTTGCAAAGATTAAAGACGGTTCGGTCTCAGCGGTTAACTTTTTGCCAGATATCCAGAAATGTCTCGAAAACATCTTCATCCGTGGATTTTAGGACGTAATCTGCTCCGGATCTGTGTGAAGCCTCTTCGATTCTATCAGTATGTTGTTCCAGCTCCTTGTTGTAGCTCTTCCTTGTCTTCTTTGAGAGGTATGTTCTAAGCTTTGAGCCTGACTCAGGATCTTTCAGAATCTTGTCGCCCTCCATCTCAGGGCTGAACTCTTTCTCCGACAGAACGTTTACTAGAACGGTTTCGGTGCCTTCAAGTTTTTCAATCGCTTCTTCTACCTCGTCTGTATCAGTCAAGAAATCTGATATAATAACCACGACTGATTTGTTTTTTATACGTTTACTGTAATCTGTTATACATCTCTCGATACGGCTTTCAGGGGTTTTACCCAGCTGGTTCAAAGTGTCGACAAGCTCGGCCAGTTTGGCGTTTCTTCTGGCGGAAGATATATCTGTTACAGTCTCTGAGAATACTGAAAATCTGAAACGGTCGTTTGTATTTGTGACCATGTGAGATGTGATAAGCCCAAGTTTTGCGGCGAACTCGTACTTGTTTGTGTCTCCGTAATCCATAGAGCTACTTCTGTCTACAAGTATGTGTACGGTTACGCTTTTTTCCTCCTCAAACCGTTTCACAAATACCTCATCGGTACGTGCGTAAGCCTTCCAGTCAATCTTTCTTATATCGTCTCCCGGGGAGTACTTCTTGTGGTCGGAGAAAACCATTCCCTGTCCTGTAGAGCTTGAAGACTGTTCTCCCTGCCTTATCTCCTGAGAGTTTTTCTGTAGAGCTAGATTGAACCGCTCTACCTGTTCCAGAAACTCGTGGTCTATCATTGCTACATTGATTCTACAATATCTTCGACGACCTGGTCAGGGTTTTTACCTTTTTTCTCAGCTTTAAAGCTCAGTCCGATCCTATGTCTTAACACAGGCTTTGCCATATGTTTGATATCTTTTTCAGAGACGTATTTCCTTTCCTCTATAAGTGCTCTACCCTTAGCGGCCATCACTAAATTCATGGAGGCTCTTGGAGAAGCACCGTAGTCCAGATCTTCATGTTCTCTAGTTTTGGATACTATGTCCACTGCTTTCTCTCTTATGTCGTCAGCAATCGGTACCTGTCTGGTAAACTCCTGAAGTTTTATCACTGAAGGCTGAGACAGCACATGTTCCAGATGGGGCGAGTAGTCAAGTTCTTCGGTGAAACGTTCCACTATTTTGTTTTCGTCTATATTATCCGGGTAATCCAGCTTTAACTTCATCATAAACCTGTCCTTCTGTGCTTCCGGTATAGGGAATGTTCCCTCGTTATCTATAGGATTTTGAGTGGCCATGAGGAAGAAAGGGCTTTCCAGCTGGTATGATTCGTTACCTGCAGTTACCTGTTTCTCCTGCATAGCTTCCAAAAGCGCTGACTGCGTCTTCGGGGTTGCTCTATTTATCTCGTCTGCCAGAATCATGTTCGCGAATATAGGACCTTCTTGGAACACAAACTCTTTCTCTCCATCCTCATTCTCGTTGATAATATGTGTTCCGGTTATATCTGAAGGCATGAGATCAGGAGTGTTCTGTATCCTGGAGAAATCTAGGCCTAAAACTTCGGAGAGGGTTTCGATCATCTTTGTCTTTCCTAGACCAGGGTTTGACTCCAGTAAGATGTTTCCGTCGGATATAATCGATATTAGAATGTTCTCGAGTATCTCTTCCTGTCCAACTATCACTTTTGAGGTCTCTTCTATTACCTCGTTAAGTTTTTCGCTGGCTTTTTCGTACTTTGCTGCCTCGGTACTTCCTCTTAGTTTCATAGCTAAACTTTGGTACTGCTGCTTTAAATCGATTAATCCTGTTCAGTGTTCCTAATCGCTAGGCTGTACTGTTTTGCCAGCTGAAGATCTTCAGATGTCTCCGGGGTAGAGGAGTCTAAAACAGGGTTTTCTGCGCCCTCTCCACCGTCTTCCTCAAAATCTGATTCAGATCTTTCCGCCTCTCCCTCTATGTCATAGTCTATAAGGTTTTCAGAGCTCTGTATATCCTCTTCCTCTCCCATTATCTCTTCCCCATCTCTTATATCTAGCTCGTCGTCCTGATCATCGTCCTGTATCACGTCTTCAAGCTCTCCTAAATCTTCTACTATATCTTCCTCTAGTTCTGCTATCTGAAAATCTGCTAGACCTGAAAGAACGGTTATAAAGCTTAACGCACCTACGATAAAGATCTTCTGAAGTATTCTAGTGCTCGGTATTATGCTTTCGGATGTAACCTTTTGAGAACGGTCTTTTAGCTCCTGGAAAAGAGCCTGTGAGACGGTGTCTCTACTGTTGATGTTATCTCTAGCTGTTCTAAGTATCTCCTGTAGCTCAGGGTTTTTCTGCTCATATATCTCGATGTTGTACTTCCTAGATCTCAGAATCAGATCTATAAAAAATAAAACAACGGAGGCTGTGGCTAGAACGTATAAGTTCCTTACTCCAGCGATGATATCCAGGCTAAACAGGAACAGAACAAGATTTCCAACCAGGAAAAACGTTATGGCGTCAAGTGAGGCCTGTAGGCTGTTTACCTTCCAGAACTCTCTCTTCAACTGTTTGAAAAACTTCTCAATATTCATGGCTCGTCACCTTCAAAGCTGTAACCCCAGTCATCACAGTGTTCCTCACCGTTTTCGATACTGTTGTTCTCTGCCGAACAGATAGAGCCCATCGTAGACTGTATGTTCGCATCAAGGCTCTGGAGGGAAGAGTTCAGATTTGACTTTTCCTGTTCAAGATCATCCCTCTCCGACTCGAGCGTTGATACCTCGGATTCAAGATCGGATATTTCTTCATTCAACGAGTCTATCTCGGACTCCAGATTCTCCTTCTCAGATATAAAGCCTTCTATATCCTGTTCCCGTTCGTCCAACTGCTCTGTAAGATTATCACGTTCCTGCTGCAGACTTTCGAGCTCTTCTCTCTTGTCTTCAAGCTCTGACTGTATATCCTGCTTGTCGGATAGTATATCACTTAGCTGTCCCTGGTATAGTACCGAGAGTCCTGCCAGTAAAGCTAGTATAAGCACTGTGGCTGATACAAGAAACGGGTTCAACCTTCTTTTTAGAAAGCCTTCTTCCATTTTACTTCTTACCTCTTCTCTTTCTGTAACCTACCTCTGCTAGGAAAAATATCAAAGCAGCGGCGATAAAGTATTCTGATAATGATTTTTGATCATCTCCTTCTTCATCTCTAGAGCTAGCAACTGATTCTTTTATCTCTTCCTTCTGATCGGGGCTGAAAACCTGGCCTCCTGTCTCGGATGCCAGAAACTCATTTTCTTCGTTATAACCTATACTTTCAACTTCTTCGTTGTAGCTGTATCCGAAAGGTTCTCCCTGGAAGCTATGGAATCCTGTATCTTCTACTTCTAGCTCGGTACCGTACAGATCTTCTCCCTGCCTACTTAACTCGTCTATCTCGTAAGTTGACTCTACAGACACTTTATCTCCTTCTCTACCATCTTTTACCGTCAGTCTCTCATCCTGTTTTCTTTCAGGGTTTCCGACCGCCCAGCTAACTGTTCTAGAGATTAGTTCAGGATCTGTCTGGC
The DNA here is from genome assembly GCA_001563995.1 of Nanohaloarchaea archaeon PL-Br10_U2g16. Lineage (GTDB taxonomy): Archaea > Nanohalarchaeota > Nanosalinia > Nanosalinales > Nanosalinaceae > PL-Br10-U2g16. The sequence goes on from LKMV01000017.1 coordinate 11,522, forward strand.
TCACTGATGATAGGTCTTCTGAGCCTCCTGAGAAAGCTGCAACCCGTCCAACCCCGTATCTCCAGCCGGTAAGGAACGGCTGTCCGGTATCGGAAGTCACCAGAAGGTTGGAGCCTGGCTTAGGCTCTACCTGTTCGTATCCTGCGGTCTCTGTAGATAGCCTCTCTAGTCCTTCAGTTATGAAATGGTGGTTGTTCACTTTAACTATTCTACCGGCCTCTCCATCCGCTTCACCCGCTTCAAACATAAAGTTTAGACGCCCTGACTGGTCTGCATCCAGATATGTTCCCCCGCCGGCTTCCGCGAGATCTTGGAGAAACCTTTCATTCCTCAGATCCACTCCTACTGTTAAAACCCTAGATTCTTCTTCACGGGCGAGATCTAGGGATTTCTGTCTTGTGTTGACGTTCTCTCCCAATGCTGTGATACGTCCGTCGGATACAAGTATGATATTTCCGTCATCCTCAAGATGTTCGTAGGCAGCTTCCAAGCCTCCGTGGTGGAGTGTGTTCCCCCCTGTCTCTAGGCTGCTTATCTGGGATTTTAGCTCCTCTCTATGGTTTGCCAGAGGTTTTGGCTCGGAAAGTAGGTAAGGATCTTGGTTGTAAGCTATCGCTCCTACTTCGTTATTGTAGGGTAGGGTATCGGCTAGACTGTAAGCCACCCTTTGCTGTTCGGATATAAACTCTTCTGCTGTTACAGAAACGTCGATTACAAGCATAATTTCAGTTCCGTCTGTGTCATCGGGCTCTTCCGAGGGTCTAACCGGAAGCAAGTTGCTTTCAGTATCCATTTCTCCTGTATGTATAAGTCCGTTACCCTCTATCACATAATCCGAGAGCTGTTCGTCGTCGAAAGGCTGTTTGGATATAACGGTATAGTAATCTGAGAGATCATCAGGAACTTCGTCTCGGTATTCAAGCTCGTAAAAATCTGAGAGATGGTCATTCAGGGCTCCTTGCTCTCCTAGGATAAGGATATTTGGTTTCTCTGTAACCTTCACGGTTTTGTAGAATTCATTGGTTTCTGGAAGCTCTCCTTCCGATTCTATCTCAGCCATTATTTCATAGCTCCCTTCCTGTTCGAAACTTCTCTCAAAGCTGTAAATGTTATCGGACTCCTGCTCTAGATCTACGGTTTCTTCATCTACGGTTAGCTCAGGCTCCGGTTCTTCTCCCGTTGAGCTCACTTCTACTGTGAAACGGTTTTCTGCTCCCGGGACAGTAGTCTCAGGTCCACTGATACTGACTGAAGAAGCTTCTCTGAACTCCGGTCTGTAAATATTTAAGCTAGTGTTCTTCTCCCTAGCTGTATCCACAACCTCTTCAAGGCTTTCATCAGACTGTAGATCGCTTACTACCAAGAAAGAGCTGTTCTCTTCCATATTTCTCAACATACCGCTTTTCAGGTCTGAGCTGTTGCCTGAAGCTATGGTTCTGCTATCTGTCTCAATCTCCTCAAATTCAGGTCTTTCTTCGATCAACTCTGCAGACCTAGAGTTATCTTCAAGTATCTTTATCTCCTCTCCACGGTCTATCTGTTGTTCTGCGTCTATGAAGGGTGAGGCTGCGGCTGTAATCAACAGTCCTACAGTTAGTATCTTTGTGAAAACTAACGCTTTTCCAAATCTCGAGCTCTTGTAGCCGAGATATGTTAGAGGTAGTAGGGCTAGAAGTAGAACTAGTACTGCCGGATTTTCAAATCCTATCATCTTAGATCACCTATCCTTCTGAGGTAAAGTAACTCTGCCAGTAGAAGCCCGACAATTAGTAGTAGTATAAGGTTTTGAAGCTCAACAGTTCCTTCCTCATCTTCTTCAGTACTGGCGGTTAGCTCTATATCTATCTCGGTAGGCGAGGACTCTTCCTCGCTTAATAGGTTTGATGAGTAAGTGTGGTCGGAGCCCTGGTAAAAACCTACTTTCTCCATCTCGGCTGTTTCTGTCTGCTCTGCTTCAGGTGTAACAATATTATCTTCCTGGATAGAGTCCCCTGTCTCTCTGTTGAGCTGCTCTAAGCTCGGCTGATCAACCATCTGCTGTGCGGTCCTCTGCCAGAATATAGGGTACATGAAATCGTATCTAAAGTCTTCGTCATTTAAGTTGTAGAAAAGTACTTCTCCATCCCCATAATCGGTTTTAATCAGCGATTGGCTACCTGAGCTATACTCCTCGCCTTCAACATCGTCCAGAGCCATAACCTGCGTCTCAAACGTAGTTCTTACAGGCTCTTGGATAGAGACAGTCTGTTCGGAGGCATTATGACCGCTTTCAGCAGGAAGAGAGTTGAAACCTTGATCAAAGACGCCCTCGTGTGACAAAACTACCAGTCCGGCGCCTGACTCTACCTGATTCTCTATCCCTTCAATCGTTTCAGACAGCACAGAATCGGTCTCGCCGATTATAAATATATCTGCCTCCGGCTCTGATTCCAAAGGAGGTTCGGCATACTCAAACTCTGTTATATTTATCAGTTCAAATGCTTCTCTAAGGTAGGGGTTCTCCTGATCTGCTATATACTTTACGTCATAACTTCCGGTCTCCGGAACCGAGATGTAGGCTGTATCGTCGACCTCCATACGGTCGTTCTCCAGTTTGACAGTGTTTTCCCCCGTCTCCATATCAACTGTTTCCGTTCTCATAGAGTTAGCTTCAATATCCAGTTGTTCGACCTCGCCGTTCACATCCATCTCAATCTCGACATCTTGGCCCATAAAGTTCCTTATATCTATCTCTGACTCCTCGAAACCGGGCTCTATATCTATTATTCCCCAGGAGTTCTGTTCTGATGGCTCCATTATCTCAACATTTTGCTGACCGTCTCTGATATCCTCTATTAACGGTTCCGGATCCTCTTCAGTAACTGATTGTGAAAGATCGCTGGCTACAAAGATATCTCCTTCAAACGTTCGGGCTGTCTCAAGTGCCGAGACTATATCTGACTCTGTATGGATGGGATCTACAGATCTTATCTCTGTTCTGGTTAAGGTGCTACTTCTCTGCTCTACAGGAACGGATACTTCTTGATCTACAACGATTAAAGTATTTTCATCTCCTAAATTATCGGTCAAGAAATTCTTTGCCTCGCCTAAGTTATTTGACATACTTGCAGATCTATCCAGTACCAGTACTGAACTGTCAGGAGAGCTTTCAGCGTTGACAAAAGGCTCTGCTAACGCAGCTGATATACCTATGATTAAAAATATGTGGAA
>LKMV01000018.1 GCA_001563995.1 Nanohaloarchaea archaeon PL-Br10_U2g16
GATATCAAAGAAAAAGAACAGCTACTGAACTCCGTTAAACATTTGTACTCTCAGGCTTTCAGCAATGAAGCCATTGCACAGAGGGAAAGAAAAGATAAAAGCCATTTCAACGTAGTTGCTGAGATCATAATTAGAGAAGAGATAGAAAGCTCAAAGAAAGTCTCCGGAACCGCGACATCCTTCGATCCAGAGTCCGGAAACGGCAGTATAGTGGATATAACCTCTGTCTACGGAGAACCTGAAGGAGTATCAAGGAAAGACATTGATCATGATAGATTTATGATCTCCAAACAGAGCTACGGAATAATAGAGAAGAAAAGAGGAGAGAAAAAGTACAGCCTAGAGCCTAAGGACGGAGAGCTCAAGAAAGAACGTTTAGAAGATGAAAGAAGCTCAGGGCATAGCCTTACCGAAAATAATATCAGAGAGCTTAGCAGATACGTAGAACAGATAGAGGAGTTAGTAGGAAAACCTGTAGAAGTAGACTGGATATATGATACCGAAAGTAAACAGTTCTTGGTAGCAGGAGCAAAGATAGAAAATGTGAAGCTAGAGTCAGATAGGAAATCCGTAAACCATTACGAGCTTTTGGAAGAGTCCGAAGTTTTACTTGAAGGAGAGTCCTTAGGAGAAAAAATAATTACAGGAGAGCCTAAGGTTATCAGCTCTCCAACTGAGATCAACAGGCTTGAAGAAGGAGATATACTAGTAACGGACAGCCTTAATCCTGAATGGAGAGATCTGGTGCAGAAAGCATCAGCAGTTATAACCAACAGAGGTGGAAGAGCATCTGCAGAAGCTCTTTTATGTATAGAAGAAGGAATAGAAGCTGTACTAGGAACAACGGAAGCAACTACAAAGATGGAAAGTTTGGAAGCTATTACCCTAGATGCAGGAGACGGAAAGGTATGGCTCGGTGAGCTAGAGCATCTATCCGAGACACACAGAAAGGATGAGTTACCTAGTACGGATACCCGGATAATTAAGTCATATTCAGACCCTGAAAAGTCATTGAGAAGCTCCCATATACCTTCTGAAGGCGGAAAGATCAGTATAGGAGATATAATAAAGAAGAACGGAGAGCATCCTCTTAAAATGATACAAGACGGTAGAGCTGAAGAATATAAGGAGATGATTACTTCCGCTATATCTAAGCTAGCGGTCTCAAACAACGATGGAGAGACCATTGTATCGATGAACGGGCTTAGATCTGACGAGATGAGAGAGCTGGAAGGCGGTGAAAGTTTTGAAGATAAAGAAGAGAATCCTTTACTCGGTTTCAGAGGATGTTCAAGGCTGAACCACCATAGCTACTCTGAACCGTTAAAACTAGAATGTGAAGCTTTGAAGGAGTCAATCAAAAGGCTTGGAATCGACAGCTTAACAGTATCCTTACCTTTCTGTAGAAATATTGAGGAAGCCAGAGAAGTGGTTTCATTACTGAGACAGCACGGCCTTGGAAAGGAAGACACAAAGCTATACCTTGAGGTCGGTACGCCCGGGAATATCATCAGGGCTGAAGAGCTCTCCGAGATTTTTAACGGATTTATCATAGATATAGACAGCCTTACCCAGACGGTTCTAGGCGTGGATAGAGAGAACGATACTGTTGGCTCTCTAGCTGATGACCGTGATCCTGCAGTGGCAGAATCAGTCAAACATATGGTACAGAGATCTGAAGACACAGAGATAATCCTAGATGGCGACTCAGACCTGGTGCACCAAGACTTCCTAGAGAAGGTTCTTGATTACGGCATAGACTCAGTTATCTTCAGTACTGAGAACTTCTTCAAGAAGAGCTGGGACCTCCTTGATGCAGAACAGAAGCTGGAGCAAGACCTTGGATATGAGTTTGATGTGGAAGGGATGATGGGTTCGCCAGCCGGAGAAGTGTATGAAGCGCTGGAAGCCCATGGACACGCTTCCGCACAGAAGCTAAAGAACATCACTCACAACAAGATCGACTCAGAGACCGTCCACCAAGCCCTTGGCTGGCTTGCAAATGAAGGAAAGATCTCAGTAGAGAACTCAGGCGGAAATGTAGTTTACAAAATAAAATAAAGGAAAGAGGTTACCTTACTTGAATGATGTTTCTGGTAACCTGTTCGCCGCTGTGGAACACTTCTAGGAAGTAAGTTCCATGATCTATCTGTTCTGTCTCTGCATCGTAGACTACTGATGCAAGGCAGTCGTGTTCAAAGTCTTCAGGCTCTTCTAGTCCTGTATCCTCTATCTCCAACCTAATCAGATTATCGCTCTGTGTGAAAGAGTAACTCAGCTCGGAGTTAGGATTCGCTATAGGATAATGTCCGTCAAACCTGATAGTATTGTCCTGTCTTAACTCGAAATGTGACTCTGCCTGATCGTCCACCTGGCATTCTGTCTCTAGATCTGTGAACGTTATCTCATCGTCTGCAAGGCTTAGTCCTGTGAAAAGGACCAGTCCTAAACCGATCAATGCGGCAACTGTTACCACGGGTAAGAACTTATTCATATTATTGTTATTACCCAGTAATCTTTTTATTTATGTCAGACTGACAACATTTAGTCCAGAGAACTCCCGGATTATTTTTTATATCTAGGGAAGAAATCTAGCTTATGACTGTCAAACTTTGGATGGTTTTTGAAGCCGTAGGAGCTGAAGAAGATGCAGTAGAAAAATCACTTACCGACCACCTTGAAGCTATGGAGTCGGAAGATGATATAGAGATTACCAGAAAACAGGAAGGGACCACTGAACACGTAGAAGATCCGCACCCTAGCCTTGATGAAGGCTATACAAAGGTTCTTGAGATTGAAGCAGATTTTGATAGCTTCAAAAAGGCTATTAACTCCGTAATAAACTACGGCCCTACATACGTCCAGGTTGAAGGCCCGGATCATATAGATATGGGTCTTAAAGAAGCTCAGGAAACGCTTCAGAGTGTTGCCACCACGATGCATCAGTATGCACAGATGGGAGCAGGCGGAGTTTTGATTTCTAGAGAAGCTCAGAAGGACTCATAACCTATTTATTGATTGGTACAAAAAAGGTTTTTATGAAAAAACTGTTTCTCCTAGGGCTAATTCTATCCTTGATAGCAGCTTCCGGAGCCACAACAGTAGAGTCCGAAACCGTTACCGTAGATCTGGAGAGCTATGAAGTGGATGTAGAAGTTGAACTAGATGATATGAACTCCGATACCTTCAGCTATACCACCTCCTACACTGTAAACGATGATGTAGAAGCCGTTATAAATGGAGAACAGAGAGACTGTTCTGTGGAAAACCTTCAGCTAGGATCAGTTATCAGATGTCCTGTGGAGCAACAGGGAAACCTTACGGCAGATTTGAAGTTTACAACAGACGACATAGTAGATACTAGGAACTCAGTTAACATATTCCAGTTCAGAAAGACTTTTTCAACTTTAACAGATCAGTTTCAGCTTAATGTAGTACTACCTGCCGGGACAGGTATAGTCGATCAGAACAATGTTTCTACTCCAACAGTAATCCCTGAAAATTACGAGATTGGGAGTACAGGTAGGAGAATTACGGTTACCTGGAACGTAGAACCGGATTTGGGAGAGTCAATCGAGTTCCAGCTTATGTTTGAAGAGCTTAGAGAAGATATATTCGGATACGAAAGGTATATGCTGTTTGGAGCTGTAGCAGTAACAGCCATTTTAATAGCTCTTTATACCCTAAGAAGGTTAAACCGAGACGATATAGAAAGTATTTACGAAGATCTTTCAGACGATGAAATAGATCTCCTTGAAACTATCAGAGATAACGAAGGAGAGATTTTACAGAAAGACATTGTCGACAAATCTGATTACTCCAAAGCTAAGATATCTGAGATTGTATCCTCACTTGAGGAGAAAGAAGTTATTGTAAAGGAGAAAGATGGGCGAAGCAACAAAATCAAGATAGATGGACGTTTCCGTTACTAACCGGCCTGTGCTATCGGAATCCATCTTACCAGTCCTTCATTTACTGTCTTACATGCACATCTGAGCTCCGCATCATCCCTTATCTCTTCAGGAATATCAAGATCTGCCCGATCAGAGTCGTAACAAGCTACGTTTCCTTCAAAATCCTGTTGCTGTTTTATCTCTTGCTCTATGTCACCACAGAACTGATTATCTTCGGCTTCTTCATATGTAATATAAAATGATACACCTCCTAAAGCCATACCCGAAAAGATAGAAAGTATCAACGCTATACCAAAGATATTATCGATGAAAAACTGTCTTAAGCCGTCAACACCCATTTCAATCAGACCCCTCATTGATGTATTTCTCTTCGTAAAGCTTTTCAACTTCCTCTAAAGATTGGAAGCCTTCATACAGCTCTCCTTCGACGACAATTGAAGGATAACGTGTTACGTTGTAGTTCTGCTCTAAAGTTTCTATGTTCTCCACTCCTAGATCTGTATCTAGAGGATGGACCCTTACATCTTCAGAGTTCTCTCTCCTGAAGAAGTTTAGAACAGTTCCTTGGTCCTCACAGGCATCACATTCCTCATTTGAGTAAAAGTATATGATCTCAAAGAACTCCTGGCCCTCACATTTCTCCCTAACCTGTCTGAGATCTAACATATTCTGTATTACTGCATTCATGTAATCTCCTTTTACAGTTTCATATCTACCATTAGATATCCTCTCCCCGTCCTCGTAAGATTCTACCGCCTCCCTCAGATCTCTTATCTCCGATACCGTTGATTTTCTCAGTTCGTTGATCGCTTCACACTGTTGGGACTCTAACTCTTTATCAAGCTGGAAATCATTAGAGAGCGCTCTCTGTTCATTTTCCAAATCTTCTACCCTTTGTTCCAGAGCGCTTACTTTATGTTCGTTAAACTGGTAGCCTGCAACAAATATTCCTGTGAACAACAGAGCTGAAACTACCAGCGCAAAACCTAGGTACTTCCATCCTACATCTCTATTCACCATTTCTTTACACCTCCTCTAAGTTCCTCGATTATTGCCGAAATCCAGAACACTGCGAACAGTGTTCCATAAATGCCTAGGAACAGTAGATAATGAACTTTCCTTTCCCAAATATTTAAATCTTCCTCTGCCGTTCTTAGGCTCAAAAACAACATAGTTATCCCTAAGATGCCTAGTACCGCCAAAAATATATGGAATACTGAAAGACTCTGAAGACTAACGTTCAACGTCAAGGGAAGAGATCCTAACAGCATATAGGTATTGATAAGCTGTAAGCCTGTATCAACCATCCTGTAGCTCAGATGGAAGAACAGAAAGACAACAACCGACACCCAGAGAATGTTGAAAGGAAGGATGATCATCCCTAGGTTGCCGTACTTAGGGTTAAACCAAAGCTCGTTATAATCAATCATGTTGTTCAGGTATCCGCGGTACCACCTTACCCTCTGTCTTATCAGAGCTCTAAAGCTCGCTGGAGAGATTGTCTCCACATAAGCATTTGTGCTATTCTTAATCTTACCGCCGTTCTTGAAGATTCTGAAAGCAATCTCCATATCCTCAGTTAAGGTTTCCTCGTCCCAGCCACCAAGCTCTTTCAGATGCTCTGTATCATATATACTTCCCGGTCCTGGTAGCACCCACTGTGAGTCAAAGATAGAGAAAAGCTTTCTCAAAAATATATTGTAGACGTATTCCGCCCATATAACCTTTTGAGCCAATGTAGTAGGATTTCTAACCTTTATCGCTGTTGAAACACCTTTTACCTCCTCGTCTTCAAAATAACCAACTAGGGATTTCGTAAGCTGAGACTCAGGAAACGAATCCGCATCCATACAGCCAACCAACTCTGTCTCAACCCTTTCCAGAGCCATATTTATCGAGCTGGCCTTACCTGAGTTCTCCTTATCTATAATCTCTATCCTGTCCTTGAACTCTTTCATCTTTTCAAGAGTACCGTCTTCTGAGCCATCGTTTATAGCTATAATATCCAGTTTTTCATCAGGATAATCCTGATTTAGAAGAGATTCCAGACATTCAGTTATGTAATCCTCTTCATTATATGCAGGAACTAAGAATGTTACAGAAGGTAGTTTCGATGGCTTTGGATCGTCTTGAATCTTACCGCGGTTAAAGTAGTAAACCGACAGCCAAAGTGATGCTGCAAAAAGCATAAGTCCAAAAATACCCATGTAAATCGCCGTAACAGCATCCATTTCTATCTCACCTAACAACTTATTAATCCGGTCTTTTATTAAATCAAACCACAGCTCTCTAGTTCTTCATTATCTCTCTAAGTAGTACTGTTGCGTAGGAGCCTTTCGGAAGATCAAACTTGACCTTCATCCTGTTCTTGTTCATATTTAGGTCGTCTTCCCCGACCTCCAGGATTTCAAAGTTTCTGAAGTCGGCAAAGGCCCTTCTATGGGTTCCCTCAGAACGTAGCTCCGGGAACTCCTGAAGCCTAAAGTCTTCTTGCGAGACTCCTTCCTCCTCAAGTACATCTTCAATCAGGTTTTCAGGCCTGTTGTCCTTTAAATCCGTCTTAAAGCCTACAAGGGGTATCTCGTACTCTGGATCAAACCAATCTTCGTCAAGAAGTTGTGAGAGAACCCTGTTAAACACCCATGACTGGTATGCATGTATGAAAAGCTCCTGTAATCCGTCCGGAAGCCTTTTGATAGCTCCTTTGTAATCTCCAGGATTCTTTGTAATATGGTATAGAAGTGCTTTCTCATACCTGTACTGCTCCGGAAACTTCTCAGCTGCGTCCTCAGGATCCCTTGTATCCCAAAGCTCCTGTCTAATCTTTCTTATACTCTTATACTCTTCATCGTAAGGCTTTGCTATATAAGTCCATACAGCTTCTTCGAAATCCCCTTTCAAAATATGTCTACCAACCTGGTGTGTGATAGGCCTTGCTGAGCCAAACCTCTGGCTTCCAAAGTAGTTAGGGAACTTTCCGTCAAGATCATCTACCATATCCTTAGTTCTGGTTCTAATATCGTCCTGTGGGAACTTCAGCTGTCTTAAAGTGATTTCAAACCTGTTGGCCGATAGATTTCCTAGGCCAATATATCCGTTTTTACCTACAACCTCTAGATCAAACTCTTCCGTAAATATCTGGTTGACATCGTGTTTATCAACCCCTTGAATCGAAATATACTGCTCAGTTACAGCTCTCTTGTCCTTGTTACCAGCATAACCGATCCTATCCTTAGAAATATGCAGCATGTTTGAAAGCTTGGAAATAGCTTCCATCGTGGTCATGTTCTGCTTCCTTAGCTTGACGATTATATGTTCTCCATCATCCTCAAGATCGTGGGAAGCTAACTCAGTTACAATAAAGTCATTTACCTGTTCTTTCAGCTCTCCTTTTATGCCTACTGTATCAGTAAAGTACTCCCACTCCATTAAATCTTCTGTTATGTTTGTCATCTTATCAGCTTTAGTTCTCCAGTAATTTTATCGATTTTATCGTGTTCTGCAGGCCCAATTCCTAATGCAGTTACTGTACCTGGCTCAACCTCAGTATGCCCTGCATCTTTAATTATTGAAGCTGGTATTTTATTACGTTCCGCCTCCTCATATAAATCCCTGACCTTTCTGTCGCCAGATCCTAAAACAACCTTTTTGGCTCCTCTACGTTCCCATTCCGACCTCAGTTCCGAATCAGATTTTTTGTAAGCCTTTAGAGAAGCATGACATGCCTGGGAAATAGCTTTCCCTTTTGAAATGTCCAAATCGTCTCTTAGAACTATGGCCTGTTTTAGATCCGACATCAGCTTACCCTTGTGTTAATTTTTTACCCGACACTTTAAGTACTTTTTGATAACAAATCAAATGTCTCATGTTTTACAAAGAGGTTTATGGGTCCACCCAGATTCGAACTGGGGATCTTCGCCTCACTTACTCGCCTCACGTGTAAAGTTCAAGCAACGCGAATGCAGTGCGTAGATGTAAGGGCGACGTCATAACCAACTAGACCATGGACCCCTATGTAACAGTTAAGAGGGATGATTTTTTATATACCCTAATCCAGCTCTTTCCCTAAAACAGGGTCATAGACCTTGTCCTCGTGGGAGTAGTAAGGATAATAATAAAGCCGCACATCATCCCCATCTATTTCATCAGTATCTACTTTTTTCTCTATCAGCTTCTCCGATTCAACCATCGTCTCTTCCCTCTTTATATCAAACAGTGATTCCTCTACATCCATTGAATCCTTTTTCAACCTATCTTTCTCACGAAGCTTTTCGATCTCAGATGTTGCTCTAGAGATAGATATATCCGTCTCCTCTACGATATCCTGCTTCCCTTTACCTTCCGATATAAGCTTTAGGATATCCTGTTGCTTTTCGGTCAGCTTCTCAGTTTTGGCCTTTTCCTCGCCGTTGACAGCTCCAACTAGCTTTTTACTGTCCTGAGTCTCTACCTGGTATACAGGGTAGTATGCTGCCTCATACTTCTCTCCTTTCTCTTTCTCCAGCTCCTTTATATCTTTCTGAGGTTTGAAAATCTCTACCTTATCTTTCTCCTCATAATCATCCGATGTCTGAGTAGTTCCTCCGTGTTTAGACTTTCTAGTTCTTACATCCGTCATAACAGGATACTCATTCCCAAGCACGAATGCCACACCAGGAGGCAGAGATTTAATCATCGACTCCACCTCAGAAGTTATCCCTTCGAATGATTTCGATATAGCCTTAAGATCATTAGGATTAGTAACTCTCAGAATAAACTGTGTGTTGCACTGGCTTAAAACGTTCTTATCAATTCTTGCAGGTCTCTGACTAATTACTCCCAGTCCCAAACCAAACTTACGTCCTTCAGACGCTATCTTCCTAAGTATTTTGTTTGAAAGAGCCTGTTCAAAGCCTTTCTCCGGTGCAAAGTTATGTGCTTCCTCTATAACCATGATAAAAGGCGGCACCATATTTTTCTTCCTTAACTCAAACATTCTTTTAGCTAGTAAAAACATCGTCATCTCCGCTACCTCAGGCTCTACAGCCTTTAGATTGATAACTGTGGCCTCGCCCGGATTCAAAAGATCTTCAAGATCCACAGGATTTTCAGATAGTATGCCCGACTCATCAAGCTGCTCCATCGAGTTTAGAAGGTTCCATTTAGCTGTTGAGTCTTCCTGGGATATAGCATCCATTAGGTCAGTCAAGTTATAATCCTCATCCCTCTCCTTAACCCTCTTCAAAGCGTTATACATCACACCCATCTGTGAATTAGTCAGATTATCCGGTATAACATCAAGTATCTCCTTTTTCTCCATATTCACAGATGAGAACGATAGAGGTAACGCCTCTTGATTAATATCAGTGTTAGGCGAATACTCAGTAACCTCATAACCTCTCGACTCAAGTTCATTCTCCGGGTTAGGCATCGACAGGGAAGAATACTCTCCATGAGGATCTATAATCATCAAAGGTACGTTCTCTTCAAGCATTTCCTCACATAATACTCCCGTTAAATAACTCTTACCTGCACCAGTCTGTGCTAGCACTCCAAAATGCTTGTAAAAATCTTCTTCATCTACAAAAATATCTATCTCCGGGTTTGTCTCAAGATTACCTATCTGAAGCCCTGCATCTCTCAGACCCAAAGTGTCAGTTATAAGCTCTTGGTCAGCCTGGTAAACAATTGAATCGGGCTCTATTACCCTTCTAGGGGCTTTTGTTAAGCCTTTATCCCTATAACCTATAATACTTGCATTAGCCATCGTTCCGCCGTCCGGCTTTTTCGTAACCTGTTCTACCTGTGCTAGTATCCATTCATCATCGCTTTTCACCGACACAAAGTCGAATTTCTTTACCTCTTCAGTGGCTCTGAACTCGAAAGAAGAGGTGTTGACATCACCTTCAATAGTTCCTAGCTGCATCTGTATCTTAAACTTCATCTCCTATATTGAAAAAGGAACTGACTTGGGATGGATTTAAGAAAATATACGACCAAAATGTTTCTATGGATAGAGATGAAATCCCGGAAGGTCTCAGAAAGAACCTGCTCTTTGCTGGGATAAGTCTAATTATAGTTGTCGGACTAGTAGGAGCAAACAACTTAGTTACTCCTCAGGAATCTGTAGAGGTAGGTTACACAGAAGTTCATACGGAATGCGCCGGTCTAGATTTAGGAGTATGTCTCGGAGTACAACATAGAGACCATGAAACCTTCAACTATGATAACTATACAAGAGCTGAAGAAGGGACCGAGGATTTCTACAGAAGGGTTGAGTCTGAGCTAATGATCAGAGCCTACAACACATGTGACCAAGAGATGGAAGGTATGGAGTGGACGGATGATGTAGAGTACAGGAACCAGACCGCTACAGAATGGTTGGAGAACGACAACATCGATCTGCTTCCTTGTGAACAGGCCTTTCACAGAAGCGTAGATGCTTCAGAGTGATCAAAATATCAATCTAAAGATTTTAGGAGTCGAAACAGTATTTTCCAGAGTTGATTTTTTAGAGTTAATATGGAGACATCCAAGAAATTATTTATCTATACCTCTCCCTCTTAAAAATTTTCATGTTAGAACTTATTTATAAGAGGTATTTAAAATGACAGAAGAGGATTATGTGGAAAGAACCTTTGTAGCTATAAAACCTGACGCAGTAAAGAGAGGGCTTATCGGAGAGATTGTGGCCCGTTTTGAGGACGCAGGTTTCAAAATCATGGGAATGAAGATGGTTCAGGCAACTGATCAACTGCTTGAGCAGCATTATGAAGAACACGTTGACAAACCGTTCTACGACGAGCTTGTAGAAGTTATGCAGAGCGGACCTGTAGTAGCCATGGTTGTCGAAGGAGTTCACGCAGCAGAAAACATGAGAAAGATGGTTGGAGAGACCGACAACACTGAAGCTCATCCAGCAACAATCAGAGGACGTTACGCACATATGTCGATGGAACACGCGGACGAATCCGGAAGCAGTTACAAGAACGTGATCCATGCAGCAGAGCCAGGAGAACAGGAACGAGAGATCGAAATCTGGTTCGAGGAAGAAGAGCTGCATGAATACAGGCATTCAGACGAGGAAGAAGTCAGATAGGTGGTTAATATGTCAAAGAGACTTTACAGATCCGAGACGGACAAGATGTTAGCAGGAGTCTGTGGAGGTTTTGCAGAGGTATACGACATGGATCCCGTGCTAGTAAGGCTAATGATGGTTCTGTTCGGATTAGTCTCCGCAGGAACAGCACTACTATTCTACCTAGTTGCAACCATCATAGTACCGAGAGAAAGCCAAGTTAAGGGAAGAGAGAAGAAAGACTCAGAAGAAGAGACAGAAGAGGAAGAATAAGCTTTCCCTATTATATTCTATTTTATTTCTTCAAACTAATTAAGATTTTCAACGGCGTCAGCACTCAAATTTTCTACTTCTGGCCCCCGCTGGAGCCCTAATAAGTTCAAAATCGAAGTCGAAGATCAAAATCTTCTCCAGCAGGTCAACTCCTGACAGAGTAGACTGTTCGAAAATCAACTAATTTTCTCCATCGATCAAATCTCCGATTTGCCGAGTCCCGCAGGGTTCATCATCCGCCGTATAGCATTTATTTCAACTTGTACAGCTTCTCGACATCTATCTCAAATCCAGAAATCTTTTTATCTAGATCCCAATTCTCCCTAACTTTTTGGGAGATCTCTGCGATTTCGCCGACTTTCTCCCCATCAAATATAATTTTTCCACCTCTCTCCGGCACACAGTAACTAAGATCTTCTGACTCAACTTCAAGCTCCACCCCTAGGTCTCTTTCCAGCACCTGTAAAACTTCACGGGCATCCGTAAAGTCGATATCCTGTCCGGAAGATAAATAGGTCATCTTGTTTCTGTTGGAAGAGCCTGTACTCGATCCATCGAGTTCAGCAACTTCAGCCGTCTCAAAGAACTCTTGAGGATAGCTCTGATGTTTGTTCTCCACAAGAACTTCTAGGAGTGATGGTAAAAGCCAGTTCCTCACCACAGTATAGTCCTTAGTTAGAGGGTTACTCATCTCTACTATACCCTCTCTATCCTTCTCCATCTTATCGAAAAGATCCCTCTTATTGGTCAAGTAGTAAGTATTTGTCTCCATTGCTCCTGTTCCTACCATTATCTGTCTGATTACATCCTTGAAATCTTCTATATCTTTCTGTTCCGCTATCTGATCTACTTCAGGCAGCTCAGGCTCTACGTTTCTGTAACCATGGGCTATCACAACATCTTCGATCAGATCGTACTGATGCATAACATCCGTCCTGTAGCTAGGCACCTCTACAACAATCTTATCTCCTGTACCCGCTATGCCATATTTCATCTGTTTCAGCTTTTCAGCTATCTCGTTCCTTGAGATCTCTATCCCGGTTATGTCGCGGAAGTATTCCGGATCTAGCTCCATCTCCTCATTCTCCAGCCTTGGAAGCTTCTCGCCGTCTATCTCAACGGATTCTATCTTTCCTCCTCTGTCAGCAAGAGCAGTAACAAGAATGTTTAGCGCCTTCAAAACGGTTTCCTTATGTTTACCAGTTACATCTATAAATATATCCGTGGTATCAGTCTCTACCTCTGTAAGCTGGTTGTTTATTATAGGAGGGAAGCTCAAAATCTTTCCATCCGTGTCTTCAATTATAGGATACTTGTCTTCATCCTCTAAAATCCAGGAGTACTTCATGCCTTTCTCATGTTTATCAAGTATTTCTCCTAGCTGCATGTTCTTATCGTACTCAAGCGGTGTGAAGGAAACTTTCTCAGGTTCAACAGCTTTATAAGTAAACGGAGGTTTTACCTCAGAAAGATCATGTAGACCTATGGCTAGCTTATCCCTTTTTCGCCCCATAGTCTCATGGAGTTTTTCCTGTAGCTGTACCCAGCCGTTTATAATCTTTCTATCTATATCAACTCCTCTAATTACTGCACCGCCGATGTAAGGCCTTACATCTTCGACAGAGCTTTCAACCTGTATCTCTATATCTCCTTCGTTAATTTGATAGTATTCAAGACCAGAGTCAACTTCGAAAAACCCTTTGTAAGCTCTTGCAAGCCCTTCTACACTTAACAAATCAGGTCTGTTAGGATATGTCTCAACTTCACATACCTTTCCGTCTATACCGTGCCAATGCGCACCTAGGAAAGAAGCCTCATTCAGCAAGGTCTCTTCATCAAACTCTTTATCCATCAGCTCTTCAAACTCTTTTTTGTCTATCTCTAATGTTGCCATTACCGTTCACCTCCTTTTTCCGGCCTCCATACCGGTGTTTGTTCAAGTGTTTCAAGATTATTTCTGTAAAGTTCTCTAATATCCTCTTTACCTGCAGCTTTCATAGCTATTCTACCTACGCCTAGACCCCAGGCTAATACCTTTGCTTCGAACCCTAATAACGGCTTAACAACCTCCGGTCGGAACATTCCGGAGCCTCCTAGCCCCACCCATTCTTCCTCTTCTTCATCGTAACCCTGAATTTCTACACTCATCTCTGTGTATGGATAGTAGGAAGGGATAAGACGAATCTCGCTATAACCCATTTTCTCGAAGAATTCGGTGAGATAACCTTTCAGATTCCTAAAGTTTACATCTTCACCGATTACAATCCCGTCTAGCTGTATGAAACCAGGTAAATGACTCCTATCGACAGTCTCGTTCCTGAAGACTCTACCGATAATAAAGACTTTTCTCGGTA
>LKMV01000019.1 GCA_001563995.1 Nanohaloarchaea archaeon PL-Br10_U2g16
GCTGCCGGACCGTTGATTTAAATGTTGGAGTTGGAGTTTAAGATATGACTAACGAAGATATTGAAAAAAACCAGGAAAGGTTTGAACACAAAGTCGATACGGAAAAAGCGTTTGATGCCGGTAGAGGGCTTACAGAGCAGATAGTAAGGGATATATCAAAGGACAAAGGCGAGCCGGAATGGATGACAGAGAGAAGGGTAAAGGCTTTCAAACATTTCCAGAAAAGACCTATGCCGGACTGGGGTCCGGATCTTTCCGAGCTAGACTTTGAAGAGATCAGCCATTATGTCAGGCCGGACGCAGAACAGTCGGATGACTGGGACGAAGTGCCTGAAGAGATCCAGGAGACTTTTGACAAGCTTGGAATTCCTGAAGCCGAGAAAGAAGCGCTTTCAGGTGTAGGAGCTCAGTTCGAATCCCAGGTAGTTTACCAGAACATGAAAGAGGAATGGGAAGAGAAAGGTGTTATCTTCTGTGATATGGATAAGGCGGTACAGGAACATCCGGAGCTTGTGAAGGAGTACTTCATGACTAAATGTGTTCCTCCACAGGACAACAAGTTTGCAGCGCTTCACGGTGCTGTCTGGTCCGGTGGCTCGTTTGTCTACGTGCCTGAAGGCGTAGAAGTCGAAATACCTGTACAGGCGTACTTCAGAATGAATCAGAAAGGTATGGGGCAGTTTGAACACACTCTGATAATTGCAGAAGAAAACAGCAAAGTTCATTATATCGAAGGCTGTAGTGCTCCTCAGTATACACAGTCCAACCTACATGCCGGATGTGTAGAAGTGTTTGTAAAGGAGAACGCTCATGTGCAGTACTCTACGGTCCAGAACTGGAGCAAGAACACATACAATCTGAACACTAAACGTGCAAAGGTTAAGAGCGACGGTGTTATGGAGTGGATTTCCGGAAGCATGGGGTCAAAGGTAACAATGCTTTACCCTTCATCACATCTGAACGGCGAAGGAGCTAGAGCTAACCACGTTACCATTGCTTATGCGGGTGACGGGCAGAACATTGATACCGGAGCAAAAATACTGCATAATGCGCCTGAGACTAAGTCGACAATTGAGTCAAAGTCGATATCTCAGGGGGAAGGACGAACAAACTACAGAGGTCTTATAAGAGTTCCTAAAGGAAGTGATGGGAGCAAGATAAGTGTGGAATGTGACGCTTTGATGTTTTCAGAGGAAGCAACCAGCGACACAGAGCCTTATATTGAAATAAAGGAGGATGATGTAGAGATGGCTCACGAGGCAACGGTTGGAAGGATCGGTGATGAAGAGATACATTATCTACAGTCCAGAGGTATTGAAGAGGAGGAAGCAAAGGAGATGATAGTTAGAGGATTTATAGAACCTATCGCGAAGGAGCTACCTCTTGAGTATGCTGTGGAGCTGAATAGGCTGATAGAGCTAGAGATGGAAGGTAGCCTAGGATAGGTTAAAAAAATTATTTTTCTTTTTATCCAATATCTCGGAATATTTTCGACAATAGTAGTTATAAATACTTGTTTTTAAGAAGATACTATGGATAATGAACAAGAACTTCGGTACAATATGGAGCTGAATTATTCGCTGGAAGAGTATTCAAGGGAGATTCTAAGGATAAAATCTGAAGAAGATACTTTTGAATGGAGGGAGCTCTATTCTTCAATGGATGAAGGGTCGCATGAACAGTTTGGAAGGGATTCAACAGAGATAATCGATGACATGTTCTATCTAAGGAACCAAGGTCTGATAGAGCCTGCAGAAGATAACGGGGGCAAAGAATCCAAACTTCCGGTAATGTTCTCGGTCTCGGAGGAACTTGATAGCTATATAGGTGACAGAGAGCTTTATGGACTGGAAGATGCATTAGATAGACCGGTAAGGGCTAGAAACCCGGCTATCTAGAGTCTTTATCACTTCATTATCTCTTCAATATCCATGTTGTCCTCGATCTTTGGCTTTGTAAGTATCACATTTGTCTCTGTAGATTTTATCCCGTCTATCTGCTGTAGAGATTTAATATAGCTGTTCATATCTTCTCTATCTATAAAACGTGTGATTATCACCATATCGGTGTCTCCGGTGACCTGGAAAAATGATATAACCCTTTCGTCTTTTTTTAACTGTTCAGCGACTTCCGGAATCTTTTCAGAGTCTCCTTTGATACTTATCATCGATGTAAGCTGAAGTCCCAGTTTTTCATAATCAATAACAGGCCTGAAACCTGTTATAACTCCTTTTTTCTTCAGTTTTTCAAACCTTGCGCTTACCGTGGAGTTGGCTAGGTTTAAGCTGTCGGCGATCTCTGTCAAGGATCTCCTTCCGTCCTGTTTCAGCTGTTTCAAAATCCGGATATCAGTATCATCTATCATAGTATGAAATTATTTTTGTTATTTATGAATTTAACGATAATATTTCAGACTTTTACGTTATAAACTCTAGAAGTAATCATGGATTATGTCATTAGAACCGGAATCTTTGCGTGAAACTGTTGGAGAGTACTACGTCATGAGCTCTGTAGGTTACTCTTTCGATGAGCTGGAGCAGAAAAACCCGGAAGAACTTCTCGAAGGGCCCTTAGAGCGTTATGCAGAGGTTATAGATACTGTTGAGTCTTCCGAAGGAGCTGACTCTTTCTCTGTCCCAGAGCTTTTGGACGGTATAAATGATTTGGAATCCGGGGATACCGGTTCTTTTTATCAGGATTTAACCATAATGGAGCTCAAGGGTCTGATAGAGCCTGTTGAGGAATTTGATTATGGGTCAAATCCTCATCTGTACCGCAGCACGGAAGAGATGGATAACTACTTCTAACTTTTCCTATTCTATTTATAATGTGTAGTCTTCCGGAGTGATCTCACTCCCATCAGTTAAGATGTTATCGTCTCTCCACACTACGTCGCTTATAGCATTTTCTAAATCATTTTGATCTGTAATAACGTAGCTTTGATCCGGAGAAATGTTTTTAATACTTTTTCTTGGTGAATCTATCTCTTCAGCAGTTAAAGATCCGATTCTATCATAACTAAGCCGTACGCCTTCTTCCATCTCTGTCAAGAGAATTTTTCCTGGCTTTTCACCAAACTCGTATGCTATCTGTCCTTCCGGATACTCGAAATCCCTTCCAAACGACGATTCTTGAAAGAACCTATCATTATCCGGTTCAGATATGTCCACTTCCGTTTCAAGGCATTCTTCATCCTGTCTTAGAACGCCTTCTTCTAGTACATAGGATTCCACAACCTCGGTAGCGTTGTCAAACTGTATTTCTTCACTCATAAGTAATAAATAGACTTCAGGGTTTTTATATCATGAGGGTATATTTATGCGGTATAAAACATTTTAGCTAGAAGGTTCGGTTATGTTTGACGATATAAAAGAAATAGATGATGACAACATTCAGCAGTTAAGGTATCCTGAAAGTATAAGAACTCCGGGAAGAACCTGGACAAGATATTCTGAAAAGCTTCAGGAAGAATTTACAGGTTTTGAAAGCTTTGAACCTGAGATAGAAACCGAAGGAGATGTAGAGGTTTTCACCAATACTGAAGCAGTTGAAGAAGCCTCTGATAAATTCTTTGAACTAATTAGAGCTGATGAGAACAAACTTAACTATTTACATGCGAAGAATGTAAACACAGTGGTTTATATTAAGGCTTCAGGTGTTTCAGAGGCTCATATAAGTTATAACGCGGAAGGGTCTGTTTTAAGCCATGTGGTTGTAGAGACTGATCCTAACACAGAGCTAACTATAACCGAAGAGACTGAATGCTCCGGGCTCAACACATCCTTTACTGAGATACATGTAGCGGATAACTCCACGGTTCAGTACGGGTCTGTAGAAAAGCCTGGTGAGTTCTCTTACAGTAGAAGAAAGGCGTTCTTGAAGAGAGACGGTAAGATTGACTGGCTTAACGGTATCTTTACCGGAGAGCTTAACAGAACTCAGATAGAGACGGTTCTAAAAGGCGATGGATCTGAGACAGAGATGACGGGAGTTTGGTACCCTGTAGGGGAGCAACACCATGATATCTCGCTCCATGCACATCATATAGGAGACAAAACCAAATGTGATATGGACTCTAGGAGCGTTGTTGATAACGAAGCCAGAAGTCTATACGAAGGGCTACAGAATGTCCGACAGCCTGCTGACGATACGAAGAGCTTCCAGGATCAGGAGACACTGATGCTTTCCGATGAAGCTGAAGCGGATGCATCTCCAAAGCTGATGATAGAGAACCCGAACGTTGAAGCATCACACGCAGCTGCAGCAGGAACGGTTGAGCCTCAGGAACAACATTACCTAGAATCTAGAGGCCTGGATGATGAAAAGGCTGAGCGCCTAGTTGTTAAAGGCTTCTTTGAACCCGTGATGGAAGAGATAAAGGTTCCAAGGGTTAAAAATAAGATTAGGGATGAAGTTCAGAGAAAGCTAGAGCAGAAGTAATCCGGTCTGCTAAAAGATTTGGCTTGTAACTGTAACCTATGAATCCGGAAGAAATCAGAAAGGAGTTTCCTATCTTCAGTGAAAGACCTGAGCTTGTCTATCTGGATAGTGCAGCTACATCCCAGAAACCTGGGACGGTGATTGAGAAGATCTCTTCTTTCTACAGCTCTAAAAATGCAAACGTCGGTAGAGGGCTTTACAGATTAGCAGGTGAGGCAACTGTAGAGTACCAGAGGGCTAGGTCAGAGGTTGCGGATTTTATAGGAGCTGAATCGGACGAAGTTATATTTCTAAGAAATACTACTGAAGCAACGAACCTTCTTGCATCTTCTCTGGATCTGGATGGCGATATAGTTCTTTCGGAGATGGCGCACCACTCGGAACAGCTTCCGTGGAGGAGAAAAGCTGAGAGGGAAGGACTGGAGATAAAATATATACCAACGAAGGATAAAAAGCTAGATATGGAGGCAGCAAAAGATATTATAGATGAAGATACGGCTTTGGTCTCTATATCACATATCTCAAACGTTTTCGGTGTCGAAAACCCTGTAGAGGAGCTGGCGGATATCGCCCATGAAAACGATGCCTTGATATCTGTTGATGGGGCACAGTCTGTTCCAAGGAAGCCTGTCGATGTAAAAGACATGGATGTAGACTTCTTGAGTTTTTCCGGCCACAAGATGTTAGCGCCTAACGGCATAGGATGTCTGTACGGTAGGAAAGATATACTGAAGGACATGGAGCCTTACCAGGTAGGTGGAGGCATGATTAGAACAGTGAAAAAAGATGAAGTGGAGTGGGAGGAGGTTCCGGAGAAGTTTGAAGCCGGAACACCTAACGTTGCAGGAGCTGTAGGGCTTGCAGAGGCCATAAGCTATCTAGATGAAATAGGCATGGATGAAGTCTATAGGCATGACAGGGAGCTTGCAGAAAAAGCACGTTCAGAGCTTGAAAACATTCAAGGAGTGGATGTCTTAGCTCCTAAGGATGAAGAGATCTCGGTAGTTTCATTTACCATGAATTTTGCTCATCCTCACGATATAGCTGAGATACTGAACCAGGAAAACGTTGCTGTCAGAGCCGGCCATCACTGTGCTCAGCCTCAGATGGAGAAAATAGGTATATCGGGAACTACAAGGGTTTCTCCATATATTTACAATACTGAAGAAGATATATCAAAGTTTATAGAAGCTGTTAAGAAGGTTAAATCTGTTTTCGGTTAGTTGACAAATATTTATTTATATTTTTGTCCCCAATCTTTGAACAGTTTATGAGAAATTTCAGCTATGAGTTCGACGAAGAGCTAAGCCTATGGGTGGTCGATGATATTCTTAGTGATGCTAAATCTATCTACTCTGATACTGATGGAAGGTCTTCCTGGGGCGGATGGTCCGATAAATACGGTAGCCCGCTTAAGTACTTCTTTGAAGCAGATGGAATGATAATGGGTGTAAGGGTTGAAAATGAAGAAGATCAGGTGTCTGAAATCGAGGTAGAAGATCTTTCCGATACCAAAACATTCGGAAACTACGAAGAAGCCTCTGAAAGATATATGATGGATGTTATTGATACAATTGATCAAGCGGATAAGGATCCTAAAGATTTCTGATACATGCGGATTAAAGATTTCTGAATAAAGACTAGGTTATGTACAGGGATGAGATACTGGATTTATACAAAAGACCTCGGAACGAGGGTGAGATAGAATGCCCGGACTGTAAATCTGATGGGGAGAACCCTAGCTGTGGAGACCATACTCATATAGATATACGGCTTGAGGGCGGAGAGCTAGCTGAGATAAAACATCAGACTGACGGTTGTGCTATATCGACCGCTGCAATATCTATCCTGTCCGAAGAGCTCCAGGGAATGTCTGTTGAGGATGTAATGGCTCTAGAAAAAGACTGGATGCTGGAGAAACTGGATATAGAAATATCACCGATGAGAATGAAATGCGCTTTGTTAGGTCTTGAAACGGTTCAAGAAGCTATTGATAAAACTTGATGTCTGGAATAATATTATGACGCTTGAAGTAAAAGATCTCGAAGTTTCCGTTGAAGATGAAAAAATTGTGAAAGGGGTTTCCCTAGAAGTTGAGAAAGGAGAGGTTCACGCAGTTATGGGGCCTAACGGTTCCGGAAAGTCCACACTATGTAAATCCTTGATGGGGAATCCGACCTACTCAATCGATGGAGGAAAGATAATAGTTGATGGAGAGGATGTGACAGATGAGGAAACGGATGAAAGAGCCAGAGCAGGACTTTTCCTAGGCTTCCAGTACCCTGCAGAGATATCAGGAATATCTGTAGCCGAGTTCTTGAAGGAAGCAATCAACGCCCAGAGAGAAGAGGAAGATGAAGATCCTATATCTTCCTCAGAGTTTAGAGAGAAGATGGAAGACGCTCTAGATCTTCTTGACATGGATGAGGAGTACGCCCGGCGTTACCTGAACGATGGGTTCTCAGGTGGAGAAAAGAAAAGAAATGAGATCCTTCAGATGGCGGTACTACAGCCGAAGTACGCGATCCTAGACGAAATTGACTCAGGGCTTGATATCGATGCCTTAAAGGTTGTATCTGACGGTATCAACAAACTTGCGGACGACAATAAAGGGATGTTGATGATAACCCATTACCAGAGAATTCTGGACTATGTCGAACCTGATTATGTTCATGTAATGGTTGACGGAGAGATTGTAGAGTCTGGTGGTAAAGAGCTTGCTGAGAAGCTGGAAGACGAAGGTTATGACTGGGTTAAACAGGACTAAACCGTGAGGTGAAGAGGATGTCTCTCGGTTACTCAGAATCAGACTCTTACTCATTAGAACAGGTTGATAACTACCTTATCGAGTCTGCGGTAGGAGCTCAAGAGCTCTCCTATGATGCTATCGATCTGATGCTTCAATCAGGCGGTTCTGATCTGCCTTGGGCTATACTAGCAGGTTCTGCCACTGCTTTGGGGGTATGCACATCTATATACTTGGAGGAGGTAAGAGAAGGTCTTGAAAGTGGAGGAGAAGGTATATCGGATATGGGAGATTACGAATAGTTTTACCACTTTCAAGTATTTAAAATTTTATCTATGGAAGATTTCTTATGAAGTTTGATTATATAGATGAGATGGATATTGAAGATTATGCTTTAGACCTTCAATCTTCTGCTTTAGAGTACTCTAATCCTGTTATGGAGGCAAGTTCGGATGCTGATGGTGCTGGTTTTGGTATTTTGGCAGCAGGTGTTGCATTGGCTGGAGCCGGTTATTTAGCTGCTAAAAACCGGTACGATAGACCAAATAGAAAAGGAGACGATTCGGATTCTGGATTAAATGGTGAAGACTATAGGGATGAGGTTAAAGAGATCCTAGAAGAATAATTAGCTCTGTCCCTGATTATCATCTGTCAGGTAGTCTTTCATCATCTTTTCCATCATGCTCAGTTGTTCTCTAGCCTGGATTGAGTCGGATCCACAGGGGCATTTCTGTGGCTGGACCTTCGAGCTGATACTTTTTCCGCAGTTTTCACATTCCCAGTCCTTCTCCTGATCGTGTTTATCTACCATACTGTAAATTTGGTCTGCCGGTTTAAAAATTTCTACCGGAACTTCCGGAAAACTCCTCGGTTCTTTATAAAGGCGCCAGCGAGAATTATAGCTTGCGAGATGGTTATCATGATTATATTCCGATGTTCCAACTGTGGGGAGAGGGAGGAGAGAAATCTTTTGCCCGGAAAACATGCCGTCCAAGGCAGCCTAAAACAACTTAACAGAAACGCCAGCTGTTGCCATAGCCCGGATTACGTGGACTCAGGGGAGGGGTTCAGAAAAGGCACGGTCCAAAAAAATCTAAGGCAGTTAGCTCCTTCTAAAGCCTAACGGATCGTGTCCTATTTTTTCTTTAATTTAAGAAACAGATGCTCTTTCTCATAAGGATCTAACTCGGTCTCATCAATTATTTCCATCTTTTCTTTAATTTTTTCCCTGACTTCTTCGAATATTTCCTCTTTGTGTTTAGAAGAGGATATTGATCTTGCTTTTACCGCTAACAGTCCTACTCCATCTTCCTTCAAGAATCTTTCAATGTTTTTGAGGAAAATTTCCGGCTGATCCCTCTGTGAGATATCCTGGAAAACTACATCTACTTTTCCGTCGATCAGATCTCCGTATTCTTCCGGCTTTCTACCGTCTCCCAGTATCGGAGCGATGTTTTCCCTCTGTTCTGCGACCTCTACAAGGTCACGTATAACGGTGTCGGAGTACTCTACCCCATAAACAAATCCTTCCTGTAGAATATCCGAGAAATGTGAGACTGTGGTTCCTGAGGCAGCTCCTAGGTATAAGATTTCCGAGTCCGTATCTATGTTTAGTTCAATTCCGTTTTTAACAGCTGCACCGGCCTTTGAACGGTTGGCGTTCCATCTTCGGTACTTTTGTCCGTCTTTTTCCACAAAGTTTTCGCCATAGACTGACCTATCGGAACCGGCTTTGGTGTAGATCATGCCGTTCTGGCTGAAGATTCCGGGTTGAATCTGTTTCATGAGACTATTTTCGAGAGTTAACTATAAACATCGATCTGAGTGATACGCTTAAAAGTACCGAAAATAAAGGTTTTTCCATGTCGAAGAAAGTTTACTTGGCCGGACCTCAAGTATTCACACCTATGGGTAGAGAGTTTGTATACGAAAAGATAGCCCCTGCAGTTGAAAATGCCGGAATGGATTACATCTTTCCATTAGAACTAGGAAATGAGGAGAAGGTCAAAGAGCTCTCTGAAAAAGATTTAGGCCTGGAAAGAGCCTCTGAATATAATAAATGGAGTAAGGAGACTGGGAGAAGTAATTTAGAAGCTATTAATAATTCTGATATTGTTCTTGCAAACCTTGACGGTGCGGATGTAGACAGCGGTACGGCGGCAGAAATAGGTTATGCTATGGCAAATGGAAAGATTGTTATAGGCTATAGAACAGATGTAAGAAGGAGCGGTGAGAACGAATCGGTAGCTGTTAACTTACAGGTAGAGCAGGTAATTAGAGAGAGCGGAGGTAAAATCATCTGTCCGAACTATGCCGGGAGAAATGATTTCGACGACTCAAAGGAGTTTTATAAAGGAGAGGAAGAGATGCTGGAGAAAATAGAAACTGTTCTTAACTCGGTCCGTTAGTAATCCGAAAGTTGATCAACCGAAAATTATTTATTTGTCATTATGTAATGAAAATATATTGAGTTATCCTGAACTAGGTGAAAAGATAGCTGAAGCCATGTTGGATGCGGCAGAGTTGATGAGCTTCTTACCTGAAGATATAGAGGATTACTTCTGGCACAAACTAGAACTGAATAAATCAAGGGTTGAGGATAACGAGAAATTTGAGTTGGGACCTGCAACCTTCCTCACCGACATAGAAGATGAGGGTCTAGAAGATTTTTCTTTACTGCCTCTTGCTGAAGCAGATAGTTGCTAAAATTATTGTAGCTGTCTTTAGTTTTCTTTCAAAGTTTCGTATTTTTCCCTACATTCTTCTCTCAGCTTATCGGCCTTCA
Source organism: Nanohaloarchaea archaeon PL-Br10_U2g16 (assembly GCA_001563995.1). Taxonomy (GTDB): domain Archaea; phylum Nanohalarchaeota; class Nanosalinia; order Nanosalinales; family Nanosalinaceae; genus PL-Br10-U2g16. Next base: position 9,972 of record LKMV01000019.1, read on the forward strand.
CTTCTTCTCCATACTGATCAAGCCTTGCAGCCATCGCTGTCTTGTTTGCGAGGAAACGCGCCATCTTACCTCTGTTGTTAGATGGTAGTGGGTTAACAAATCTGTGTTCAAACAGTATACCGTGTTTTGGAGGGGTTCCTTCTCCACGGAGGTATCTGAAAAGAGCTTTCTCTGCTCCAAGCATCTGGATTGTTGATGCCGGCTTCTTAGCAAGTTCTTCTAGTCCTCCGGCCAATGATACAAGCCTTGCGGTAAGTAGAGGACCTAACAAGGTTTCCAGGTTGGGCATCTCTTCCTCTGCTATCTCCTCGATATAATCTTCTAACTCTTCCCTCAGTTCTACCTTGTTTTCAATGCTTTCAAAGGCTTTCTGTAACATTTCCAGGTCTCTCTCCGTTAAATCAGTTCCTGTAGAATCTTCTGCCATTGAAGAGAATGAATCTAGCTCGTCTCTTTGAATTCCGTTGGAAAGTATCTTTATCAGATGTTCGTCATCTGTTATCTCTTTCTCCAGCTCAGGGAAATATAGACCATACCAGTCCCTGAAACGTTCCATCTCCTGGCTTAGATCATTGCTTAGATGGTCGTATGTATCAATGGCCTTTGCCATAAACTTATCTCTATCCGCATCTTCCCTAAGCTTATCCTTTGTCTGTTCAAGAGCTTTCTCTCTAATATCTTCTTTCATTATCAAAACCTCTAGAAATCATCTATCTGAAGTCCCATGGTACGCATCTTCATCCTTACCTTCTTTTCATCCCTGTTGATCTTTTCCGCTATATCTTCCGTCTCCATATTCAAATGGTTCTGTACTATAAACCGCTCCTCCCTTCTTGAGAAAGCTTCCCAATCAGTCTCCCTTATCTCTTCCTGTATCTCGGAGTCTTTCTTCAAGAACTGTTTTAGTTCTTCATTATCCATTTTCTTCCTGTTATTTGTGAAATACTTAATCTCTCTCGGATCCCAAGTAAAAGGAATCTTTGACTCCGATTCTTGCTTTACCTTTTCCTTTCTCTTCTTCATCTCTTTTATCTTCTGCTCCATATCGGTACCAAAGTCATAGTCGATCGTACTATCCAGAGCCTTCTCCGCTTTTCTCTGCAGTTTTTCCTCGTCAAAGTCAACAGGATCTTCCATACATAGTAATTTCTCCGGAATATTCAAAACACCTTTCCCTATCCTACCGATTATTTAAGAAACTAGCGGGGGAAATATTCTACATAAGTACGCGGCGTTGGTCCAGTGGCAAGACTCTGGCCTTCCACTGGTTACGCTCAGTTCCGAAATCTTTGATTTCGGTCGACTCGAGTGAAATCTTCGATTTCACGACAGTGGGCACGCAACAACACATGCCTCGCAAGGAGGCATCTATTTTGGAAGTCAACTGACGTTTACCAGGAGACAGCCAGCGACCCGGGTTCAAATCCCGGACGCCGCAAATCACAGACTTGCTCGGACCAGTGATTTGACACCCTTGAGAAGCCTTAGCTTCGTGCCCGGGTTCAAATCCCGGACGCCGCATCCTTTACTATGGTTTGTCTGTCAAGAAAATCTATGATTTTCGGTACCGCATTCTTTATTAATTCTCGTATAAACGACAGATATAAAAACTTGGTTTAGGATAGTTTCAGTATGGTAAAGGACGATAAGTACAGTGATAAGGAGTTTGAATCTGAGGAAGAGATGTATCTGTACTGGGCTGAAAACCATATGGATGAGCTGACTTCCCACGAAAAGGAGAAGGTAAAGAAAGCCAAAAGAAAGAGAGAGCTGAATAAGAACCAGGATATCCAGCAGAAGAAACAGATGGCCGGTTGGGCTCTGGCAGGAGTTCTTGCTTTAACCGTTGTAGGGTTTATGGCTTCACAGATGTATCCTTCATTTGCCGGACCTGACGGTGAAGAAGTTGAGGACGTCCAAGAGCTGGATGAGCTGTTGGAGGACAGACCTGTACTGGGAGCCGATAATGCTAACGTAACTATAGTCGAGTTTGGAGATTATCTATGCCCTGCATGCCAGCAGTTCGAGTTTGATACTAAAGAACCACTAAAAGAAGACGGATACTTTGAGGACGGTGATGTAAACTTCTACTATCTGCATTTCCCTGTCGTTGATCAGGTAGGATCGACAAACGCAGCTGTAGCCGCTGAATGTGTAGCTGAACAGGATAATGAACAGTTCTGGGACTACACTACAGCGCTGTTCCAGGAACAACAACAGATTAACTATGACACCGATGGTCTAACAGAGCTAGCGGAGGCGAACACAGAAGATCTAGATTACGACAGTCTAAGAACGTGTATATCCGATCAAGAGAATGTTGAAACCGTAAATACCCATCAAAGCTTTGGTGAAAGCCAAGGGGTTAGAGGAACTCCGACGGTTTACATAAACGGAAACCAGGTTACTGACTGGAGCTACCAGAATATTAAAGAACTGATAGACGCGGAGATAGAGAGACAGAGTTAAAGAAACTTATCTAGGATACTGGTATAGTTCTTTAAAACTTTCTCAGCTGCCTTTTTTACCTCTTCCGTATTCTCTTCAGGACAGTATACTTTTACCGCTACCGTTCGCCATTCTGCATCTTTTAGAGACTTAGGCATTGTTGAATAATCTGAAAGAGGATGTATCTCTCCATTTTTCTTTATCTTTACATCTATCTGCTCTATATCCGGGGTCGACGGCGTGTCAAGGACTACTTTGTAATCTTCTATTCCTGCCTGGTCCGCTATCTTAGTCTCTACTTTTCCAGGGTTCTTAATTTTACGTTCCAGGGATTTAAGGCTCTTCCTAGGAATTTCGTCTTCGTCCCAGACAAGAGCTCTCTTGTAGATATCACGGTTTTTGATCTTTTTGTAGAGCTTTGCAGAGCCTCCTTCGGAGTTAAGCAGAGCATTATGTGCCTGGTAATCATCCATACGCATTATCCTTTCAAGACGGTTTCTCTGCAGATGGTAGGATTCAAAAGCCCTCTGAAGCATCTTTTCAGCTATTGTAGCGGTGTGGTGACCGTAAACCGTCTTGATCATGTGGAACCGTGCGGTTAGAAGAGCCTCTAATGCAGGGATAGCTTTCTGGTTGTAGACAAGCTGGCCATTCTCTATCTCCGCC
>LKMV01000020.1 GCA_001563995.1 Nanohaloarchaea archaeon PL-Br10_U2g16
CCGTTGGTCATTTATTTAATATTGAAACAGTGATCCAAAAGTATGGATATTAAAGATAAAAACAACAGCTTTCTTCCTCTGGCAGCTGTGATTTTCGGTATGGTGCTTGGAGGAGTTCTGGTGGGAGCCCACACTCAGGCACAGATAAACTCTCTGGAACAGTCGATAGAGAATCTGGAACAGGGAAATGTTGTAAACTTAAACCATACTGAGGATAGTTCGCTTACACAGCTTTTCAGACAGGTTGAGGGATCAGCTGTATCGATAAGGGCTTATGGCGCGGACCAAGCCCAAGGATCGGGCTTTGTATACGATGATGAAGGACATATCGTGACAAACGAACATGTAATCGACGGAGCTGAACGCGTAGAGGTAACCTTTACGGACGGAACAAGGCAGGATGCAGAGGTTATAGGAACGGATCCTTTCACGGATTTAGCAGTGCTGGAGGTCGATAACACCGATCTGGAGCCTCTGGAGCTGGCTGACTCTGAACAAGTCCAGGTAGGTCAGAGAGCTGTAGCATTAGGAAATCCTTTCGGACTACAGAGTTCGATGACCTCGGGTATAATCTCACAGAAGGAGAGAACTATAAGGATAGAGAGAGGCTTCTCGATACCGAATATCCTTCAGACTGATGCATCTATCAACCCTGGTAACTCCGGCGGACCGCTTATGAATATTAACGGTGAGGTAGTTGGGGTCAACACAGCAATAGAGTCACGTACAGGTACTTTCTCCGGGGTAGGCTTTGCTGTGCCTTCCAACACTGTTGAAAGGGTAGTGCCGGAGATAATCGAAGATCAAGACTATGAACATTCCTGGATAGGTGTAAGAGGTATAGATGTTAGCCCTGAGATAGCTGAAGAGATGGATCTAGAAGAAGCCTCAGGATTTATGATTATAGATGTAGTTGAGGACGGACCGGCAGATCTTGCAGGTCTAAGAGGCGGCGAAACAGAGGCAGAGATAGAGGGAGAGCCGACTAGGATAGGAGGAGATGTGATAACCGCAATTGACGGCGAAAGGATGAGAGGAATAGATGATATACTGGTATACCTTGCAAGGGAGACAGAGCCTGGTGACCAGATAGAAGTTACCGCGATAAGAGATGGTGAAGAGCAGAACTTTGATCTGACCCTTCAGTCAAGGCCTGAAGAATAGTCTAAGGTTGGTAACGTAGAAGGGCGGCTATACCTCCCAGATTTTCCAGTCTCTCACCGGCTTCATGGTCGGTATGCACGGTTACGGCCTCTCCGCCTTGTCTTTCTACCTTTTTTTTAAGCTCGGGGTTCTCTCTACTGTAGTTCGGAGTGATAAGCAGTTTTTCTACCGCTCCCTGTTCTACAAGTTCTTTGACAGGGTCTCCGTAGGAAGCATCCCCGTCTTTTTCCAGTTTTTCAAACAGCTCTTCCATAACCGATGTTTCATCGCTGATCCTGCTTTCCTCCACTACTTTTTCCAGCGCTCCACGTTTTATCGCCTCATGAAGTCCTGTCTCCCCTGTCACCGAGGTGTCCTGTAGGAATGTCTTCTTTTTAATTTCATCTGAAAGCTGGTTGTATACCTTTTTCTTCTGGTTGCCGGGTCCTGCCAGCACTATGTTATCGATGTCTTTTCCTGATCTCTCTAGAACAGATCTTACCTCTTTATGGAAATCTTCTCCTGTTTTCTGATCCGAGTACATCTTCCCTGGTATGTTCTGGTGTACGTTGGATAGATCAGTGATTCCTGATTCTTCAACCATGTACAGCTCGGACTTACCTTTTTCTACAAGACAGAAAAGCACCTGATAGGAACGTTTAGCTTCCCATTCCTCCAGTTTTTCCCAGTCGGATTGGGTAAAATCTTTTTTTAATTCAAACTCTTTACCTTCTTCAAGGTTGAACGTATGGTATCCTAGCTCTATATCTTCAGCACCTTCTGTAATCTCGCCGGTGACTCTTAACCTTTTTCCTGTATATTCGGACTTTTCAGCTCTTAAAGTCACTGTGCATGTCTTCTTCTCCCGTCCGTCAAGCTTAGTTCTCTGAGTTAAGGCTTTTACACGGTCTCCTTTCTTGATAAAGTCTTTCAGTCTCCATAGATCGTCATCATTCTCGATCCGTATTTTCACATATCCGGAGGATTTATCGGTTTGAAGTAGTTTCATAATACTAGAATTTCGCCTACAAATAAAAACCCGGACTCAACATAATTAATGTATGGACCAAAAGTTCGGAGCAGTTGTAATAGCAGGCATTACAATATTTGGACTAGCATTCGTAATGGATCAGGCATCGACAGATAACGGCTTTTTTGACTCTGAACCGGGAGAAACCGAAGTTGATAGAATGGTGTTGCACCAGGAGCATATAGGAACCGTTGGAGAGTCCAGCCATGACTTTAGGAATATTGATTTAGGAGATTTCAACGTTGGAAGAGCCAGAGGCGATGTTAGAGGATACTTTACAGAGAATGCAGAGATAGAGGATAGATGGAGAGGTGGAGAAAGTTTAAATTTCTTTTACAATGCTACAACGCCAAGAGAGGCAGAGGTTAGTTTCACAGTTCTCGGAAGGGAGAATACAGGTGCGGTATACCTGGAGGCGAACGGCCAGAGGGTTTTCGAAGAACAGCTTGTTACAGGGTCCTCCCCTGAGATAGAAGTTCCAGAAAGGTATCTTTCACCGGGTATGAACAGTTTTGAGCTAGGTGTTAAACGTCCCGGAATACTTTCAAGCTCTAAATACTATCTGGAGGACGTTGAGCTCAGGGTGAACGATAGAAAGTTCCATGACCACGTAGACAACTTCAGGCTTTTCGATTATGAGATAGAAGACTTCGTGGAGTCAGACCTCCAGTTTGATATAACCAGGGCGGAGAGGACAGATCCTCTAAGGATTTATATCAACGATAGGAAGCTGTATGAAAAAGATCAGCAGAGGATCTCCGCAGAAACTGTAGAGTTCAATCCTCAGAACGCAAATCTGAGGCCTGGAAGCAATAAGATAGAGTTTAAAACCAGAGATGAAGCCCGGTATGATATTGAGAACGCGATGATAACGATGAGATACCTCGGAAATATTGACTCTCAGAATGTTGTTACAGGATTTAATTTGAACCAAACTGAGAGAGATTATATTGAGAGAGAAGATACAAGAGAAGATATCCTCTTAGATTACCAGAACCTACTTCCATCCCCTAGACCGGTAGAGGTAAGGTTGAACGACTTCAGTAGGACAATAGAACCGAGGGAAAACCGTGTGTATAACGTAACGGTTCCGGAAGGGGAGTTTGAACACTCTAACAGATTAGAGGTAAGAAGCAACGGAACCTATGAACTGGAAAACCTGGAAGTGGTTTCTGAAAGGATAGAGGAAGACGGATGAAGAGAAAGAATATAGCGAAGAATCATCTTTTAAGCGGCAGAAGGCTAGGTAGGAAAATATATGTTCCGGTTCTAGGCTGGATGGAAGGAATATTGTTTATATTTAGTTTAGTTGTGGGAAAGAACCTTGTAGGAGAGCTTGATAGTTTTTACAGGGCTATACCAGTTATAGGCTTTATTCTAGCACCTCCAAATGATAATAGTGTTACCGAGGAAGATGTCGAGGAGATAGCAGATAATGAGATAGAGAAGGAGGAGGTAGATAGTGAGTCTAATGGTGGAGGCGGGTTTTTAGACGGTATTTTTTCAGGAACTTCGGGTGTTAAAGATGAGTTTGAGGTTAGTGTGGGCGGCAGGAGTTATACGGTCATATATGATCCTATAAGTAATACTGTTGAAGGGAAGAATATAGATTTAACTGATATATCGGGTGGAAGAAGGACTTTCCGTATGGAAAAGGTTTCCGGTAAGAAAGAAAATGTGATGGTTGGAAGGACAGGTGATAACGAATGGGAGGTTAGGAGAGGTCTTGAAGACTTTGGAACTTCGAATTCAGGATCTTCTTCCGGTATCGCTGATAAAGTTCCGGGCCTAGGCGGCGGTTCCGGTGGTGGAGGTAAGTTAGGGTTTTTGAAGTCGAAGAAAGGGATTGCATTAATTCTAATACTATTCTTAGTGCTTGGTGGCGGAAGTTTTAGGTTAGGTCTAGGAGGAAGCGCCCTTGGTTTGGTAATGAATCCTATAGGGATGGGTCTTATGACGGTTCTGTTCCTGTTCATATTCTTCATAGCCGGCGGTACATCATCGGTCGGAAACGGTATCAAGAACCATCCTATGGCTATGACTAGCTTGATGGGGATAGGAGGCCTCATATTCCTTTTCGTGGTGTTGCCTGGTGTATCTGAAGCAGCTGATGACTCTCCGCTTGGACAGTATGGAGATTATGTGACACAAGGTGTGGAGCAGAGAACAGGAGGTATCAGTCTTGAAAGACCTGCATTTATTATGGGGGAACAAGTGAGAAAGGTTCAGTGTGCGATGCAGGGTCCTCACTGCTTGAGAGAGTGGAGGCTCAACAATACCAGAGAACCGGATTCCCGTGATGTAGGGGAAACTTATGGACTTCAGATAAACAGCTTTGGACTTGATTCCGGCGATAGCTTAGACATCAGAGGTCTTGAGAAGGAACATCCGATCCCTCTAGAGTACACTGTAAACAATATTAGACACGGGCACAAAGGAATAGATGCAAGAAATGTAAAGTTCAGGGTGACTATAACTGATCATGAACACGATAATGACATTCCCTACTGTGATACTGGTTGGAGAGATATAGATGGTTTAGATATGGAGCAGTATTCCGGAGATAACCATTTGCCTCCCGGATTTGCAGCTTCTGTAGGTTCTGCACGTATAACAGACCAATACTTTATAGGTATATCTGAAGATCAACAGCTGACACTTGATAACTGTAACTTGTTGAGCCCGGGAGCTGGAATGGATGTCTCACCGGAGTTCCATATAAGGTATGATTACTCTTCACAGGCTACCCTTAACTTTGAAGCCGTCTCACAGGAGTATGCAAGATCTCAGAATATAGAGGTCGACCAGAAGAACTCTGAAACTGCAGATACGCCTGTTCAGGCGGCTTTAGCTGTTCAAGAACCTGTTCTGTTTGATCCTGATAACAGAGACAATGATTTTCCGGTAGATATGAGTGCTACGTTGGTAACTGATGATCATGATTTACGTTATCAGGTTCTAGATCTTGAGCTGGAGAAGCCTGAAAAGACAGAGTTATTTGATGAAAATGAAAGGTTTTGTTCCTTTGAGGAAGGAGACGGTGAAAATGTTCTAGAGCTTGAATCGGATTCCAAAGATCGTATTTTCGCGCATCAAATGGATAATCCGATATGGTTCGGTGCCGCACAGCCTGCACCAAACTTTGGATGTGATCTAAAGTTAGACGAGGATGAAAGTTTCAATCCTTCGGGTGAGACTTTGACTGCGGATGTAAGAGCTAACTATACTGTGCAGACAAGCGAATCCATAGCCACATTTTTCAGCGGAGGATTTGAAGTCTTCAGATCTGACTGCACACGTTTAAACTGTCCGTTGATTGTAGCCTTAAATGAGATAGGCGAAAGGGAAGAGGCAGGAATTAACAGAGAGGAGCTAGTAATGGATTTGGATGCTGCAAAAGAGTTTGGAGGTAGTGAGGAAGCATACTGGAACAGAAATAGAGCTATGTGTGAGGGATTGGATGCAGGAGATGGATGTACAGCAAAGACGGAGTACGATCCGGATATTGGGCAAGGAGAAGGAACAGAAATTGAAAGAGGAGAGATTGCTATCAATTTGCATGAGGGTCTTAGAGAGTCGATTTTCACATGTGAGGTAAATGAGGGAGTGGAAGAATCCGCTTGGGGTATAGAAGGATTTGATCCTGACGAGCTGGTTGAAGCAATAGACGGTCTTCAAGAGTTGCATTACGACGGAGGATGGACGTTTGTCGATACAGGCGAGATAGAATGTGAGGATGAAAACGAAGAAGAGAGTGGTTCAGATGATGACGAGGGGGCTGTGCATGAACATGAACAAGCCTCGCAATATTCGTAATTAATGGTTAAATTTAGGAAATCTAAATAACTAAATAAGCTAGATTGTGTGATGCCAACGCTATCCCGATAAAGTAGATTAGATAAAGGTAGTAGCTTTTCTTTTCCGGTTCAATATCGTCTCTATAGATATAGAAAACAACCGGCATCACTACTAGAGACTTTAGCAAGAATATGCTCCAATCGCCAAGGTAGTTTACAAATAATCTAGCTAGATACACCTGTTCTGATCCGCCGAGCTGTAGGTTTACATAAGTGGTTGAACTGTCTAGGAAATGAGCTGATATAGGTAGAAAAACTTCTATATTTTTTAAGCTATCTATAAACTTTGAGGTGGCTGCCATAGGTACAAGCCAGGCAAGAATCACTGCTAGTAGTAATGGTAGGTTTTCAAAAGTATCAAAAGTAATTAGGCTGTATAATATTAAGCTTAAGGTGCCTGAAAAAAATAAAAACATGTTTTTATCGAACTCAGTGTTCTCTTCTATCTTTTTAGATATTATGAGTAATAATAGCATCACTATGGTAATTGAAGAGAATGTAATAAGGTGATAGATATTACTTCTGAAAGCTTCAAAAGCTAGAAAGCCTGAGAGAACAATCAAGGGTGTTGAGCCTATATAGAACTCTCTATTAACGTCTATACTGCATCTTTTAGTTATTTTAAATGCTATCAGTCCGATAAGTACAAAACTGATGCTGTACAGAACTGATAGAACCGGTCCGAACTCCGGGGTCATGAAAGATGTTGGGCTGTGAAAGGTTTTTAATCCGGATCACCAATTATTATGTTATGGATAAAAGAAAATCAGTTCTTACCTTACTTTTTCTGACAGTTGTAGCCTCCGGATGTATAAACGGAGGCACAGAAGGAGCTATCGATGTTAACAGCCTCCAGATTTCACCTTCGGAGATACACCAGGGGGATAGTATAAACGTTATTTTAGATGTTTCGAATAATGGTCTAAGGGAAGGAGATGTAAGGATAGGAGAAGAAGGTGGCAACATAATGGGTAATAGATGTTCGGATATATTTGATCTTGAGTCTTTTTCAGCCTCTGCAACCGGTAGAACGACAGTAGATTTAGATAGTGAAACTATTGAGCCTGGTCACGATATCAGGATGAACTGGGTCCTAAGGAATATAGGCGATGTGCCGCTTCACGGCAGGAGCTGTGAACTAACATTTTCTGTGCCGTTCAACTACAGCGTATCAGCTTTCAGACAGGTTCAGATTAAAGAGAGTTCGGATGTGGAAGACGCTGAACTTGAGTACCAGAGCTCTTCAGGGCCTATGGATATAGATATTCAGACACTTCCTGGTTCTACAGGAAAATCAGATGTCTATATAGCAGAGGACGGAGAGCAGGAGAGAAAAATCAATTTTGATTTAAGGTTTATAAATAACGAACCTACTGAGAACGACCCTACTACCGGTATTGTGGAGATGGATACAGAAAGCCTTGAACTGGAGCTATCTGATCCGTTAGAGCTGAACGAAGACGAACACTGTGATATCCCTGAAAGGATAGAGATATTCGATGGCGACTCTCATCTGATAAGGTGTGAGGTGCCTGTGCCCGAAGAATCAGATCTAGATGGTCCAAGCCAGATATCCGAGTTTTCGGTGGATTTGGACTACACCTTTGAAAGGGACGCAGGTCAGAGAACGGTAGAGGTGGAGTATCGTGGATAGAAGAGTTTTTTTTATACTTTCTGCAGTGGTAATTGCCTCCGGCTGTGCTCACGGCGATATTGCAGGATCTACGGTTTCAGATGATGGTTTGGTGGTTGAAGAGTTCACAACTTCTGACTCGGAGCTACATGAAGGCCAGAGCGCAGTTATAGAGGCGTATATAAGAAATTACAATGATGAGGAGACCGAGATACATGATATCTCCCTGTTCAACACGGGCGATCTAGAAGTCGGTGAGAGAAGCTGTAGCCCTTCCCCAGAGGAGCTAGGTCACAGAACTCGGGATCTTGTTCCGGATATGGAATGTAGCTGGACTGTTGAGACGGAAGGTCTTGAGGGTTTTGAATCTAAAAACATACCTGTGAGCTTAAACCTAGAGTACAGTACAGCTCTGAGGTCTGAGCCAGTTGTAGTTCATTTCAGGCCGTTAGAGGATGTAGAACGTACAGGAACTGTAGAGAGAAGCTTTTCGAACGGCGATATAACTAAAACTATCAGTACGGAAAGTCCTGTTGCTTACGGACAGGATGGAAACTTTGATATAGCTGTACAAAACTCTGGTTCTGGTTCTGTGAAAAGTGAGAGTTATAGATTTGATTACTCTCCTTCAGAGGTATTTGATCAGTGTGAAGAGGAACAGAGTGAGGTTGATCTTGTGATAGGTTCGGAAGTTGATTTCTCGTGCCCGATCTCCCTTGATGGAGACGGCACACAGACAACCAGAAACCTACAGACAACCACACATTATAAATACGCCAAACAACCATCTTTGAACATAAGGGTAGTAAACCAATAATGAATATCGAAAACGATAGAGTTGCGATCGGTTTTATATCACTTATAATAATAGCCTCAGGATGCTCCCACGCAGCAAACAGTGGCGGAGCGGAAGCTTCTGCACAAGGAGTTGTAGTTGAAAACTTTTCTGTAATTCCACAGAACTCTTTCAGTGAACAGCCAACTGATATACAGCTGGAAGTGATAAACTTAGGTGAGAAGGATGCACAGAACGTTGAAGCGGAGATAAAGAACGTTCCTATAGGTGATGGAGAAGATCAGTGGGACCTAGAAAGATGGGGTGAAGGCCCTAGTGAGCTTCTTGCAGCAGATTCGGATTCAGACATTCCGGCCAGAAGCGACAGGTTCTCATGGAGCTCAGATGCGCCAAGTATATCTCCCGGTCTGGAGCTTGACTATAACTTTAGAACCAGCGTGTACTATGAATACGGTTCTACAGCTACCACCACCTTAAACCTTATGAGCAGCGAACAGTTTAGAGAGGAAGGTAGGATGGGAAGACCTACGATGGATAACACTGACGGACCTGTTCATCTAGAAATCAGAACTAGACAGCCGATGATATTCGGACAGGACGAAAGAGTATGTGTAATCGTAAGGAATGAAGGTATCGGAACTCCGTTCTACGATGAGAGCAACTTTGGATCATACAGTCAGGATCATTACGAAGATATATCTGATGAGGAGTTTGAGACAGTAAAGATATCAATCGATAGCCATCCTGGAGTGGAGTTGGTCGATGGAGCTGAGAGAGAAGTAGATCTTGTAAGAGGAGAAGGACAGGCATGTTACAACATAGAGCCTAATGATGATGAACAGGACAGGCTAGAAGTTCCTCTTGAGATAAACGCAGACTACGGTTATGTAGTGGACGATGCAACAGAGGCGGTAGTAACCGGTAGCGAGAGGTTTAGCTAAACCTCTTTTCCTTATTGTTTTTTTTCTATTACCATTTTCTTTCGTCATGTTGACTAACATATCTTTTTTGAACGCATAACTTAGACTATATTACATAGGTTAACTTGGTTGGGTTATATACACAAGCAGCGGTTTTCTGGATCTTTTCCCAAATTCTAGTTTTTGAGTGATTTATAGAATATAGAGCTAGTATTTTATTCCAAAGGCAGCTGAAATTCTGTCATATATTTCTAAAAGATCTGAGAATATGATAATCTGATGGTGGATAGTGTAGAAATGAACTAACTTGGACTGTCGAAAAACAGGTTTCACATGTTGTAAAGAAAGATTGAATTATAATAGAAGTAAAATAGAATAATAAGAGAAAAGAAGAAAGAAATCAGCTGTAGAGAAGTCCTGCTGTTACTAATAGAGCGATTACTATCGATCCTACAACTGCTCCTATCTGGCTGACATCTCCAAAGGCTTCACCGGTTATTCTGTCGGTTACCCTTGGTCTTTCCCTTGGTTCTACCTGTTCTTCGTCATCTCTGAGAGCTTCTTCTAGGTCTTCCTCTGTGATGTCCTGTCCGATTCTCAGCTTTACTTCTCTTGTCTCCTCTACTTCAGTTCCTACTGCTGTAGCTCTGATTCTTATCTCTCCTTGCTTCTGGTAAGGAACTCCTGCGTAGATGAATGCTCTTTCCATCTCTCCTGATGCTACTGTTACTTCTTCAGGTCTTAGATCGATCCAGTGTGGTGCATCGTAGGAAAGCTCGTAGGTGTTCTCCCTCGTTCCAGGGTTCTCAAGCTGGATCTCGTAAAGCGTACTCTGGTTTGTTCCTGCGCTTTCAACCCTTGGAACTACGTTCATGTTAAGATCCCAACAGTTCTCTACTGTTAGATCTCCTTCAGCTTCTGAGGTAGGCTCTCCAAACGTCGGTGCCTGTGATGAGACTGTGAAGTCGTGTTCTGTATCTTCCTCGAACTGTTCACCGTTGAACTGAAGCTGTGTTTCGGAGTCCGCTCCCGGTCTGAGGCTTACCTCGTCATGTTGGAGCTCTCCTATGTCGGAGTTCAGTCTGAAGTCTTCAGCTGCTTCTCCTGTGTTCTCAAGCTGTACAGTTGTCTCTCCTTGCTCGTTCTCACAGATACTGATACTTTGCTCTGTCAGTGTTATATCAGAATCCATCCCGTTGTATGACTCATAGCTTACGGATGAGGTTGAAACTGTGTTTGACTCTGCTGTTACTTCTACTTCCTGTGTCTCTATATCCTGTGGTGTGACAGCTACCCTTACAGTTCTCTCCTCTCCGGACTCTAGCTCGAACTCAGGATCAACTATTTCTCCAACGTTTGAACTGACCTCGAAGCTGTCTGTTCTTGTTCCTGTGTTCTCCAGGTTGAACTCTAGATGTGACTCTGTCCTTGCAGGTATCTCATAATCTTCCTGTTCAGGTGTCATCTCAGAGTCCCAGCATGTCTCCGCTTCAAAGTCTGCTCTGATCGAGTCAGTTGCGTAGCTTGTGGTGGAGGAAGCTGTGATTCTGAAGTCTTCTCTTGTCACAGGTTCATCGGAGGAGACTGTCAGTCTTACTGTTCTTGCCTCTCCTTCTTCTAGATGAACCCTTCTGTCTTCAAACGATCCTTCTTCAGATTTCATCTGGAAGGTCTCAGGCTGGATTCCTGTGTTCTCTACATCTATCTCGTAGACTGCTTCGTCTCCAAGA
>LKMV01000021.1 GCA_001563995.1 Nanohaloarchaea archaeon PL-Br10_U2g16
CTATGAGGCAGAGTGCTATGTAGGTGACCCTGATGGTAGTGGGGACGAGTTCGGAAGTGATGACAGTCCTGAAGATGATGAGATTGACTGTGGTACTTTAGATCCGGAAGATTACTCCGATGGAGGTCAATCAATATACGTTCAGCTTTATGATGAGGCTGGCAACAGCGATAGCTGGGAGGTCGGCGAATATACTTTCGATACTAATCCGCCTATAATCGAATCGATTGACGTCGATCCTGAGTACACCAATGAGGCGCCTGATATAACTGTAGAGGCTTCTGATACTGGTTCCGGTCTAAGTGATGTGGAATATGATTTCCAGAGTTTTGACGGCGGTGATGGAGAAGAAGTAGGTGAGATGGCCGGAACATCTGATGAGCTAACTTTCCAGCCGGATATGGATGACAAAAGCGAAGACGAATATGATATATTTGTGAGAGTCCAAGATCAGGTCGGCGAATGGTCCTCTGAGGAAGAAATCGAGTTCACTTACGATCCTGATGCCGAACCTTCAGTCACCGTAGAACATGACCCTATCGAAGTCGAGGAAGGTGATGAGACAGAGTTTGAAGTTACTGTCGAAAACGATGATGAAGTACCTGTAAGTTCAGGGGTACTTTCACTCAATAATTCGGTGACAGGAGAGTCAAGCGAATTTGATATAGATGGTGAAGGCGATACGACTGTATGGTTCGACGTCTCTGCGGAGGAAGGATATGGAACTTACGATACTGTCATGGATTTCGAGTCTTCGCTTATTGAGGAAGAGTTTGAGGTCGAAGTCAGGATAATGGCAGACGAAGATACTCGGGAAGAGCTTGAAAGCGATATAGATGAAAAGCAGGATGTACTGGATGATTTAACTGAAGAATTAATCGAGCTTGAAGAAGATGGAGCGAGCCAGGAACTTGTTGAAAGACTGGAGTCTGAAGTAACTGAGTTTGAAAGTGCTTTCGAGGCAGCAAGCACTGCGTCAGAAGATGAAGTATACTATGAGGCCGAGACCGAATTTTCGGACCTAGATACATTGGCCGGTAACGCCCAGGATACGCTGGAGGAAGTAAGAGAGGAACATAGAAGTGATGTCTTCAGGACTAGAGTGATGATAGGATTGTTTGTCATTATAGTATCTGTCGGAGGTATAGGAGCTTTTCTCTACAGAACTGATCATGAGCTCCTTGAAGAAATCGAGGAATACGTCCCTGATATAGAAGTTGTAGAAGATTTAGAAGATAAGATAAAGTACATAGGCAGTGAAGCCAGTGAGGAGGCCGAAAAATTTGAGTGGGATGGGTTCAACGATTAAAGTCTCTTTGCATCCCTGAATCTTTCCTTTAGTAATCCTTTATCCCTGATATTACTTATCGCCTGCGAGATTTCTGGCGAAAAATCTTCGTCTCTGGCAGCTTTACCTGCCGCATCGTTTAAAGTAATATCTATCTGAGGATCTTCCTTTAACTCCTTGACTATCTCTTTGTCAGCACGAGAGTCATTGAGATACTGGGAGACAGCTGGCTGTGTAACTTCAAGTCTCGCAGCAATCTCCTCCTGTGTAAGCCCGTAATCTCTGGAAAGCCTCTTCGCCATTATACTTCTTATAGAAGGAAGAAGTTCCTCGGAAATTATCTCGGCTTCGAACTTCATACATTATAACGGCGTGATAAGATTAAAATGCATACTTGGAAATGTGTAGAAGAGTAAAATGTAGAAAGAAGATAGGCAGGTCAATGGTCTGCCTGCTCTACCTCTCTTGATAGCCTCTCGATGTCTGCTGCTAGAGCGTCAAGCTTCCTTGATACTCTTTCCTTCTCCTGGATGATGTTCTCTACTTTTTCGTACTTTCTCGCTGCATGATCAAGATGATGTTTCTCAACGTATGCTGCTTCAGTGTCCATCATGTTATCGATGATTTCTTCAGCTATCTCTCCAAGCAGGAGGTTGAGGCCGTAGTAAACATTTGAGCGTACATACTGGCCTTCAGAGGCTTTTTCTCTTATCATTCTTTTGATCCTAGCATGGGTAAAAGGTAGTTCGCCAACTTCAACTTCTTCAGGTACTTCAACCATTTGATATCACAAAGTAAATTTCCTTTTAAAGGCTTTTAAGGGTTTCTCAGGTATCTTAGACGATTTTTGAAGTAAAAACGCAAACCTATAAACAAGCTGAGCACAAAGGATAGAACATGCCGGTGCCACTTGAAACTCTGAATCTAGTACTTGATACCGTACTTAAAGCGATATTTCTGATTATATTTGCATATCTGATACTGATTTTGAGACATCTTGACCGTACGATGAAGTCTATAGAGCACTCTGCAGAATCGATAGAGGAGACTTCAGAGAAACTTGGAGATCTTTTGGCTTTAGGTAGACACTTACCTTTTGTTGGAGGTGGCAGGAGAAATGAGTAATCCGTTTACCGATGATGATTCTGAGGAAAGGTACAACAAATTGAAGAAAGAAGAGGCCGGGACTAACCAGGATGAAGCCGAGAAAAGGTTCCAGGAGCTTAAAGAGGAAGCTAAACAGGATATGCTGGATGAACAGGAGGAGAGAGAAAGCGAAGATGAGGAAGATGGCTCCGAAGATGATAAATTCGTGACACATTAAGTGCCTGGTATGCAGTTCCAGAAAGCGCCGAAGATAGCTCGTTACCTGTCTATAGTATTCTTTGTGTACTGGGTAACGGGTAACATGGTCTGGTTTTTCCTTCCTATACTTTTTGAACAGTATATGACTGTTTTCTGGGTAGGTGTCCTCACATCTCTAACGCCTCTAGTACCGGTTTTGTTTGATATTCCTGTGGGGAATCTGGTTCAGAGAGCAGGAGAAAAAATAGTGATTTTTACTGGTTTTGCAGTCGGAGTTCTTCCGCCTATCCTGTATCTAAGTGCGGTACCTGTAGCTTTTGTAGGAGGTAAACTAACTGAAGGAGTATCTAAATCAATGGTTTGGAACGGATCCTGGAGTGTGTCCATGAAGTCAGCTGATGAAGATAGCGAATCAGAGGCGCTGTCTGTTTTCCTGCTTGGGATGATGATGTCGGCAGTTATAGGTCCGATACTCGGCGGCTTTCTGATAGCAAGTTACGGATTTGAACTTCCTCTAATGCTGTGGTTTGGAGGATCTCTCATGTCTCTGTATATCTTCTATCTTTACATCGGACTTGAAGGTAAGAAAGGGTTCTTTGATTCTCTAGATGATCTTTTCCATAGAAATACCTACAGTAATGACTGGCGTCACTTTAGGGAAAACTGGTCTGGTATCAAGTTACCTCTAGCACTTGTATTTCTGAGTTCGATACTTTACACATTCTCCTGGATTGCTGTGCCATTGATACTGGAGGACATGGGAGCCAGTTTCGCTACTATGGGCATAGTTTTCGGTGTAGCAGCTATACCAGGGACGTTTCAGTTCCTGTTCGGAAGACTGGGAGATAAGATAGGAGAACTTAAGGTAACAGCAGTGCTAGCAATACTAGCTTTTCCCGTGCTTCTTTCTATGGGAGTAGTTGATAGTCTGGTTGTGCTCTCTGTGCTTTACTTTTTTGCTATGATTCTGATCACTGGTATGACTCCTGTGGTGCACGCGATATTTGATAGAAATATTCCTGATGAGGTGGAGTCTGAGATGGTAGGTTTTCTGGAACTTTTCAAACATACTGGTCAGGCTGTAGGCCCGATTATGGCAGGTACTGTAGCGTCTATCTGGAGCTTAAGCGCGTCATTTATATCGGCTTCAGTAGTAGCGCTTATTCTTGTCACGGTTATCGCATTCCATTATTCTCGCCTAAATTTTCTCTAGCGCTGGAAACTCGAATAACCCTGCCTCCCGAGAGACTGCTATAGCCTTTAGCTTATCTACTTCGACCTTATCTCTCAGCACAGGCGATAGAAGATCTCTCTGTGGCACTTGATTAACCTTGGATCCGCCAGATATCTTTGAGAAAGCAGGCATCACAATAAGTTTTTTCCCATCTTTAGTTTCTCCGTATAGGAAACAATCGACTTTCTCTTTCACTCCTATCTCGTCTTTAAGGACCAGTGCGGGATGTTCATGCCCTAGAACTATAGTCTCATAATCTTCTGTTATATCCAATTCCGACAGTTTTTCGTGACCATGAACAAAAAGGATGTCTGATTCAAGGTGATAGTTCTTTAGAGTGCTATAGTCTCTTACAAGAGATTCAAGAAACGTGTCATGGTTACCTTCCACTACTATAATTTCTTCGAACTCTTTGTCCAGGAAATCAAGGAACTTCTTTATCTCTTTTTGCTCACTGTATCTAGTTGTTGCGAACTCGTGTTTTAGATCTCCGTTAATCAGTATTTTTCCGGCTCCTGTCCTTTCTTTAGCAGTTTCGATATCCTCTATAAGTTCTTCAAGCTGGAACTGGGGAACGTAACCTCCTTCCGAGGTAACGGAACCTTCTAGGCCTAGATGTAAATCTGATAGAACTATGATATCTAGTTCAGGGTGATAGAGTAACGGAAGAGAGTCAACGGTTTTGAAGTCCAGTATCTCCATGTTCTATATTGTAGGAGAACTATTTTTAGAGATAAAAATTGATTGCAGTTTACTTGTTGAGAAGTTGCCAGACTCTCAGGAAAGCGTTGAAAACATCTTCGTTTGTCGATAATTGGATGTAGTGGGCGTTGTTTTTGTCTGCTATCTCTTCTATCTGAGAGGTGTGGTTCATCAGCCTTTTCTTGTACTTGTTTTTAGTCGATCTAGAGAGATAAGTTCTCAGCTTGGAGTCGCTCTCAGGATCTTTTAGTATGGCGTCACCGTCAAAATCAGGATCAAGTTCTGTAGCATCTAGAGTGTTTATAAGTACTGTATCTACTTTTCTAAGGTTTTCAACACCTTTCTCAATTTCCTCAATATCTGTTATAAAATCACTTATCACTACTACTGTTGACTTGTTCTGGATACGTGAGGAGTACTCGGTAAGACATCTCCCTATAAGGCTTTCAGGAGTATTTCTGAGCTGGTTAAGGGTATCTACCAGTTCACCAAGGTTAGCATTTCGTCTGCCTGAGGATATATCGGTGACAGTCTCTGAGAATACAGAGTACCTGAACCTGTCATTTGTGTTGGAAGCCATATATGCGATAGCAAGACCCATTTTTGAGGCAAATTCGTACTTATTGACTTTTCCGTAGTCCATGGAGGATGATCGGTCAACGAGTACGTGAAGCGTAACACTTTTCTCTTCCTCAAACCGCTTGACAAATAACTCGTTTGTTCTGGCGTAGACGTTCCAGTCCATTCTACGGATGTCATCTCCTGGAACATATTTTTTGTGGTCCTCGAATATCATCCCGTGTCCTGTCGAGGCAGATTTCTGCTCACCGGAATGCATCTCTACCGAGTTTTTCTTCAGAGCGAGCTGGAATCTATCAAGCTCGTCTAAAAAGTCTAGAGTTATCATCTTTCAAATCCCGTCTACAATCTCCTCTATAACTCCTTCAGGTGTCCTTCCTTTTTTCTCAGCCTGAAAGTTCAGTCCTATACGGTGTCTGAGAACAGGTACTGCCATGACCTCTATATCTGCCTTTGATACATGGTTACGGCCCTGTATAAGCGCTCTTGCCTTAGCTGATGTTACGAGACCCAGTGATCCTCTAGGGGATGCTCCCCAGTCAAGGTCTTCATGGTTTCTTGTCTTGGTTACTATCTCGACTGCCTGATCTCGTATATCGTCCGCTATAGGTACCTGTCTGGTAAACTCCTGGACTTTGATAACGGAGGCTTTAGAGAGCACCTGCTCCAGTTCAGGCTGGTAGTCAAGTTCCGATGTGAATCGATCGACGATTTCGTTTTCTTCATCCTGCTCAGGGTAGTTAACTTTGATTTTCATCAGAAAGCGGTCGCTCTGAGCCTCAGGTAGAGGATAGGTTCCTTCTTGGTCGATAGGGTTCTGTGTGGCCATCAGGAAGAAAGGTTTTTCCAGTTTGAATGACTGGTTGCCTGCTGTGACCTGTTTCTCCTCCATAGCTTCCAGGAGTGCTGCCTGAGTTTTTGGAGTTGCACGGTTTATTTCGTCTGCAAGAATCATGTTGGCGAATATAGGGCCTTTCTGGAAGACGAACTCGGTATCATCTCCGGACTCATCTATGATGTGAGTTCCTGTGATGTCAGAAGGCATCAGATCAGGAGTGTTCTGGATCCTGGAGAACTCTAGACCAAGTACCTCTGAGATAGTTCTAACCATTTTGGTTTTTCCTAGTCCGGGATATGACTCGACCAAAACGTTGCCGTCACACATAATAGAGATGAGTAGCTTTTCAACTACGTCCTCCTGCCCTACTATTACTTTCTTGACTTCTTCCTGTATTCTTGAGAGCTTTTGGTTTATCTTGTCGTATTTTCCGGCCTCATCAGTTGCTTCTTCTAGTCCCTTCATGTTCATATTCACCAATTTTTGGAGCTTGGTTTTAACTATTATTCCATGGATCTTATCGCCAGACTGTATTCTCTAGCGAGATCAAGGTCGGCATCTACCGGATCACCGGTGACGTCCAGCGTGAGATCCTCTGTGTCCTGTCCGCCGAGAACATCTCGATCGCCTGATTCACCTTCTCCTGTAATATTGAACTCCATCTCTAGATCAGCCAAATCAACATCGTCCTCATCACCGTAGATGTCAGTAGTATTTCTGATTTCAAAGTCCTCGTCTTCTCCATCATCCAGTATCCTCTCAAACCCGTCTAGTTCCGGTAGTAAATCTCCGCCTTCTTCATGTATCTGGAAACCTACCATGCCGGAAATCACCGTAAAAAAGCTTAAAATCCCGACAGCCAGTATTTTTTGAATTATTTTCTTGTTAGGTATGATGCTCTCCGAAGTAACTTTTCTTGCCCTCTCCAGAAGTTCATCGAAGAGAGCCTGTGAGACAATATTTCTCTTGTCAAGGTTGTCTCTTGCAGTTCTAAGTCTTTCCTCCAGTTCAGGATTCTTTCGTTCGTATATCTCAAGATTGTAACTTTTCGACCTATAAGCTAGATCTATCACTAGAAATAGGACTGATATCAAGGCAAGAACTTTCAAGTCGTCATAACCTGGAATTAACTGGATTGAAAACAGGAAGAGCATCAGGTTGATTGTGAGGAAGAATATCAGGGCGTCAAGAGATGCCTGCAAAAGATTGACTTTGATAAATTCGTGTTTCAGTAGTTTCAGTAATTTCTCTATTCTCATCTGTGTCCCTCGTTTTCACATATACTTCTTGCATAGCTATCTTCGAAGTTCTCATATTCCAGACTACAAATATCTGCTAGGCTTTCGTTTAGGTCCTGGACCTCCGAGCTTGCGCCTTCAAGTCTCTCTATCTCGTCATCAAGATCACCTATATCTTCCTGTAGCTCCTGCCTCTGTTCTTCCTCAGACTCATAGAGGTCGATGTATCTGTCTCTGTCATCCTCCACGTCGGCAAGTTGTCTTGTAAGATTTGATTTTTCATTCTCTAGAACCACTAGCTCCTCCTCCATCTCGGCTATTTCTTCCGTTAGATCCTGTTTATCAGTCATCACGTTGTCCAGCTGTCCCTGATAAAGAACTGACAGGCCGGCCAGTAGCGAAAGTATAAGAACTGTTGAAGCAAGCAGGAAAGGGTTAAGTCGTCTTTTTAGCATCGGTCTTCTCATTTTTTCACCTGTGATTATTTCTTACCTTTTATCTTTCTGTAGCCTACTTCCATTAGGAATAATAGTAGGGCAAGAGCAAGTAAATAGTTGGAAAGGTTTTGCTGTGTGATAGTTTTCGTTTCTTCGGTCTGTAAAAGTTCCTCTTCCATCCGGGCTTCATCTCCGGGCTCATAAATCTGGCCTCCAGTAGCGCTTACCACATCTCTTATTTCCTCACTGTAACCTATGTTCTCTATCTCAGGGTTATAGTTGTAGTCGTAAAGCTCTCCGTTGAAACTGTGGAAACCAAGAGTTTCAGGCTCTATTTCGGTGGCGTAATTTTGTTCTCCACGTCTTGTTAGGTCCTCCATGTTCTCGGAGGAGCTTACTTCTACCGAGTCAGGGTAGCGTGAGGAATCTATGTCTATCCGATCTTCCTCTTTTCTTTCAGGGTCTCCAACACTCCAGCTTACGGTGCGGGTAAGTAGTTCAGGATCGAAGTCTGAGATTTCGGAAAGATCCTGGCTTCCTCCTGTAAATGCAGCGACCCTTCCGATACCGTATCTCCATGTGGTCAGGAACTCTCTACCGTCAGTACTTGTGGCTAAAACATCGGCCCCTCTTTTCGGTTCTACTGGATCGAAATAAGTTGCGGAAGAGGATAGTTCGAGA
Organism: Nanohaloarchaea archaeon PL-Br10_U2g16; assembly: GCA_001563995.1. Lineage (GTDB taxonomy): Archaea > Nanohalarchaeota > Nanosalinia > Nanosalinales > Nanosalinaceae > PL-Br10-U2g16. Next base: position 8,303 of record LKMV01000021.1, read on the forward strand.
CCTTCTGTTATGAAGTGGTTAGGATTTGTAACTGCTAGAGGTACTGTTTCGCCGTCTGCTCCTCCAGCATCGAACTGGAATTCTAATCTTCCAGCATCATGTGCGTCAAGGTAGAAACCGTCTGCGCGGTCAGCTATATCTTCTAGGAATTCCTGGTTAGGATCCTCACCTACTCCTATAGTTATCAGTTGGTTGTCAAGCCTATCTGCTATATCTCTACTTCTACTTAACGCGTTCACAGCCTCGCTTGCTGAATGTCTCTTACCATCAGTGATAAGTATAATATTGCCTTCGTCTTCTAAGATATCTTCTCCAGCTTTCAAGCCTTTATGATAGTAAGAAGGGCCCTCGGGTTCTATCTGGGTTATCCTTTCAAGAAGAAAGTCTCTGTTTCTAAGAAGGGTTTCTGGCTCTCCTACAAGGTGAGCATCGTTATTGAATGCTGCTACACCGACTCTATTATTATGTGGTAATTCCTCTATAAGGTTATATCCTATTTGGATGGCTTCATGTACGCGTGTTTCATCTTCTTCACATACAAGCTCGTCTTCTCCATCCACTCTTTCCCAGCTACATCCTCCTGATGCATGTGATATATCAAGTACTACCATTACTTTTGCTCCTTCTTCCTCATCAGCATCTGGATCTTCCCGGACAGGCAGAATGTTCGTATCTTCTTCGTACTCTCCTGTATATATGAAGCCGTTTCCACGAGAGACATATTCTAAAGGCTCGTAAGATGGTTTTTCAGTAGCTATAACTGTGTAGTATTCGTCGAGCTGATCTTCCTCAGGCAGATCTACTGCGTGTTCTACTTCATAGAACTCTTCTAGCTGATCCCCTAGTTCGCCTTTCTCACCTACTATCAAGATCTCGGGTTTATCTATAACGTTGACAGCATGGTAGTAATGATCGTTTCTCTCAAAAACCCCGTTGTGGTTTATCTCTGCCGTGATACTGTAACTTCCCTTCTCGCTGAAGCTGTGTTCGAACTCCCATTCCCCATCTTCTACTTCTTCAAGTGAAACTCTCTGGTCATCAAGGTAGACTATCGGCTGAGATTTCTCTTCGGTAGTTGAGTGCGTCTTTATCCGGAAAGTGTTTGAAGCGCCAGGTACTGTGGAATCAGGTCCTTCCACGGAAACCGAAGCCTCGCTGTGCATATCTGGCTGGAAAGCGTTCAATGTAGCATTGATATCTCTGGAGAGTTCGCCTATTTCCTCTAGAGAGGTCTCAGACTGGAAATCGCTTATCACTAGGTGCTCAGTATTAGGTTCCATGTTTCTTTCAAACCCCTCCTTTAGATCTGATTCGTTACCTGAGGCTATCACTTTCTCTCTTAATTCAATTCCCCCGAGGTCAAGCTCGTGTTCCTGTATAAGACTGGAGGATGTGCTCTCATCTTTCAGTAAAACTATCTCTTGCTCTGTATCAGCCTCTACTTCGGTTGTAATATAGGGTGAGGCAACAGCTAAAACTAGGAGTGCTATAAGAGATGTATGTAGTAAACTGATACCTGTCTGGTACCTTCCTGAGCTTTTTGCAGCGATGATTAATCCGGGTAATGCAAGAATAAGCAGAATCAGTACTTCCGGATTTTCGAAACCTAGCATTATAGTTCACCCATCTTTCTTAGGTAGAACATCTCGGCCAGCAGTAACGCAGCTAGCAGAAGCGCTAACGTGTTTTTAAGACTGTGGTCTCCGTCACCCTCAATTTCATCGATATCTATTTCGCTCTCATACGGCCGAGATTCTTCCACACTGGCTAAATTTGCGGCATATACTCCTCTGGACGTATTATAGAATCCTGCCTCTTTAACTGTTATCTCTCCTTCCTTTACTTCTCCTCCCGGAGTTTCAATATGTGACTCGTTTATAGTCTCGCCTGTTCTCACATTTAAATCTTCTATAGACGTTCTGTCTGCCAGTTCTTCTATCATACTCTGCCAGAATAATGGATAGAGGAAGTCATGCCTGAAATCTTGGTCATCTATGTTGTAGAGAAGTACTTCTCCTTCACCGTGATTCGATCTTACTACGGCTTCTTCGGGTCTCGCCAAGGAGTCTCCTGAAAGATTGGCTATTTCTTGGACGGTGGTTTCACCTATATTTATCCTGTAGGGCTCTTCGATTTCAACATTTCTCTGTTGCGCCGAGTTTAGTTCTCCAGGTATCGATTCGAACTCTGCTAGATCGCTCTGTCCAAACAGAACAAGTCCTTTTCCGTCAGTGACTTCAGAGTCTAGTTCATCAGCGGTTTCCTGCCGAAGATCGCTGGTCTCGCCTACGATGTAAACATCGCCATCAAGGCTTTCTACGGGCGGAGATATTGTTTCGAGGCTGGTGTGATCTATAAGCTCGAAAACAGTCTCTAAATATGGATTTCTCTCATCTGATATAAGCACAACATCAGTCTGTTCTTCTGAAGGTATACTTAGATAGGCGGATGTGTCGGAGGACATCTCATCGCCAGGAAGCTCTGCAGTAACTGTTCCGGAAGAACTAAATGTAAATCTTCTCATCTCTTCAGATTCAAGACTCAGCTGTTCTGATTGACCGTCAATATCTATGTCTATCTGTTCATTTGAGTTTCTGAAATTCTTTATCTCTATTGAGCTGTTTTCCCTTCCAGGAACCACGTCTACTATCCCCCAGGAGTTCCTTGAATCTATATCCATCAATCTGACATCTCGATCGTCTTCTATGTCTTCTATCATGCTCTCTGGTGACCTGTCGCTGACTGTCTGCTTAAGATCGCTCGCTACCACTAAAG
>LKMV01000022.1 GCA_001563995.1 Nanohaloarchaea archaeon PL-Br10_U2g16
ACCTAAAGTGCCTAGACTTGGTACAAGTGAAATAAGGCCTAGAGCTGACGATATAGGTGCCAGAGCCGTACCGTATGCGTATGCTGCTAGAGTATTTCCGTAACCGGAACCTCCAAGCAGAGCTACGAACAGGTGGACTACTGCCGACCAAATTACAAGCGCTATTAATCCTCCAATTACTGCTCCTATAGCAGTACCGATTCCAATTCCAGAACCGGAGACTATTACTTCAATAGCGCTGATAATTCCAGCTATTAGGAAAGAAACTGCTGCGAACTTGATCGGATAGTCAAAACCGTCCTTCCTATCTTCGTTTTCGAAGAAAGAAGAGGGCTGTGTCAAAACTTCTTTAGCCGTTTCCGGCCATTCCTTGACAAAATCCATAGTTATAGAATGTTTACATTACAATACTTATTAATTCAACGGTTACTCTACAGTATTTAATGTTTTAACAGCTTATTTTTAGTATGATTAAAGTTCTAAGATTAGGTCATAGAGCCGGTAGGGACGATAGGATATCCACACATGTAGGGCTTACCGCCAGACAGTGGGGAGCTGATCAGATAGTATACTCCGGCGAAAAGGACAGTAACATGTTGGAGAGCCTTGGAGACACAGTAGACAGATGGGGTGGCGAGACAGATATAATTTATACCGAGAACTGGAAGGAACAGGTTAGAGAGTTTGAAGGACTGAAGATTCACCTGACAATGTACGGCCTCAGAATAGACGAGGAACAGGAAAATCTTCAAGAACAGATTGAGAAGAATGAAGATTTGATGATTATAGTTGGCGCGGAAAAAGTACCTCGTTGGATCTACGAAAACGTAGACTACAATATATCCGTGGGAAACCAGCCACATAGCGAGATCGCAGCATTATCAGTGTTTATGGACCGATTTCTAGAGATAAAAGAAGATTTCAAAGATGCAGAGATAGAAGTAGAGCCTTCAGAGGACAAAAAGAAGACAGAATCTCTTAAAGACAGACAATAAAAATCTTGGTAACTTTAACTATCTCTATGTCATCAGATAATGAAGAAATTGAAGAACTTGAAACACCTTTAGAGGAAGACGAGAACAAGGAAATTCCTAATCCAGAGATTTTAGATAATGTAACAGATAAAGAACCTGCAGGTCCAGAGAACCAAGAATGGGAAAGAGAGTTTCCAAATAAAGCCTCAGAAAATACTCTTTCTTACTTCAAGAACTATCTGATGGATGAAGTTGGTTTCAACCCCGAAAAGTCTACAACTGATATTCTAGGAAATCTTGAGTTTGATGAGAATGAAGACGAGTTGATAGTAAATTATAGATTTGAAGAAGACATAATTGAAACTCATGAAGATGTAAGGAGGCCGTTTTTGCTTGAAGCAGGCTCTGAAGCACTTGAAAAAGCAATTGAGTCTGAAACTTATTTCGCTGATATCCAAGTTAAAGATACAGAGGAATATACTCTTGAAATAGAATTTAGAACAGATAAAGAATATTCGGTACATGCAGCCGAAGATATAGGTGAAACATTGCCTATAATTGAGGAAGACCTTGGGCTAACACGTTACTCAACCCCTGAAGATCTATATGAGTAATTTATTCAGGCCTATGGGGCTTGATCTCAAACTTTTTTCCATCTTCGCCAAGTTCGGAGTTCGGGAATATCTCACTAGCTTCTTCCAATAGCTCTTCTGCTTTATTACCTCTGTAACGTCTTGAAATATGTGTGAGCGCTAGTTTTTCAACATCCGCCATCTTGGCTATCTCTGCAGCTTGTTTCGCCGATGTATGTCCTCTTCTATCATCTATCATCTCATGGAGACATGTGGCTTCATGAATCAGTAAATCCGCATCTTTTGCATGCTTTACCGTATTCTTGCATTTCGATGTATCCCCCGAGTACACCACCTTTCTACCGGCCATCTTTTCCACTACATCTCCAGGTTGAACAGTCTCTCCGTTGTGTTCAACAGCTTCTCCTTTCTTTAGACGTCCTACCTTCGGCGATGATCCGAGTCCATAATTTTCCATCTTTTCCTTATTAGCCTTGACCTGTTCTTCTTCCTCAAAAACATATCCGAAGGCGTTTATACCGTGTTCTACCTCGAAAGGTCTTATCCGGTATCCTTCACCAACTATCTCCTCTCCCTCTATTATATCCTCTACAAATATATCATAGCTCCGGTTAAAGTATCCGGTATCAAGTATTCTGTCGGTAAACTCTTCAGTACGTGGAGGACCGTAGATATACAACGGCTCTTCTCTCCCTTCCATTTCTAAGGTCTGTATCAGTCCTAAAAGTCCGGAGAAATGGTCTGCGTGCCAATGCGATATAAATATCTTTGAGATATTCATCATTCCCAGTTTATCCATCATTAGCCTTTTCTGTGTGCCTTCTCCACAGTCGAAAAGTATTCTCTCGCCTTTGTAATTAATAAGGTTTGCAGGCAGGTCTCTCTCCTTACTTGGCACCGCACTTGAAGTTCCAACAGTAAATACTTCCATACTTCATAATCCGTAAGATATGTTTTAATTATCTCGCTTATTTTTCCATCATTGAATATCTTGATATAAAATTTGTTACGGTATAACTAATATGGAGCTCGAGGAAGAAAATGAAGGTATTATAAGAAGAGAAGTTAACGGTAGGTGGGCTCTTAGATGGCTTTCTGAAGACCTGAAGCGTTTGAAAGAAAAAGAAGGAGAGTATTGGGCGCTCCAGGTATCAGAAAATGAGGAGGATGACCTTTATCTAGAACCTGTTATGAAAATAGATCTTGATAAAGACAAATTCTATCTAGATGAAAAATACAATCCCAAGGATACCGGCTTAGAACTAGAAACGAATTCTCAGATATTAAAACATAATATTTATGACCTTATGGCTAACACCGGATACGGGAACCTTTTACATGGCAGAGAAAAGGAAGAAACAAATTTAGAGGAAGTTCCTGAAATTGATTCAAGTAGACTAGACCATGTTGAAATGAACGATGAACTTATTGGAAAGTATGTTGCACCAGGTATGGAGGGAAGCTATAGAGAAACAGCAACTGAAACGGTTGAACGTATTCTTACTCATTCTTAGTCAATTATATAGATATATCTTGTCAAATTCTTATGCACATATACATCATAATCTGCTTTAATACTATTGATCTCAGGTTTATTGTACATAAAAACAGTTTTATCCGGATCTAAGTCTTCAGCTATATCTAGAAATTCTTCTACAGGAGATCCTTCAGACTTTGAAGCCTTTCCATAAGGTAAGTCTGTCACGATAGCATCGAAACTCTCCGAAAAGGTTTCTGAGATATCTTGAATTCCTGACTGTCTGACATCATGGTTGATAACACCGTAATTTTCCAGGTTTTCAGCTGTACCTTCTACCATCCCTTGTTGTATATCCGATCCGTAAGGCATTATACCACAAAGCCCCGCTTCGATCAGTATCCCTCCTGTACCGCAGAAAGGATCGATTATGTTTCCGGCGGCCGGAGCCTCTGAAAGGTTGACTAAAACCCTAGCTAGATATGGATCAAGCGATACAGGTGATGAAAACGGACGTTCTTGGTTCTTTCTCTGTTTGAATAAGCTTCTATCTATATCTATCACTCTTTTAGAGACGATGTACTCTTTTTCAGTTACGTAGAGGTCTATTATCTCGTCAGGATCCTCAAGATCTACCGAGTTAGAACTATCGCTTAGAATCTCTCCTAGCTGTTGCTCAAACTGTCTCTTGTCTACGTTATCCGAGAAATCAAAGGCCCTTACAGCATAGCTACCTTCGGGTTTGTAGTCAGTTGTAAGTTTGGACCCTCTATGAATTATTTCAGAAACCTTATGGACAAGCCCTAGCCTCTTCAGCTGTTCAGGCTCCGAATCCGTTAACGCCAAGCTACCGAATCTATCCGGATCTTCTTCTAAAGCCTGTGACCTTAGAAAACCTTTCAACTCAGCTTCTGCAAGCTCTAAATTTTCTCCAACCAGATGGTAAATATAGCTCATTCTTTATACCCGTAAAAGTCTTTGTTACCGCATTTTTGACATTTGTACTGTATCCTACTATTTTTAGAATCGATCTTGACCTCACAGTTATACCCAGGACTTATGTAGCTATGGCAACTTCCGCAGATACTTTTCCTGAGCTCGGAAGGGATCGGAATGGTCTCCCCCATACCTATCTTTCTAGCTAGCTCAACGTATCTATCCGCTAGCTGAGACTCTCCTTCTTCAACCCTTTTATCCGCAAGCTCAAACAGCCTTCTGATCCTCTCCTCAGCGATTTTCTTGCTCATAGCCAATAATGAACTGTAAACTGTATAAAGTTAAAACAGTAGAAACTTCCCCATCATCTTACAGTGGCTGATTTAAGGTTACTGAAACATGAATGATTATGGTAGATGAAGAGGAAGTTAGGGAACAGCTTAAAGAAGTGATAGATCCTGAGCTAGATATTAATATCGTTGATCTCGGACTTATATACGAGATCGATGTAGATGGAGATGACGTGGATATCCTTATGACCCTTACAACACCAGGATGTCCGCTACACGGAGTATTCGATGAGATGGTGAAGAGAGAGGTCAGAAAGCTTGATGTCGGTGACATAGAGGTAGAGCTGACTTTCGAACCACGTTGGAGCCCTGAAAAGATGAGCGATGATGCACGTGACGAGCTCGGTAGCATTCCAGGGATGGAGATTTTTTAGAGCATAAATATTTTAGAGCTTTCTTTGTAAATAGTAGTTATGGATTATCTAAGCTCCTCAGAGATGGCAGATGTAGACCGTTACGCTGTCGAAGAACTAGGAATCCCTGAGGCCAAACTTATGGAACTTGCCGGACTCAGAACCGCAGAGATAATCAGAGAGAACTTTGAATCACAGAAAATCCGTGTGTTTGCAGGTAGAGGGAACAACGGTGGCGACGCTGTGTCAGCAGCAAGATTTCTAAAGAGCTTTGGATTTGAACCTATTATTTCTACCGTTGGAGAGCCATTAAAAGAACTATTAAGAGAGCTAGAGATAGCTGATAACTTGGATATACAGAGAAAAGGTTATGGAGACGATATTGAATCTGAACTAGTACTTGACGGACTCTTAGGCTACGGTATCAAAGGAGATCCAAGACAGCCTTTAGCCGGAGTAATAAGGGAGATCAATGATTCCGACACAGAAGTAGTCTCTTTAGATGTTCCTAGCGGATTAGACCCGAAGTCCGGTAGGGAGATGTCTCCAACTGTTGAAGCTGATATAAATATTTCTCTTGCAGCTCCTAAACACGGCATAGAGGATTCATCACTTGAAAACTATCTAGCTTTCATCAGCATACCGGAGGAAGCGTTCCGGTCAGTCGGTAGAGAAAAATCTTCACAGCTTTCCGAAAAGCCTTTCTTCCGAATAAAATGAGAATAGTATCGCTTGCACCTTCAAACACAGAGATACTTTTTGAGTTAGGAGTCGGAGACAAAGTTGTCGCTACAACTTCTCTATGTAACTATCCTGAAAAAGCTGTAGAGAAGGAAAGTATCGGCGGATGGAACAAAGGCATGGATCTAGACAAAGTTGTAGAGCTAGAACCAGACAAAGCTTTCGCCTCGGACGATCTACAGGACGAAATAGTAGAGAAACTTGATGAAAGAGGTGTAGAAGTCGTACAGCTGAAGCCACATACTTTGGAAGAAGTATTTGAATCGATTTCAGTTATAGGCAAGGAAGTTGGAGAGAATAGAAAAGCCGAAGAACTTGTGGAAAGGATGAGACAAAAGCTAGAAAGTATTAATTTAGATGGAGATCCCAGGGTTTACTGCGAGGAATGGATGGATCCTCCTATGGTCTCAGGGAACTGGGTTCCTGGTTTAGTTAACCAAATAGGCGCAGAGTACTTTATACAGGAAAGTGAAAGAAGCAGAAAGTTTGATCTCCAGGATCTAAAAGATTTTGATCCGAAGTACATCTTCCTGAACGTCTGTGGTGCCGGAGAAAACATTGATAAACAGGCAATTAGCTCTAGAGAAGGCTGGAGCAACATAACGGCTGTAGAGGAAGGAAATATCTTTGTTGTAGACGATGCATACCTTAACAGGCCCGGACCGAGACTCACTACAGGTGCTAAAATTATAGCTAAGAAGATAAAACAGAACAGATGAAGAGCTGTTCTACTCTATTAATGCATGTATCAACATGGGAACTCCCTGTACCACAGCCGCAATCATGTAATATACTCTTAAAAGCTCAACAGTATATAGATGGAAGACTACTGCAGAAAGAATATTTAAGATAGCTGACAAGATATAAAGTGCCCTTATCCCGCCTTCAAACTTTAAAGAAGTATACAAGAAACCGAAAGACGATAATACAAACCAGAATGTACCGTAAGATGTTGTCTGCATTAGTAAAGAAAGTTCTAATGCTGTTGAAAAGTTCAGGATCATACCTAGTACTACGATCAACGGCCAGATAATCAGTAAACGGCTAAACAACAGGTTTTTAACAATCAAGTATGACGAAATAAATGGAAAAACCATAAAAACCGACCAGATAGCTATAATAACAAGATCGGGTCTAGAAGTCAATACCAGGACCTCGATAAGCTGGGAAACTATCCAAGCAGCTGTAACTGAGCTGCCCCAAACCTCTAGATGGTTTCTCTTTAGAATATTCTTCAGGTTGATCGGTTACACCTTTACTTTGGATCTAAATATACTCAGTTTGTTATGTGTCGTGATCCGTGTAAGGCTCCCCTTTTATCTCAGTAAGCAGGTTTACAGCTGCCTTTGCCCCGCTTCCTATCGCTGTAGAGGTCTGATACTCCCAGGAGTTTGAAAGCCCTGCTACGTATAGCCTTTCTGCAGCCTCTGCCTTGTTGGTATCATCCGTTACTATGTGTCTCTCCATCATGTAAGGTCCTTCGACACCTTCCTCGAACTCTAGATCTAGACCTTCAAGAAACTCCAAACTTCCTGCGGAGGCAATTATCACATATTCAGCTTCGTAATCCGATTTATCTGTCTCTACAGAGTAACCTTCCTCAGTCTTCTGTAGATCCTCAACCTTTTCCTCCTTATACTCCGCTCCAAAGTCATCAAGCTTCTGTCTACCGCTTCTCAGTACTTCCTGACCTGTAATTGATTCATGACCTATTAGGTTCTGGATGTTTGAGGTATTATGTACCAAGCTTTCATCCGTATCTAAGACCAATGTTTCTTCTCCTGCTTTAGCTGTAAAAACACCTGCCTGTAGACCCGCAACTCCTCCGCCTATTACGATAACCTTTCTCATAACTAAACTGTTGTGTTGAATACTCAAAAAGCTGTGTCTCAGATAGCTAAACGGTTGACCTACTTAAAAATAACCTTTGAAGTAGTATGTATAGAGGGTACTCAAAATGGCACAGAGGTTTGAAGAGGCAAAGAAGAGAATTTTTGGAAACGTATATGTCTGCAGGAAATGTAACGCAACCAACAGAACCGACAATCCAGACAAAGCGTCCTGCAGAAAATGTGGTTACACCGGCCTAAGACCTAAGAACGAAGAGTTCGCCGGTTAAACAACTTTATCTTTTTACTTTTCACAGTTTGTCTAATCCGTACTTAGGTTTTTTTAATCCGTACAGTAAACTGTATACATGTCCGATAATTATACATTACTTATCCATGATAATTATAGCGACTATGAAGATCTACACGATATCAAGCTATCAAATTTAGAGTTATCAGTTGATTCAAAGAATGATTACGAACTAGAATACATTTTTACTTCTAATCTAGACCAAGCAGAAGATTATATAGAAGAAAAGAATGTAGATGTATTTATTACCGGTACAACAGGGAGCTGGTCTGGTTCCAAAACTGAAGAACCTGGCATAGAGCTAATTCAAAGGCTGTATCATGAAGAGCTATCTAATGGCAGAAGGGATACGGTTTACGCAGTTCTTACCCAGTTAGAACCTAAGAAATTAGAGCATGAAATAGGAGAATTAACAGGTATAAACTCTTACAGGATTAAAAACGACGTTTTAAGCTCTGACGAACAGTACAATCAGTGGATGAACAAACTCTTAACCGAATCAGATCTACTATCATGTGAAAATAAGAGTTTAAAGCCCGAATGCATCCAAAAAATGGAAGAACTCAACCAAAGCTACAGCTCTGAGGCAGAAAAGGCAACGGTCTGGCACGGTATAAGCTGAACCTCTGAACACCATATATAAGTTTGAATAATTTAACTTTTGGTATGCCCCGTTGGCTCAGCGGTAGAGCGCGTCCTTGGTAGGAACTTCTGAAAGTTCCATCATCACAGGCGGTTCTTAGAACCACCAAAGGCTCCAGTAGGTGCCTAATAAATTGATTAACATTTCAGATTAGTTTCCCAACTAGGACGAGGTCCCGGGTTCAAATCTCGGACGGGGCTTAGAACATTTACTTCAACATTATGGGCTTTTCAGAGTTTTTCTATCCAAATCTGCTCATATGAGCTTTTGAAGCTTAGTCTACTAATTCGCTTAATTCAACTTCTAAGAATGGGACTTCCATTTCGTCTTTACTTAATCCTCCGTGGTATCCTATGATTTCTATTTCTTCTGGCTCTTCTCCGTGCCACATTGCTAATTCCTTATGAGAGACAATTAAATCACCGATTCTATCTTCAAAGTTATCTCTATACTTTAGTCCAAATAGGTTGTCCGCAATAGCTTCTTCTCTTGTCCAAATGTGGCAGTTAAATTCATGTTCTAGGAAATTCTTTACTTCTTCTATTTTCTCTTCCTTAATATGTAGATGAAGATTTCTAGGGCTTCCAGTAGGCATCAGCTTTTCTCCATCTCTTTTTTCCTGTAAGTTTTCTTTTATTTCATCATATTCCAGTATGTCGATATTTTCTTCTGGTTCAATATCCTTGAATCCGTGATCTGCAGTCAAAATCAATTTTGTATTTTTTGTAGTCTCTAATTTGTTTAGGAAATTTTCCTGTAGTGCGTGTGATATTTGGGATAGTTGTGCTTGGTACTCTTCAACCTCAGTACCCTCATAATGGGATATCTTGTCTAGTAACGGTATATAGACATAAATGTAGTTTTTGCTGTTCGCTTCCTCCAAAGTTTTCCTTAGCTTGACTGACATATCTGCTAGACTGAGATAAGGTATTTGTTCAGCACCTTCAAACATTAGTTCAGAGGCTTCACTACCTTCCATTTGTCTAGGAATTATAACCTTGGATTGTATATTTTGTTCTTTTAGGTCTTCATAGATACTTTTTCCTTTGAATAATATATCTGCTTTAAAGCTCTCTCCGTATTCTTCTGTTGGGTTTGAGCCTTCTTGAGTTACAAATGGAAGAGTTTTTATCGATGCATCAAATTCTTTGAAATACATATTCCATCCTGTTAATCCGTGTTTTGAAGGAGTTAGACCTGTTTGGAGTGTGGTTATTGCGGCTGCTGTTTCTGAGGGATATACGGATGTGAGTTTTTTCAGATCGCCTGATCTTTCGATATTGTTGAAGAAATCGTGTTGGATTGCGTATTTATTCCAGTGTTTGTAACCTAAACCGTCAACAAGAATTAGTACAACATTTTCATATTCATCTAGATTTGTTTTGTCTACTAAGCTCTTCCTATCTGTTTGAATTCCTAGTTTGTTTGCTACAGTTTCCGGTATCTTATGTATGGAATCTCCTGTGTAATTTGGTAGTTTTTGCTCGGACATAGAATAAAATTTTCTTTATCTATTCTTATAATTTGATTCAAAAATAAGTTTGAATTATAACTTTTACTTGTTCATAGACTAATTACCGACCTCAGGTCACTATCCACAAGTTTGTGGGCTTTTGAACCTGATTGCCCACACTCAAAACGGGGCTATATTCGATATCGAATAAGTTTATCAGATATCCTTAGTGAGTCCAATAGAATATAAACCTTATATTTTCCTTTTTATGCCAAAATCTTTGATTTGAAAGTTCTAAAAAATCAAACCAATACTGAGGAAGTAGCTCTTTTTTGGTTTTCTTTTCCAATACCAATTTTTTTGTGTTCTTCTCTAATTTTCCGTTCAAGATTAATTCTCTAACTTCTTCTTTATCTAAAGTGTGCCTCTCATCATCAAGTTGCAAGATCCCGTTCCCTTTATTCTTGAAATATTTGCCTTCGTCATCCTTGATCTTGAAAATTCTTAGATAATTTGAATTAAAACTATTATTTTCCTCCATTTCTGCCTTTAATTTTTCTAAATTTTCTTCAGAAATACCTTGATTCCATTCAAAATCATTTATGTCATTAAGTTTCATTACTTTTCTAGTTCCTATTTCACCTCTAAATTTTGTGAAACGTCCCTGTAAATTTCCCTCTTCAACAACATCTGTACCCCAGTAATTTGACATCATATTAATTTTGGTTAAATCTGAAATGTCTTTAGGCAGAGAGTCACTACTAGAAGGCATTTCTAAGTGTTTAGCCCATTTTAAACTTAAAAGAACATATTTAACATTACCTTGGCTGCCAATAAAGGGTCGAACATTGGTTAAGAACTTCCATCCATTACTAGGCATTTTTTTCTCTATATAAGTGTTAAGGTATCCTGGCATAGATACACTATCATGATCAATAATTTAAGTGCTTATTTCTTGTAGTTTAGGTAATGACCTCAGGTCACCATTCACAAGTTTGTGGGCTTTTGAACCCGATCGCCCACACTCAAAACGGGGCTTACCTCAATATTTTAAAGTATTTTTTAGTGAGTCCAATAGAGTATGAACCTTATATCTTCACTTTTATAGTGAAATCTTCTGTTTATTAGTTCTAATAGATCAAACCAAGACTGAGGAATAAGTTCTCTTTTAGATTTCTTTTCCAATACAAATGACTTTGAGTTCTTCTCTAGTTTTCCGTTCAAAATCAATTTCCTTACCTCTTCCCTATCTAAATTGTACTCTTCATCATCAGATTGTAATACTCCTTTAAATTCGTAATATTTCCCTTCTTCATCGAAGATTTTGAAAATTCTTAGGTAATCTACATTAAAACGATTTTTTTGCTCTACTTCTGTCTTTAATTTTTCTAAATTTTCTTTAGA
>LKMV01000023.1 GCA_001563995.1 Nanohaloarchaea archaeon PL-Br10_U2g16
TAATTTCTTACCGAGGTCAGTGCTCAATGGAGAAAAAGATAAATGTCTCTAAGATACTTCTCAGAAACGGAGACAGCGAATTTTTGATAGTCAAGGAGAAGAGTTCAGGTAAATGGGAGCTACCTGGTGGAAAGATAAGAGGAGAAGAAGACAGATTCGACGCAGCTAAAAGAGAGCTTGAGGAAGAGACAGGCTTAGAAGTTGGAGATTTTGAGGACGTTGTGAGGATTGAGGTAGAGTCTTCAAGTACAGTAAACTGCTACATACTTTTTGCCGAGTTAGAAAAAGTTTCACCTGTCCTGGATCAGGAAGAGCTTTCCGATTACAGATGGATGACACCGGAAGAGTACAGGGAAGCTGACTGGCACGCTGATGGAGGATACGGGGCGCCTGCTATGACGTATGTTAAAGATTATCTGAATGAAGAAAAACTTTATTCGGAAAACAATGATAAAGAAGAGGGTGTTTTACAGAATGCAGCCGTCTGAACTACATGAGATACAGGTATCTATACTGAAAAAGCTGGGATACGAGGAAGAGGTAGAGTTCTCCGAGCTACAGGGAGATTATGCCAGCAACAAAATAGCTTTCCACCTCAACCAGCTCAAAGATAAGAATCTGATAGAGAAAACCCCTGATGAAAAGTATACCACAACTAAGAATGGAAGGGAGGTAGTGATTGAGTTTCTTGGCGAGGAGACTACCAAACCTGTCGTACTGTTAAGTTTAGTTGTGTTTAAAGATGACAAAGTATATCTGGAAAAACAAACCAGCCCCCTTACAATCTTCAAGGATATGTACAGACTACCGACCGGAAAGGTTAGGACACGTGAAAGACTGAAAGAGACTTCAAAGAGGGTCTACAAACAGGAGTTCGGCGAGGAACCTGACTCTTTAGAACATCTAGGAAGCTTTGATAAGAAAGTAACGTTGAGGGACGGTGTAGAACAGAAATACCTGCTTTACTATCTGAAGACCAAGTATAAAGGAGATCAGGATGAAAACTTTTACCCTGTAGACCGGTTCGACAGCATGGAGATAATTCCTGGCGTAGATACGGTCATAAAAGAAGTCTACTATAACAATGACAAGAAACTGACCGGAGAATGGGAAGTTATCCAGAGAGACGTGGGAGAGTTCGATATAACACGTTTTGATATATGAACCGGATACAAAGAAGTTTCAAATTTATCAGTTACCACAATTGCCAAAAGATATATAAAAGTAAAAGACCTATTGAAGCTTGTCGGTCAACCGAGGTTGACTGATGGAGGGGCTGATTCTATGTACAGAATAAAATCAGAGAAGGCTGAAAGACTGCTTGAACAGAATGATACAGAAAGGAGCCGTGAAAAACATTATCTTTTTGGTAGGAACGGCTTGTTCTCATTTGAAGAGACAGGATCTGTATACACAGTTGTAGAGACCGATGAAAAAGAGTTCCTGATCCACGACTTTGACAAGAAAGGGAAAAAAGTAAGAGAAGTCGAACAGCTCGGTAAGGATAACGCAACTGATTTCCTGAAAAAGACAGGCCACAGACCTTTCATGAAACTGGATATCGAAAAGTATAGACTTGAAGAAAGAGGCACCGTGATTGAGAAGGTTGATCAGCTAGGCTACTTCATAAGCGATCCTGAAATCGGCCAGGAAAAAGTACATTACGGTGAAGAGCTTAAGCAGAAGATGATGAGAGACACCGCCAAACATAAAGAAGTTAGAGACAGCGCAGAAGAAATCCTCAGAATGGTTTAACCCGAAGCATAACACGGGTTTAAAAGTGTTGGTCAGAATTCTTGAGATACGATGGGACGTGTAAGACCTACATATATCAAAAGACTGGCAAAAGATCTTGTCGACGCTGATGAAGAGAGATTCTCCGAACAGTTCGACGAAAATAAGGAAGAACTAAAAGATACCGGCGAATTCAACTCGAAAAAGCTTAGAAACAGGGTAGCCGGCTACATTGTCAGAGTAAAGAAAAATAAAGGAAAGCAGATGCCAGTCCAAGAAACAGAAGATGAATAAACTGTAGACCGGAGACTTGTCTAACTTCTGATACAGAATCTCGGTCTTCAACTAGTACAGGCACAGACTCTGTACGGTTCATATTTATGTCGTTATCTCTTACAGTAACATTCAGATAGCCATCGTACTCTTCTTCAGAGTTAATTCTTACCAGCCTTTCAATCTCCTCCATCTCATCTAACTGATAAGACAGTACCTTTTCATTGTTCTCAAGGAAAGTAGCGTTAACCCCTTCAAGAATAATATCTATATCCCTTTCATTCCCTGAGCTTTCTTCAACAGTCAGGAAGAAATCCCTTACTTCTCCCGTACCCAGAATAAAGCTTGAATAATCCATATTAACTTCCGGAGCTATCCTGTAGTTTTCTCCCAAAGTCCTCACAAAACTAAACGATCTTGTGGTATTCTCATGGCCATCGCTTAAATCTACATTCCATTCAACAGAATCTCCTACAGATATATCATCTATCTCTTCAGAATAGTAGGTGCCTTGGTCAGTAGGAGAGCTCTGTGTGTAATCCATCTCATGCTTGCCGAGAAACTCGTTGTTTGAATCATCATAAAAGTAAGCCGTAAGTTCTTCATCAGCCCCGTCCGGATCCTCTCCAGTGATGTTCAAGACAGCCGTCTCCGAACCCCAGATAGACCCATCTTCGGGGCTAGGCTCCGAGATTACAGGAGGGTTGTTAGGGAAGCTATGTGACCCTGTCTCAGTATCGGACAGATCATTCTGATCCTCAATCTCAACTTCTATATCCAGCTCGACAAGATTTTTGTCCGAATCATGTTCGTCTTCCCAACCATCATTATTATCGTATTCTATCCTGTCAACTTCACAGACTTCACCGTCTATATCGCCGGTATAAGACTCAGTGTCTCCATCGTGTTCAGCTTCAACCTCACATGAATTCACATCTGAAGAGCCTTCATCAAAATCTGCCTCCAGCACAAATGCGTGTTCATCGTTGGAATCATCAAAGTTCAGATCTGTGATCTCAGGAGACTCAAACGTGGAAAAACTCCATGGACCTCCTTCAGCTGAACCGCCATCGTTCGAGGCTTTAGCTGTCCAGCTGTAACTTTCATCCTCTTCTAACTCATGTATATCCACTTCAGCTGTACAGCCGCTACAGACATTATCGTCAGTATATGTTTCACCATCGACCTCAAATTTAACATCCATATCATCTCCGTCCGGATCAGCGACATCAACGCTCAACTTAGTGTCAACCGATACCTCTTCTTCACCATCTTCCGGATCAGGATTTGTAGGTTCATTTGGAGGCTCCGAGGTATCATATTGTACTATCACCACACCCGAACCACCTTCTCCAGAACATCCTCTATACTCTCCACCACCTCCACCACCTGTATTAGCCAAACCGTCATCAGCATCACAACTCTCCCATCCTCCGTCACCGCCTCCTCCTATACCTCCATCCCCTGGTCCCGTACTGCAGCTATCCCGGCATCCTCCACCGCCTCCGCCCCCAAAGTAACCGCTCTGACCGACATCATCACCAAATATATTTCCGTAATATACACCCTCTCCTCCATCGCCTCCGTAATCCTCACTAGCTGCGTCTTCACCTCTTTCATTAGCTCCACCTCCACCTCCTAATGCTCTTCTATCACCTTCTCCTCCTTCATTACCGTAGTCACTTGCTTCATTAGTTCCTGGTTGTAATGGGTCGCCTCCTTCAGCATACCAGTCTCCTCCACCTCCGGATCCTCCATCAAATCCTCCTTCCCCGGCGCCTGAACCCCAATCGCCGCTTGCCCCACCCATTCCGCCTCCGATAGCTTCAAGATTATCAAATTTAGAGCTTTCTGCTGGAGTCTCATCAATTTCTGCGCCATCCCCAACTTCTATACTAATCTCCTCACCCGGAACCACATCATAAGACTCATCATAAACCACACCCCCACCTCCACCACCACCTCCATAACTATCAGGTCCTCCTCCGGATCCTCCACCTCCAACTACTAATACTTCAACCTCTTCGACATTTTCTGGAACATCCCAATCTGTATCAGAAACAAATACTTCTCTCTCTTGATCAGCTATAGCAAGATTGGTTAAAATTAAGGCAAAAAATAGCGCGTAAAGAGCTTTTTTTATCATTACCAATCCCAAGTAAATGTATTTGAATCGGTTTTTACTGTGGCATCAGATTCTAATGAATCTGCCTCCACCCACCATTCATATTCAGTATCCTCCTCAAATGGATAACTCCAATTGAATGTTGTGTGCTCTGACGTACCATCAACTGTTTCCTCTCCAATTTTTTCTACTTCCTCCGTACCAGTATTTTCTATAAATGCAGCAACTTTCAATTCTTCAAATGGTCTTACTGCAAATGAGACTTCTTCAGCCGGCGGCGGATTCTCAACCTGCGTATAAGGAGGTTCAAATAACTCCGCTTCGGCTATAGGAAGCTCTTCTGTTGTTTCAAATTCTATAGTTTCAGTAAAGAGACTCTGAATATTTATATCATGTAAATCATTATATATAAGACTTAAATTTATTTCATGGTTGCCTTTTTCCAAATATAATTGATTTGAAAACGATTCATCTTCCAAACCGTGGTAGAAATCCAGGGTTTCAATTTGATCTTGGTTTATCTCTTTGATTAATGTACTGTTAAGTTCAGAAGTCGCCTCTACTTCTATATCTATGTCATAACTATCTAGAGACTCTCCATCAGCAGGATAATTTATTTTCAGTGATGGTTCAGGAATATTTTCTGTAGTTTCAAACATACTTGATTCTGTGTAACTTTCACCATTTTGGACTACTTCGACCTCCCAAGAATGTGATCCTGCATTTCCTATAATAAAATTCTCCTGGAAGCTCTCGCCAGTGGATTCAACACCCGATTGCTCATATCGGACCTCATCATTAAGGAATAATATTAAATCATAACCCGATTCCTCAGACTCTACCGACCATTGGAATTCCTTTTCGTAACCTTCTACTAGCTCATCTTGTTCTGGAGAAACAAGATTTACGCTGACAGGATCTTCAAGTTCATTTATTTCAAAATTCTGTTCTGATGTCTGCTCCTCGAGATCTCCTGCTTCCAGTTCAATCCACCAGCTGTAACCTCCAGCCGACATCTGCTCTACAAATTCTATATCATTCAATCCTGAAGATAAACTTTTACTATCCTGAGTCTCATCTTCTAAAACTAACGATGCTTCTCCCTCTTGGCTTGAGTTAACCTCAACTCCAAAATTAATCTCCTTTGTTCCGCCTTCCTCCACCTCAACCTCTTTCCCATCACCAGGATATGAGCTTAGTATCTGTAAAATATCTTCTTCTGTCTCTCCTCCTTCCGATTCATCTTCAGATTCATCTTGATCTTCATCACCAGAACCATCTTCCTCTTCTAAGTCTTCATCAGAAGTTCCTTCTTCTTGCTGATCTTCCTGTTCCTCATCTGTCTCGTCTGTATCTTCGTCCTCTGTCGTAGTTTCAACTTCGTCTTCGACATTGACCTGAACGGATCTTTCCCCATAACCTTCTCTGCCTACTTCTAAGTCATAGTCTTCATCAGGCACCGTAAAGCTAAGTTCTCCTTGTTGATCAGTTAAACCGTATAGTTGCCCTTTTACATATACTTCTACGTCCGGAACCGCTTCGCCGGTATCAGAATCTTCTACAGCTAACGTCTTGATTTGGCCGGCTACCGGATCATCATAACTGACGGAAAGTGATGCAGTTTCTTGGTCCTCTTGATCCTGTTGGCTATCGGAATCCAAGAAGTAAACGGTACCTACTCCTGCAGATATTAGAACTAACGAAGATATCAACATTAAAGTTATATATCCGGTTTTCATTTCAGTCTGACCTTCTCCACTGTTTAAACATATATTGGCTTTATCTGTTAATAAAAATTAGTAGGAGCCATAGCGCTCAATATGTCAAATAGTTAAAACCGTCTCCGATCTCTGCGTCTCAGTCCGGGCGAAAACCTTTTCTCCAGCCTCTTCATATATTTTTCTGGTATCTTTGCTCTCTTGTCAGCTTCAAGTATAGGAGAGGGTATAGTATAACTATCCGAGCTCTTCAAGCTGATAAGTTTACCGGCAATAGTATTAGCGTCTTCGACGGCTCCGTAGTAGTCTATTCTCAGAGGGAGGTCTTTTGATGAAAGCTTAACGTAGAAAGTTAGTATTTTATTGGCAGTCTCATCGTCCAGCCTCTGTAGAACCGGATGTTCGACCGGAGAGTCGGAGTACCTACGGACAAAGCTCCTTTCACCGGATTCAAGTACAGCATCCATCAGTAGAGTGTCCCTTACTTCTCCAATATCTACTTCTAGCTTTTCTTCCAATACATTTGCCATCTTCAGCCCATGGGAGTCCTCTACCACTCCTACCAGAGTTCCCGAATCTGCCTTATCAAACAGCTCTCTGTATCTGTCTATAGCTTCATCGTCTTCAAGGTAGCTGGGAACAATTGAACCATCCATAAGAACAGTATCTGATTTTTTAAGAGCTTTTACCGCTACTTCTGTCTCTTTTTTCAACCTCTCTGCCTCAGCGTTTTTCTCCATGCTTCTATCGTCTTTTTGATCGAAGAGGAAGAACTCCGGATCAGGATTTTTGGAAGGTATATAACCTGCATTGAGCGATTCTTCTCCAAAATCTAGTACGGCTGCCACCGCTCTAGCAGCAACTATATCTGAGGACGAGTAACGTTTCTTGACTAGACCTCCATCTATCCCTGCAACCTTACCAGGATTTTTTCTGTCTATAGGCTTGGAAAGAAAGCTTTCTTTTACGTTATGGCCTTTTTCTACCTTATTTAAACCTTCAAACTTCTCTGAAAGCTCTTCTGCATCCCGTTGTCTCTCTGAAATTTCCTGGCCTATATCCTCGATTGTGGGCATAATAAAGTATAAGAGGTTTAACTGTTTAAACAGTTGCTATGGAGATAAGCGAAGAACTGAACAGAAAAGATCATTTTTTCCTAGACCTGGATAACACAGTCTGGGACTGGGACTCTCTAAAGCCTGGGGCAGAGGAACTAGTACATAGACTTAGACAGTCTGATAAACAGGTAAAGTTCCATACAGACAACACGTTAATGTCAAGGGAAGGATATGCAGATAAACTTTCTTCTATGGGTATAGAAGCTGAGAAAACAGATGTTTTCACGGTTGGATACGCTTTAGCAAGACATCTTTCCGAAAACATGGTATCAAAAGCTTACGTAGTGGGTGAGACCGGGCTGATGGAAGAGTTGGAAAGAAATGGTATAGAGATAACTGAGGAGGCGGAAACCGTTATATTTGGTTATGACCGGCAGTTTAACTACTCAAAGGCTCGTAAAGCTCTTGAAACAGTAGAGAACGGTGGAAGGGTTTATCTCTGCAGCACTGAAAAATACTTTCAGAGCTCGATGACCAAAAAACCACACCAAGGTCTTTTCAACAGGATATTTGACGACTTTGACCGTACAGAGATAGCAGGGAAGCCAGGAGAACTGTTTGTAGAGCAGTTCAAGAATTACTTCGACTATAACAGAACCAACTCTATATTTATAGGGGATAGACTTGCTGATATAGAGACAGGTAAAAAGCTTGGTATGACCACAGGAGGCTTTATCGGAGGCAATCTTTCGAAGAAAAAGCTGAGAAAAGCGGAGAAGAGACAGAAGCCAGATTTCGGTGTTGACAACCTACAGAAACTCAGGAGAAGAATTCTCTAGATTTTGCCATGCCATGGGAGTTCGGCATTTAATACTTAAGATAGAAAACTTGGACAGGTGAACTGAAGATCTCAGACAGACACGTAACCGTTACTTCCGCATTGCCTTACATCCACGGAGTACCACATCTTGGAAACGCAGTTGGAAGTGTTCTACCCGCAGATATTTTCCACAGGTATCTAGATATCAAAGGAGTGAAAAACGAGTTTATATGTGGAGGAGATGTACACGGAACGCCTTTAGAGCTTGAGGCTCTGGAGAGGGAAACTACACCTAAAAAGATAAAGGATGACCAGATGAAGGAAGTCAGAAAAGCCTATGAAGACTTAAACATGGACTTTTCTATCTTCAGCGACACCCATAGCGATTATAATAAGAAACAGACTTTTGATATGTTTGAGGAGCTTTACTGTAAAGGATACATAAACGAAAAGACTCAGACGATGCCTTACTGCAACAATGATGAACGTTTCCTTCCTGACAGATATATAGAAGGAGAATGTCCGCATTGCGGAGGACTGGCAAGAGGAGATCAGTGTGACGACTGCGGAAAGCTTGTAGAGCCTGAAGAGCTTGAAAATCCGGAGTGTCAGATCTGTAACGGCAATGATATCAGCTTTGACGATACAACACATCTTTTCCTTGATCTTGAACCGTTTAAGCCTACACTGAAAAACTGGTTGGACAAGGACGTAACCCCTGTACCCGATAACTTTGAGAGCCAGGTAGACAACCTTATAGAGGACGCTGAGCAGAGATCGATAACTAGAGATCAGGAATGGGGGTTCAAGATACCGGTAGAAAGGGTAAATGAAAGGATAGAGGAAGAAGATCTAGATGTTCCGAAGTTAGACCCGGATACTTATGAGGACAAAGTTCTATACGTATGGTTTGACGCCCCTATCGGATATATAGGATTTACAAGAGAGCTTTTCGAGGACGGAGAGGAATGGAAAGATCAATGGTCCGGAGAAGACACTGATGTGTACTACTCCATCGGAAAAGACAATACTATATTTCATACGGTCATATGGCCTTCTATGTTGGATGGAGCCAGCAACGAGGATATAGATTACAACTTACCACATTACGAGTTTATCCAGCAGTACATGATGTGGGAGGACCAAGCCTTCTCCAAATCCCGAGGAGTAGGTATCTTCATCGATGAAGCTACAGAGTACTATCCGGCAGATTACTGGAGGTTTTACCTGACAAGGGTGCTTCCGACTGACCATGACACCAACTTTTCCTGGGAAGGGTTTGAGTCGGAGATAAACAACGTGTTAAACGATACCGTTGGAAACTTTGTGAACAGGACGTTGAGTCTGGCGGAGAAATGGTTTGATAACGAGGTACCGATTGCCGATAAGATAGAAAAAGATCAGGAGATGGTCAGAGAAGCTGAAGCACTTGTTGACCGGTACATAGAACATTTTGAACAGCATGAACTCCGGGAAGCGATGGATACAGCGGTAGATCTTGCAAGGCTCGGCGACCGTTACCTAGCAGAGGAAGAGCCTTGGAACAACGCCGAGAGACAGGAACCTGTAATTCAGGTATGTATCAGGATCATAAGAGCTCTTGCCGTCACGATGTATCCTTTCACCCCGGAGACATCCGAAGAAATCGCAGGGATGCTGAACACAGATATACATTCCGAGGAAGGGTACAATGAACTTGTAGACCCTCTACTTGGAGGCCTGGAAGCCGGACATGAGCTAGGAGAACGGGAGATTCTTTTCGATAAGATAGATACTGAAGAGTACCAAGAAAAATATCAGAAAGAGCAGAAGAGAGAGGAAGCAAAACAGAAGTATAACGAGGATACCGTTTCTTTCAGCGACTTCCAGGATATGGATATGAGGACCGGAGAAGTAGCAGAGGTGGAAGAGCATCCTAATGCGGATAAACTGTACAAAGTCAAGGTAGATATAGGCGATGCAACACTTCAGACCTGTGCAGGGCTGAAAAACCATTACGGTAAGGAAGATCTAGAAGGTAAAAACGTTGTAGTGCTTGCAAACCTTGAACCTTCAGAGCTGAGAGGAGAAAAGAGCGAATGCATGATACTTGTCGCAGAAGACAGCTCAGGAGAGCTTTCCCTACTGACAACAGAAGACGATATGGAGCTAGGGAGTAAGGTAGAGTAAACCGGAACGCTTAAATGGAAGCCTTGCCAATCAAGGGTATGGTGTTGGGACTAAGCTGGTTGTCCAGAAGTAATAAAAGCAAGATTCAGCAAGAATCAACTCAATTAGAAAACAAAGTAGAAGAAATTAATTCAAAGATCAAAAAGCTGGACTCAAGCTCTTCTAGAAGAGATCTTACTAATTATCTTAGAGAATTGGAAACTCTAAAGAGTCTACTGGAGAAGGAGATATCATACGTAGAAGAGTTGGAAGATGTCTCAATAGAATGTATGCAGAACTTTAACCCTGTAAAACTGAACCCTTCAAACGAGAAGGAAATTCTTATAATGAACTCAAAAGCCGCCAGAGTGACTGAATTAATGTTAGAAGATCAAGAAAAACTAATTTCAGAATTTCTTGGAATAGATAATAATTTGAACCCGAATATAACGGAAGAAGAATTTGTAAATACTAAAAGAGGGCTGAAAAAGTACAGCGATTTGAAAATAGAGAACGAGAAAATAAAAGAAAACTATCTGTCGGTTAGAAATTCATTCTTCGTAGTAGAAAAATCTAGAAAGAAGTTAAAGCGAATCAGATCAGCAAAATCTAGGAGTAGTAGTGCTGAAAAGAAATCAGAGTGGACAAGAAGAAGGGCTGCAGACTGACATTCTACAGAATTACTGCACCGTCCTCTTTTTCTTCCCCACCTAGCCGTCCATGTTCCAACTCTTTATGGATTCTTTTACCCAGGTATCCGGCATTTTTGAAACCAAATATTTCAGTAGCTCTATCGACATAACTCTCCATCTTCGGAGTCTCTTCAAAATCACCGGTGTAGAACGATTCGAGAGCATCAGCCATATCAGAGTGTTCAATGTTACAGTTAGCCTTTTTACCCGTTGATTCTATTACCAGGCTATTTACTTCTCTTCCGAACTGCTCGTATGTATCCGAATCATCTAAAGCTGATTTATATATGCCGAGCATCTCTTCAGGCCTTTTTTCAATCTCTAGATTAGCGTTACCCCTCCTCCTATGCCTGCGTTTTCAACCTCTGAAGCAATAGACATAA
>LKMV01000024.1 GCA_001563995.1 Nanohaloarchaea archaeon PL-Br10_U2g16
ATCACACGAGGTCAGATACAGAAAACGGAAGATTTTTAGATAATTTAGATTATGATTTAGTAGATGATATAACAACTGATGTTGATCAAGCTGGGCTAAATTCTCAAGAGTTCAAGAAAAATTACTCAAGCTTTATTCAAAGTAATGTTAGGGATTTTGAAGAATTTCTAGATAGGGAAAATATCGGATCAAGTTATGAAAATGATAAATACGCACCACTAGCCCAAGCAGTTGCTATGAATGGTGATAGAATAAAATCAATTCATTTAAATGATCCTGAAACAAATAATCTCCCTGGATCGAATGATTATAAGAGTTCACAAGCCCTTCAAGATGTATTTGAATATATTAGTGATAAGGAGATTTATTTGGTTGCAGAACCGGAAGGAAAGACAGATCTGCGTTCCGCTAGACTATATGAAGCCAGAATTAAAGAAATGGTCGAATATCTATAAAGTTGTTTCTAAGTAGTTACATTTTTAAATACCCAATACTAATGTTGTTATGTTAAAATGGCAACTTCAGAATTTGTCGACTTGTCGGATGTACCTGAAGATCGCAAAATAAATAGCGATGAATTGAGCCAGTTCTATAAGGATTTAGATTATGCGTTAGATCAAAGATTTGACAAGTATGACTTGGACGGTGAAAATGCATATCTTGTAGGTGTTGGAGGCTCTAGCTGTATGATATATAACACCGAACAAGATGAAAGACTTGCTAATGATCTTGACTTTATGGTTGTCCACCCTGATGAGTCTAATAACTCTCCTCAGTCTCACTTGGAAGCTATATCTATAACTGAGGCATTCAATGAATTAGGATTTGAATTCACAACTGGTAAGGATGATCGTCGTTATAATCAAAAATACAATTCTACTCAGACTATGGAAAATATTAGTCCTAGTGATAACAGTGTTCCTGTTGATAGAGTAGATTTGATAGGGGGTCAGATGCCGTTCGATACCTATGAACAAGAATGGTTGGAAGAATATAGTGAAGATCTTACGGATAATTTGTCGGTTTTAGAGATAGAGGCCATTACTGCTAGAAAAATTCTCAGAAATGCTTTCGCAAATCATGGTTCGGAAGACGATGATCAATTATTTGACATTCAATACATTAGAGACAATATAAATGATCTAGAATTTTGTTGCGACAGATTCAGAGCCGCATGGGAGGATCTAGTAGAGCCTAACGATACAGAGGCAACCTACTCCGATGCAAAAGCAGTCTTAATGGGTCATTAGTCCTCTAAATCATCAAGAACATCTAGGGCTTTAGGACTTACAAAGCTGAGATCCTGCCAGTCC
Source organism: Nanohaloarchaea archaeon PL-Br10_U2g16 (assembly GCA_001563995.1). Lineage (GTDB taxonomy): Archaea > Nanohalarchaeota > Nanosalinia > Nanosalinales > Nanosalinaceae > PL-Br10-U2g16. Next base: position 1,314 of record LKMV01000024.1, read on the forward strand.
TTTGTCATCCTTGGACAGGCGCAGTTAACATAGATATCGATGCCGTATCCTTTGTAGTCCGGTTCAAATATCCTGTCTTCTACAAAGACATAAACATCTTTTCCATGTTCTTCCAGCTTCTCCTTTGCTATCTCTACCGCTCTCATGTAGTTCTGCCCTTTCTTCGAAGAGGTGACTATTCCCCATCTTTGCTTGTCTTTATGTTTTAGAACACGGGCATACTCAGCCTGCATCTCGTCTTCAAGAGAGTTAGCAGGCTCTACCCAGATATGTTTCTCGTATGGGTCTACTACGTATACTTTTTTCCCGGTCTCAGATACCTGTGACGGGTGGAAATGGCCGGATCCGAGGAACACAAATGCATCCACCTTATGAGCGATGTTATGTGCGGCTCCTGCATCACATCCCAAGACCTGACCTTTCTCAGTAGTTCTTAGTCCTGTAGTTCCGTCTACAACTTCGTAACCTTTCTCCTCAAGGAACTCTCTCGCCGGCTCAGCCCTGTCCATGTACTGGGTTACTCCGACAAGTCCTATGGTCTCATCTTTATCTATATCCTCATAGTTATTTCTCAGAACCGACATTAGGTCTCTGTCCTCTCTGTAAGGTAGGTAGAAGACATCAAAATCCTTCATATCTGCTTTCTCCGGGTGTAGAAAACGTGTGTGTCCAACGTGGATAAGGGCTTCTGCACCCATCCTTTCAACCTTTTCATCGGCTATACCGCATGCTCCAAAGGTTGAAGCTCCTACTATGACTGTACCAAAGCCATGTTCTCTAAGCTCGTCAGCAAAGTCTATAAGCTGTGGCTTGATGCCGTCAGGACCTTGTAGCCCTATTTTATCGTAGTCTCTATCTTTTATCTCTTCAAGAACTTCTTCAAAGGTTTCATAGTTGTACTGTTCACGTTCTTCAGATTTCTGATCTGCCATAAATACATATCTGTCGGGAAACTTTTTTAGTCAGCGGTAAATCCGGGGATGCATTTTACTTCTCTCTAAGTTCATTGATAATAAACCGTTTTTCGGCCTTTGAAATCTTGGCTTTAACTCTGTCTAGCTTCTGTGCTGGCGCCACAAACATTTCAAATCCTTGTTCCACGGCTTTTTCTAGTACTTTGACCGAGCAGTTTTCCAGTAACAGTATCTTTTCTTCTGCGTCAAGGTACTCTATTATCTCTTCTTGATTGTCGAGTTCTCTTATGTCAAGCAGCAGCATACTTTCTTCAAACCCAAATACGTCTTCATAGCCGTCCACAGTGTTTTTTTCCTCGATGCTTTGTTTTTCTCCCTTTCGAACCAGTTTCTTACCTTTGTCGAATACAGAGCCGGTGTAAAGCCCGTCGCCTCTGTTTGGGTCTAATGGGAGGACTTCTGAAGCAGTATCTGATCCTAGTGATTTTACTGATGTCCCTTCTCTTGAATCTATATTATCTGATAGTTCTTCCACAGGGTTTTCATGATCTAAGTTTTCCTTCCTATCTTCCTTGCTGACAATGTTCTCGTCGTCGATCCGGAGATTATCTCCTTCTTCTAGTTTTCCAGGATATCCTACTACGGCTGTCTTTCCGTTCCTTCTTGATTTTTGGACCTTTGATGAGGTATATCCTCCTTTTGTTGAAACCATTGATCTATACTTTTCCGGGGAAATAGGGGCTTCCGCTCTTTTGATTTCACGCCCGATTTCTCCGCTGAAACTTCCTGAGCCTATCTTAATACCGTTTAGTTTTTCTATTCTTCTCTCCGAGCCTTCTTCGCTCCATGCATCCACTATCTGAAAACTTCCTCTCTTATACACAAACTTTACCCCGATATCTTTCTGAGCTACCTCCCCGTAAAACTCTTTGATCTCTCTATCATCCATGTTAAACTTGCTTGAGCTCTTTTTCTGTTTTTCTCCATTTATGGGATTTCTTTCTACCTTGATCTGGTTATTATTTATGTCCTTGTCAACTATACCTCTTCTTCCGATTAAATAGAAATGTGGTCTCTCTGATCCTTCTTCAAGCGCGGATCCTAGGCCTTCTACAATCTCAACCAAACCGTTCTGGCTGTATCCAGGAATAACAGATCCTGTATACTCCGGTTCAACCATTTTCTGAACTATTATAGAAGGGTGGTCGTTGTTCTTTTCGTAGTAAGAAGATGCAACTTCTTTAATAGCCTCGAATAGGTTTGACGAGCCAACGTTTAGCTTATGTCGGTACTCTCCGGGATTTTTATTTGAAACTCTTACAGATACTCTGGGGTTGCTTCTCTGTCCGCCTACCAAGCTTTTTGCTTTACCGACAGCGTTCCTGACCTCTGAGCTTACCCCGATATCTTCGTATGCTTTCTTTATCTCGTTCCTTATCTCGCCTTTAACCTGAGAGTTCAAGACTTGGTCTTTGCCTTTCACGTCTTTGAAAAGCTCCCTAACCTCTTCCGGAGTTATCACGAAAAAGTTTGGAACGTTGAAATCTTCTAGTCTGTCAAGGTTTGTGGCCTTTTCTCCGACATCTCCTTCAATCTGTCCCTTCCACTGTACCATGTTATAGATATGGTCTGCCGTAATTAATAACTAACGGAGCAGCAATCTAGATGGTTTTAAAGTATTACTCTTTTACATAATTTATGACTTTAGATACAGATTATAGTACCGAAGATGGTAATAAAAGTTGTTTGGATTCTGATAAGTTTAGATATGCTTTGGATGACAGGTATAGCTCTATGGAGGAAATATCCAAGGCCTATGCCGAGGTTGTAATAAGATACGATCTAGAGACATCGCTCGATGATGATATCGCATCGATGGATAGGTTTAGAGAAGAGCTTAATAATTCTGAGGAAGTATCCGGCATAGATATTGTCAAAGAGCTTGAAGGGAACTCTAAGTGAAACAAATTAGTTTAATAAATATTTTTCCTTCCTTCACTTCTCTATCTTTACCCTACATGTAACAGGCATTTTGTGCTTAGCTCTTTCAAGCGCTTTCTTTGCTTCCTGTTCGTCTCCTTCGTCCACTCTTACTCTGAAGATGACTTGTTCGTCATCTACAAGTGCTGCTCTGCCGATAGGTCTTCCGAAAGGCTTACGCATACCTTCGTAGTATCTGTCAGCCTGTGCAACCCCTGCAAGAGGGTGGTATCTTAGAACATGGTGAGGGTAAGGCATAATCTTGAAGAAATATCCTTCTTCAGGATCAAGTACTTTGCTAAGATGAGAGTTAGCTGCTACACGTCCTGCCTCTAGAGCTTCGCTTCTGATTCCACAGCCTTCTTCAACCTTTAGAACCACAGCTTTCTCGAACTCTTTTCCTCTAGCTCCCTGTTCGTACTGTGTTATCATAGGGGCTGGAGCTCCTTTGATGTAGTTATCTCCAGCTTTCATTGATTTCCTAGTGTAAGGCTGATTCGGTTTCTCTCTGTAAATGCTTGCAGGACGATCTCCCATTGTAATAACCTCTGATAGCAAAATCGAAGTTAAGTTTTATATAGGGTATCAAAAAATCTCGTCTTCCAATCCCTCCAAGATCTCTAATTTCCCTATATGCTCTCCTAAACAGTCTCTCTGGTAACTGGTTAAATCTGTCTTAGTTTGGTTATCCCAGTAATCTCTAACGTCTCTGGCAGCATTAAGCATTTCCTCATAATCGGGTTGAATCTTTTTTTGATCTGCTAGGTACTTAATAGAATCAATAACAAACTCCGTCCTGTTATCGTACTGATCAGACTGTTCAACGAAACTGTCCATATCATCTTTCAAATCTTTTTCAAGTCTCAAAGTAACAATATCTTTAATCTGATCATTTGAACCTGATTCGATGCTCATTATAACGACCATTGAATAATAAATTAACTCATCTTTATAAACTTTTCTACAGCTCGCCACAAATAGGAACGTATTTTTGTAGTTAGTAACGGTTCTATAGTTAGCAATTTTAAGGAAGCAGATCAAATCTAAGTTATGGAGAAAAAACAGCTTAAAGTCTACCAGATCGGTCTCCATGGAAAAGGAAGGTACGGATTTGAAAGGCTAGTTGAGATTTCTAAACATTACGGCCCTGTAGATGTAGAGGTTGTAGGAGTCTATGATAGGGACTTTGAAAGGCTTGAGAGGGCGAAAAAGTTTGCTAAGGTTAACGGAAAGAATATTGATACTTTTCAGGAGATAGATGAAATGTATAGGGATGCTGAGAAACAGGGTTCACGTGTAATGGTGTACGATGCAGGGTCTGCAGAGTCAAGGCCTCAAAACCTTCACAGCTCTGTTGAGAGAGGGTTCTTCCATCTAGCTGAAAAACCACCTTCGATGTCGAGGGAAGAACATCTGAAGGAGAAAGAGCTGGCTGAAGGAGGAAAGGCGATGTGGAAGGTAGATTTTATTGAAAGGGAGAATCCTGTGGTAAAGAAAGCGTTAGAAGAGCTTGAAGGGAAAGAGATAGAGAGTATAGAGGTCTACAGACAGAGCTCTTTCGGTATTGAAAAGATGCTCGATCCTGGCTCAAGAATAAACCTTAGAGGTGGTGATGTACTTGACAAGATGATAAATGAGGTCTTTGTGCTTGACTTTCTTGAGGTCTCGGAGAACGGATCTCCAGGACTTCAGCTGGAAGAAGCATGGACAGAGTATTATCTTCCACATGAGTTAGGCTCGGAGAAGCTTACCTCTCTACATGGATCAAGGACGTCTGATCCGGAAAAGGCATCTACTGCAATGACCACAGCAGAACTTTCATCCGGAGAGGTAGATATCAAGCTGAGCTCTAGCTGGATGGGGCTGACAGATGGATGTATGTTAAAAGCTAAAGATATCAAGGATCAGATAGGATGCAAAGTCTACAAAAGAGAGTTTTCGGAGCTTGAAGGCGATAGTTATGTCAATGAAGAAGCCAGCTTTTTTGTTGTAGAAGGCGAAAAGGAAATTGTAGGGGATATGCTGAACGGAAAACTTTACGATATTCAAGAAGGAGAAGAGATTGAGGTGGAGAAGGGTTTACATGATCAGCTTTACAGGGTTCTTGAACAAGCTGTAAACCTAGCGGTTGGAGCTGAAGATGTTGAAAGCTTTGAGATGGAGAGGGATGTATTTATGGAGTCACTTTTCGACATACTAGACTCTGTAGATTCGGAATCTGCGGTTGATGAAGCATCTAAGGCCTCGGAAAAGGCAGAGTCACTTATTGTAAAAGGCGGAAAATTAAAAGAGCCGGATACCGATGATAGGGTGGCAGGATGAAAGCAGTTATACCTTGTGCATTGAAAGAGGACTCTCTTTTTCCGATGATAGAGTCAAAGCCTACGGCGATGATGCCTGTGATGGGAAAGCCGCTGGTAAGACATATGATATCAAACCTTCAACAGCTAGGAGTGGACGATATCTACCTAGTTACAAACTATATGGAGGATCGGATTAAAGAAGAGTTCGAGCAGTTCACAAACGTTAACGTGGTACGTCAAGAAGAACTGAACGGTACTGCCGGAGCTGTCGAACAGTGTAGCTTTATAGAAGACGATTTCTTAGTTGTAAACGGCGATGTTCTTGTTTCACAATCGGATATAGAGTCCTTGCTTGAGAAACATGAGGAAGATAACTCTTCTGTTACCGTTCTAGCGGATGTAGAAGATACTCCTGAAAAGTTCGGTGTTCTCAGTATTAAGAATGATAGAATAGAGGAGCTGAAGGAAAAGCCGGAGAAGGCTGAAAATTCTCTGATAAATACAGGGGTGTACGTGTTTAAGCCTGAAATATTTGATTACATATCCGAGCTTGGAGAGCAGAAAGAGCTGACGGATGCTGTAAAGCAGATTATAAGCGATAAAAAAGCCAAGTTTGAGATAGTAGAGGATTACTGGGTCGATATAGGCTCACCTAAAAAGCTCTGGGAAGCGGACAGAAAACTAAGAGCTCACAGGATAACAGATAAAGAGATAGATGAGGGTGCTGATGTCCACGAATCTGCAGATATTATCGGTAATGCAAAGGTTGAAGCCGGGGCTGAGATAAAACCTGGTACTGTAATAGAAGGCAATGTATACGTAGGGGAAGATGCTGAAATTGGCCCAAATACCTGCCTCAGAGACTGTACAGTGGGTAAACGTTCACAGATAAGGTCTGCGGATATAGATTCTGCCTTGCTGTTTGAAGAAAATATTATAGACTCCTCTGCACATCTGGAGACTGTTGTGATGGGAGAAGAATGTGATGTTAAATCCAATACAACTATAAGAGAGTCCTATATCGGGCCTAGAAGCTTTATAGAGATGAATAACTCCATTAGAGGTGTGAAGTTTGTGCCGGACGCCAGGACAGATCTAGGCGAGATAAGTAAGTAATTTTTGGTATAGCCCTTGTTCTGATTTAGAAGTATTTATTAAACAGTTAGAGCCAAAATATTGCGTATGAAGGCAGTGATACTTGCAGCAGGTGAAGGCACTAGGATGAGACCGCTGACTAAAGACACGCCGAAGCCGCTTATACCTGTGGCCGGGAAACCTATGATCCAGCACAACATTGATAAGATTGAAGACAAAGTCGAAGAGATTATAATAGTTGCAGGATACAAGATAGAGCAGTTTGAAGACAAATACTGTGATAATGAAAATATTAAGATTGTAGAACAGTCAGAAGCGCTTGGAACCGCTGATGCGGCCCTCCAAGCCCGAGATCTGATAGATGAAAAAGCCTTAGTCTTAAACGGAGATGATATCTACGGCAACCTGGAAAAACTTGTGGAGAAGGATTCTGCAGTCCTGGCATCAAAAGCAGAAAAACCGGAGAACTACGGGGTTTTCAAGGTTGAAGATGGAAATGTAGAAGGCATTGTTGAGAAACCTGATAATCCACCTTCCAGCCTTGTCAATACAGGTGCTTATGTTGTTAAAGAGGATTTCTTCGACCTATTGGAGAAGGTAGAAAAATCTGCCAGAGGCGAGTATGAGATAACTGATGCTTTGGAAGATTATTTGGACTCCGAGGAGGTAGAGTTAGTTAAAACTGATATGTGGCTTCCATGTAGCTATCCGTGGCAGTTGATAGATGCAAATGAAGAACTGATCGAGGAAGAGGTTGGAACCGGTCGGATAAATGGTAAAGTTTCTGAAAACGCAGTTATTGAGAAGAATGTAGTGGTTGAGAAAGGAGCAGAGATAAAACAGTTTACAACGGTTGAAGGGCCGGCAATAATAAAGTCGGGAGCTGAGGTAGGTTCTAACGGCTATATTCGTCCGGGAACTGTTTTGGAGGAAAATGTCAAGATTGGGGATTCAGAGATCAAAAACTCTGTGGTTAGAGAATCCTCCTCTATTCCGCATAAAAGCTATATAGGAGACAGTTATATCGGTAAGAAGGTTAATATAGGTGCGGGTTCACAGACAGCTAACCTTAGAAACGATAACTCTACGGTTAAAATGAAGGTTAAAGGCAGATTAATGGATACAGGCAGAGAAAAGTTTGGAACGGTAATAGGTTCGGAGGCAAAGATCGGTGTAAATAATTCTGTGAAACCAGGACGTAAGATAGGTTTTGGAGCTGTTACCGACGCCGGTGAAAAGATAGCAGAAAACCTCTCCAATAAAGCAGTGATGAAGGATGGTGAAATTATTGAAGATAGGAATTGACTTTGATAGGGTGCTTTTCGATACAGATCGGTTTAAGGAAAGGCTTAGGGAAGAGATAGAAGGTTTTGAAGACACATATGAAGATGCCAAGGATGAAAACGGTTATTCACATCTTAGACATGCTGAGATCGCTGATGAAGAAGTTGAAAGTTTTGAAAAAGTTATTGAGAGGGCGGAAAAGTTTTTATTTGAAGATGTCGGAGAACTTGAGGCCATAGACCACAGGGTACTGGTCTTGACAAGAGGAGAGCCAGAACATCAGATAGAGAAGATAAGGAACTCCGGTACTCACCACATAGCGGATCAAGTACATGTAGTTAACGGAGATCCTGAGAAAAACCCTAAGGACATTGTTGATATAGATCTACTTGTGGACGACCAGATGTACGAGCTTGAACCGGTAGAAGTAGAGACGTTCCATTTTGACAGGGAGAAACATGGGATGGAAGATTTACTGGAGAAAATTAAACAGTTAGAGGGTGAAAAATAATGGATGCGGAAGCGGTTTTCAAGAGGTATGATATTCGAGGCCGTTATCCTGAAGAGCTGGACGAAAAGTTTGCTGAAAGGCTTGGGAAGGCATTTGGCACGTTTGTTGTGGAAAATGATGGTGAAAAAGTGGTTGTTGCTAAAGATACAAAGGAGAGCTCTGAAGATTTGAAGAAGAACTTTGTCATGGGGTTGGTCTCTACAGGCGTGGATGTCCTAGATACCGGTACAGGACCAACCGATTACGCAGCTTTTTCCGGCATGAAGGAGAACTGTTTCTCAGTTATGGTTACTTCCTCACATATGCCTCTGGAGTTTAACGGCTTCAAGTTCATGTATCCTGAGGGTAACGGGCTATTAAATGAAGATCTGGATAAGGTGAAAGATATTTTTAGAGAAAAAGATTTTGCTGAAGATAAAGGAGAGATAGAGAATATACCAACAAGAATGGATAGATTATACCGTTCCGAGATACTGAAATTAATCTCTTCTTATGAAAATAGAGCAGAACTTAGGGATATAACCGTTGTCTTGGAAACGATGGGCGGTGCGACATCCAAGTTCCTTTCAGATCTTCTTAAAGAAAGAGAGATAGATTTAATAGATATATCTGAAAAAGATAGCCCGGTTATCGATCCTCCTAACCCGAAGCCGGAGAACCTTGATCATGTAGAAGAAAAGGTCGAGGAGGAAGATGCATACCTTGGCCTAGCTACTGATCTGGATGGTGATAGGATTGCGGTCTACTATGACGGGAAATGGCTTGAGGGAAACCAGATCTTTAATATACTTATCAAAGAGACAAGACCTGATAACATCGTTGCATCTGTAGATACTTCAAAACAGGTAGAAGAGATGGCTGATAGAGCGGATGCAGATATTTCTTACACGAGGGTCGGAGATCCTTTTGTAATAGATAAGACCTTAGAAGAAGACGCTGAGCTTTCAGGAGAGCCAAACGGCCATTACTGTTTCAAGGAACTAGTTCCGTACAACTCCGGGACATATGCTGCCCTTCTGCTTGCGACAGCAAATTACAACGATCTAAAGTATATGCCGAAAAGACATAACCTTAGAGAATCTGTAAAAGTCCAAGATAAGCATGAGAAGATGGAAGAAGTGATTTCAAAGGTAGAGGACAGGTACGAGGTAATATCGGAGGTCGATGGAGTAAAGTTCAGGGTTGAAGACGCAGAAGTATTGATCCGTCCTTCCGGAAGTTCCCATAAACTAAGGATAATTGTTGATGCAGGGAATGAAAAGGAAGCTGAAGAAGTATTAGGGATTTCCGAGAAGCTTGTCCGGAACTCATAAAACCTCTTCTATACAATAGATAATTATGACTGAGATACTTCACAAGTTTGAACAAGGACCTTACGATGTTCTAGAGTTCGAGGTAAAGACCGATGACGGAAAAGCAGTGATTGATATCAACGGAGGAGACCTTGGAAGGCTTCCGATAGAAGATACTGAAACCGTTGAAGAACTTAGAGATTCCTTAG
>LKMV01000002.1 GCA_001563995.1 Nanohaloarchaea archaeon PL-Br10_U2g16
CTCTCGTGATGACTATGGTAGAGGTCAGACAAAGAGCCGATCAGAAAGACGAGTTTATCTCTTCAGTTGTTGAAGACGGCAAACCTCTCCATGGAGAACAAAAATGGTCCGAGATACAAAAAAGGATGCTCTGAGGGATTCAGAAGGATTTTTGCAATCTGCAAAGGACAAAACCAAACCTAATAGAGTAAGAATGACTAACCTAATACATAGCGTGATAAGAGCTAATGATGCCTTATTACTACATTTTGGCCGTGATAAACCTAGTAACCACGAAGATGCAGCTTCAAAATTTACTTCAGTAATAGATGACAAAGGAATGGTTGACAAATACGGCCGTTACGAGAAGAACATAAAGGACCTTCTAGGCCAGAAAACTCCTGCTGAATATACAGGGAAAAGCTACAGCAACAAAAAAGTCAAAAATTACCAGAAAAAAGCCGAGAGATTTGTAAGAGCTATCGAGGAAATCACTGGTTAAGTAGGCTTCCCGGAAAACCTACAACCTGTGTCTCATACTCTCCGCCTTCACCTGCAGCGTGGAAGCCGTACTCTTCTGAGAGATCTATAAGCTGTTCAACATTTTCCTGATCTAATACTGTTCCTTCCCACCGTTTCTCCAGACCTCTTGCGGCCACCTCAGTTATCTCTATCTCAAAACCTTCCCTTATCAACCATCTCATGTAGTTTTCCTGATCTTCCTGCCATAGCGGAGCAAATACCTTAAGACCTAGCTCCTCAGCTACCTTTTCAACACGGTCCCTCTGATATGTGGATGCAAGCGCTCCTGCAACTACGCCTTCCACATTATACTTTTCAACTGCTGTCTCTAGTCCCTGTTTCAGATCTTCCAGCTCTTTCTCTTTCTCGCCTTCAGTCTCTTGGACGATAATCGGAATACCAAGCTTTTCAGACTGTTCCTCTATTACAGATTTTTCTTTATTCGAATCAAACATATAGCTGTCCCTGTTCTCCGACCTCAATGTAAGGAGGCATGATATCTCATTATTCCTCCTTCTCATCCTATAAAGAGCTGCGTTAGAATCTTTTCCTCCGGAGGTGAGAGCAACCAACCTATTGTTAGGCTCCTCTCTCATAGAGTTAAGGTACTCCTGCTTATGACCAAAACCTTTATTTTTAGACAGCCTTGAAATCGCTTTGTCAAAGTTAGTACCGTACTGAGCAGCTGTCTTTTTCCTCCAAGCCACCTCCTCAGGAACACCAAGCTCTTCCGCCGCCTTTCTTAAAATATACTTCTTGTAACCATCTTTCTGCTTCAGATCTCCCGATATCGTTAAGGCGTTCTCTATCAGTCGGTGATCTAGAAAAGGAAGCCTTATCTCATATCCGTTCCTAAACGAAACTACGTTGTCCCTATAGAGATCTCTTTCAAACAAAGATCTTAATCCTGAAAGACATTCCTTATTCAAATAGCCCTGATGCCTGTGATAACCCGCGTAGAGCTGTTCAGATCCTAGACCGCTCATCACAACTTTTTCATCGCCGTTCAAAGCAAGATGGAAAGGCATGGCTACCCCGTTCTTCACAACGCTTGTTGAGGATATATAGTCAGCTATATACGGCAATACCCGCTCAACCTCTTCAAGGTCGGACTCATACATTTCCAGCTCTATACCCATCTCTTCAGCTATCCTTTCCGCCCACTGTTTATCCCTGGGCTCGTTTACGTTACCATGTTGAATAGCTGAGCTGTAAGCAGTGAAATCAACTCCGAGTTTTTGTAAAACTGCAGCCACTAACGTAGAATCTACACCGCCCGAAAACAACAGAGCTACTTCCCTTTCCTCAGGTACTCTTTTCTCTACCGCTTCAAGAAAAATCTCTTTTATCTCCTCGACAGATTCATCCTCTTCCTTCTGTTCCGACCCATCTATCTGGAAGAAATCCCTATTCTCAAGTGATACAGAGCCATCCGATATATCGTATCTCAGTATCTGTCTCGGATGGAGCTCACGGCATTCATTACCTTGGTCTTCGATCGTCTTTCTTTCAGAACTGAAAATAAAGGGATCTTCCGAGTACCAGATAGGATTTACACCTAAAATATCCCTTGCAAGGATTATTTCACCATCTTTTCGGTATGCAAAACCGTATATTCCATCCAACTCATCTAAACAGTCTATACCTTTTCTATCTAAAAGTTTTAAAAGCAGTTCAGCATCGTTCTCTGCTTCGATACCGTACTTTTCCGACAGCTCTTTCCAGTTGTATATCTCACAGTTAGCTATCAGAACTCCATCCCCTTCCAGAGGCTGTTCTACCCTGCCCACGACCGAGTGAAGGAAATGACCGAAGCTAAACTTTGCTTTCTCTTCTACCCTGGAGCTTCCTCCTCTATGCTCAAGTCCTTCCATCAAATTTTCTACCGTCTCTTGGTTTTCAGCTCCAGCTATACCACACATAGCTTCAGTGAGGTAGCAAAGCTTTTTCAGTTTGACCTACTATAATAAGTATAGGTGAATTAAAATTTACGACACATTGAAAGAAGCACTTGAGGAGAACGGAGAGCTGATGATTAGGACGGATTCGGGAGAGGATAGAGAGCTACATCTCCACAATACCGATTTCCAGGACGATGGAATGGTTAGAGTCGATGCTGACGATGAAATCCACTGGTTCAACCCTGAAAAGATCGAGAGGTACTGGATCCACAAAGACTTCTAATCTTCAACTTTTCATTTCCTATTTTGTACCCTTTAGAATATGCCAGTGTTGTTAACAGTTAGATATAAATGTTTTTTAAGTCTAAATTATATACATGTCTAAATCCAGCAGTTACAGGTCCGAAATATGGGGAGAGAAAAGATATCCTACTGAAAAAGATTTATCAAATCAGTTTAGGAAAAGACCCGGCCACCCATTTGAGGAAGGAGAGAAGAACAGGTTTGAAGGATTAAAGGAATTCTGGAAAGAATATACAGCTTTAAGCAATCCAATAGAATATGCTGCAATAGGGAGAAATGTCTTAGAGCAAGAAAACTTTGCAGACACAGTAGTTATCTATTATCCTGGAGACCGACATGAAATATATTCGCTGGAAGACGAACCCGGCGAGTCTTTAGACCTGTCATTAATTGATGAAGAGAATCACCAGCATGGCTTCGTAACATACCAAATGCCTTATAAGAGGGTTGAATCAGATATTCAGGAAATAATAGAACTCGAAGACGATCTGAGCTGGAGAGTCTGGGATGGAAATATTTAGCTAGTAATCAGGTCCAAAGTCGCTTAGACCGCTCTGGGACTGATCTATCTCTTCGTAGGATGCAATCACATCCACCATCTCTATCTCTACGAACTCCAGATTCCTTTCCTCCAGATAATCTAGAATATTATCAGTCATCTTAGGAGAGACAATTATTCCTCTGATCTTGCCTGAGAACTCTTCCTCTATTTCATCTACATACCTCTGAAGCTGTATAACTGTATTATAGTCAGGGTTCCTCTTCACCTCTATAACCACAAAATTATCATCAGAATCCCGACCAAACACGTCGATAAACCCTGCATCAGTCTCTTTTTCACGTTCTACCAGCTTTAAACCTTCTTCTACAATCTCAGGATCCTCCTCAATCGCTTCATGTATATCAACTTCATCCCCTTTGACCTTTAGATCAGATCTGTCCACCAGCTGAGTTACCGACACCATATCTATCTTTTCAAACCTGATCTCTACTAGCTCATCCGGACTGTTTCTCCTGGCCTCTAGTACAAGCTCTTCGCCTTCTATAGAAACGTCATACGAGTCTACTTCAGGCTGCCAGTTCTTCGGCTGGTAGTTATCAGGACCATGGACAAGCAGAGCTGAATCCTGTTTGTTGATGACTAAACGCTCCCCTCTATCCAGCTTCGACTTCGCTCTACCCTGATAGTTTACAGAACAGAGACCTACCAACTGGACCGTATACTCCCTTCTCAAGTATTCCTCCAGTATCTCTTCGACTTCAGAGACCTCAGGGTCTGAGATCAGCTTTTCCATGTAATTAATTAAAATCTAAAAATTAAAGTAAGAGATCCATAAAATTGGAGAACATAGAATAGTCAGAGACCGTATAATTCCAGGAACCCTGTCTGAAACAACTTTAGCTTACAGCCAGGCAAATCAACCATAGAGGTACAACTTTGATCTCCCTACCCTCTACCTTCCATTCATCATACGTATCTCTCGATACCATATACAAATCGTATTTTTCCGGCAGTTCAGTCAAGTTTCTGGCGTCCCGTCTATCCAAGTCGTCCTGGTACTTTACCTCAAAAGCTTTCCCGGTCTCAGGTAGCAGTATATCAACCTCCGGTCTCTTCTTAAACTTCGGATCTTCTAAACGTTTCAAGTGATTAAATGCTACCGTCTCCGCTCTCAAGCCTTCTTTTGCAGAGTAAAGCCTGTTATAGCTGTGATCTGAGATGTAAAGCTTGGGATTCTTTCTCATAGACTTCCTGGTATTGGAACTGTGAGGCATACTTGACTTTAGGAGAAAAGCATCCTCTAAATGCTGTAGATAATCTTTTACTGTCCTGTACTGGACATCAAGGTCCTGGGAAAAGTTGTTGTAGTTTACAACCTGCGCAGTATTCTCAGCGGTTAACCTGAAAAGCTTCTTTAACAGATCCGTTCGGTTGACAGAAAATATACTTGCAACATCCCTGAACAATGTTAAATCCAAGTTCTGACTAAGGTTCTCTTCCGAATAATCCTCGTAAAGTTCCGGAAATCCTCCTTGTTCAAAGTATCTATTAAACTGTATCCTCAACCTTTTGGCGTTCTGAGGGTATGAAATATTTTCTAATTCTATTTTAGGATATTCAACTTCGTTATAATCGCAGTAGCTTCTGAAAGAGAACGGGTAAAGTCTTCTGACAATCACCCTTCCTACAAGGCTTTCGCCAGCGCCTTTAGTTATATTCATAGAGGAAGAACCTGTAACCAAGAACTTTATGCTGTATCCTTTATCATGGATAGACTTTACATGGTCCGCCCAGTCCTCAAGCTTCTGTACTTCATCAAGGAAAACATAAACCCTGTCTTCAACCTCAGAAAATGTTTTCTCAAGCACCTCCTCAGAGTAGAGATCTAATACCTTCCTGACATCAGTCCCCTCCGCTAGATCAAACGAAAAGTAAATAATATTTTTAGAGTCTACCGTTTCAAGTAGATCGCTGATGACTCCGTGAGTCAAAGTAGTTTTACCCGACCTTCTCAGTCCTGTTATCGCTGTAACTATATCATCCTCAAGCTCTGCCTCAACCCTCTCCTGCAACGGACGTTTAACAAATTTTTCCGGTAGATCTGGCTTAGAGCCCGTCCACCAAGGGTTCTGAGCCTGCATCTCCTCCAAAAGCCTTTCCCTATCCATAACCATGTATTGTATCCACAACAATAAAAACATACCGATTTATCGTAGTCACTACAATAAAAACTGTCAATATTATTGTAGTCATTACAATAAAAAAGCGTTTTTAATTTTAGTTAGTACAACTCCTACCAAAGTTCAAGTTCGCAGGTTAAACTGGTACGTTTTCTGTAAGTCTTTGGTAATAGCCACTGTCTTTGTCCGGACACAAATGTTAGGTATGAGCACGGACTGGGAAAAGGTATCCTTTGTAAAGAGATCCAAGTACAGGAAGAAGATTTTGGAAAAACTAGACGAGCCCAAGACCCCAACCGAGCTTTCCTACGATATCGATGCGCACAGACCGCATGTCAGCAGGGCTTTAGGCGAGCTGAAAGATCAGAAGCTGGTAGAGATCTTAAATCCGGACGACAAGATGGGAAGGCTTTACAGAATAACAGATGAAGGAGAAGAAATTAGATATGAAATTGAATAGTTTTTTAGATTACTTTTAACTGTTTTAAAAATATTACAGAACAGAAAATAATCTGGTAGGTATAACATACAACTTAATAGTTCAATAGAAGATTTTAAGACATTTTAATCCGGTAAAGATATTGATGGACTACAGTATCAAGGATCTGCCGGAGTCGGAGAGGCCTAGGGAAAAACTCAGACAGGAAGAAGTCTCAAGTCTGACAGATGTGGAGCTTCTATCCTTAGTTCTTAGGACAGGTACAACCGGCAAAAACGTAAAAGAGCTGTCATCGGAAATATTAAAATCATACTCTCTAGCGGAGATATCTAACGTTCCGGAAGATCAGCTTAAACGTTTGAAAGGAGTCTCAGATGTGAAAGCCGGGCAGTTAAAAGCTGTATCCGAGCTTGGAAGAAGGATAAAAAGAGAGGAAAGGACAAAGATTGAGAACTTCCTACAGCTGAAATCAGTGGTGTCCGACATGAAGCTGGAGACAGAGGAGAAGATAAGAGTGATACTTCTGAAATCCTCAAATGAAGTCATAGATATCTTCGAGATAGAAGGAACCGTTGACTCCGTTAACTTTGAAACAAAGGAACTGCTCTCTAAAATTTTATCAAGAAATGCATCAGGCTTCATTATGGCCCATAACCACCCTTCCGGAAGAGCTGAACCCACAGAAAAAGACATCGAGACTACGGAAAAACTGCTGGATGCTTCTAGAACGGTAGGGGTTAACTTTCTCGACCATGTAGTTGTCGGGGAGGAGATATCAAGTATGAGAAAAGGTTCTGATTTAGAGTTCCCATAGGCATCTATATGAGAGATTTATTCAGCAGGCTGAATATCTCCGGGTAGAAATACAGAGGTTGCTGAACTGAAAAACAATCTAAACAGACCCTCATTAAATACCTTACGGTTTTACCGTGCCACCTATATAAAGTTTACTTATACCGTTTTAAGATGTAGATTCTTAAATCTCAAATCTCTCGCGAGGGCAGTTAAAAAATGGCAATGGATATTACAGATCACGAAGCGGTTCCGCAACACAGAAAACTTGAAGAAGACGAAGTTGAAGAAGTTCTTGAACGGTATGATGCAGGAAAAGATCAAATACCGAAGATCGAAAGAACTGATGCCGCCTTGAAGCAGATGGATCCTGAAGAAGGCGATGTAATTGAAATTGTACGTGAAAGCCCAACAGCAGGAGAGTCAGTCTACTACAGAGTTGTTGTAGAACCTTAGGTGTGATTTACATGCAAAGAGAATTCCTAGACCAGCTAATCGAACGTAACCTTGTAAAACATCAGATAGACTCTTATAATAGATTTGTAGAGGAAAGGGTTGAATCAATACTAAACGAGGTTGGAGAGATTAAGCCAGAGCTGCCTGACGGCGAAGAGCTTGTTATAAAGATAGTTGACGTCAATATTGAGAAGCCAAAGATTAACGAGGCTGACGGATCGGTTAGAGAAATAACACCTAAAGAAGCTAGAATGAGAGATCTTACCTACTCTTCTGAAATCAAAGTTACGATGACACCGATCTTTGAAGGAATTCAGCAAGAGTCAGAAAAAGTTACAATCGGAGAGATCCCTGTGATGGTTGGCAGCAACCTATGTTGGAGCGAAGAATGGGACGAAGAACAGATGAGAGAAAATGGGGAAGATCCAGAAGATCCGGGCGGATACTTTATTATTAACGGATCTGAGAAGATAATTATCGCAATGGAAGAGATGGCGAACAATAAGCCGATTTACCAGGATGATGATGAAGAACAGGTATGTAGAATCAACTCAGAGAATGAAGGATATGTTCAGAGACACGTGCTTAGAAGAGACGAAGACATTGTAAATATTTCATTTGCAAACGTAAAGAAGACACCTGCAGTAGCTTTGATCAGGGCTCTTGGCCGTGAAACCGACAAAGAAATAGTTGAATCTATCGGCGAAGAGTATGCCTCGGAAGTTTACCTGAACATGTACGAGACAGGAGCTTCAAACCAAGAGGAAGCATACGAATACCTAGCTAACCAGTCAGGAATAACAAACGATATTCAGGAAAGGATTGACTCCATACTTGACGAGTACCTTCTGCCACATCTAGGACAGGAGTCCGATGCAAGAGAGGACAAAGCAGAGTTCCTTTCAACCATGATAAGAAATACAATCGCTCTAGGAAAGGGAGATATCAAAGAAGATGACATGGACCATTACGCAAACAAGAGGCTAAACCTCTCAGGCGAGCTGCTAGAGATGCAGTTCAGAAGCGTATTCCTAGGTAAATGGGGGCTTCTAGCAAGGATGAAGTACAACTTCAGAAAATCTGCAAAGAGAGGAAGACTTCCATCACTACAGTCAACAATCGTTGCCAACACCCTGACAAAACAGATCATGGGTGCCATGGCTACAGGAAACTGGGTAGGAGGAAGAACAGGTATATGTCAGAGAATGGAGAGAGGAAACAGGATCAAGACCTTATCACATATCAGACAGGTCAACTCACCTCTTAGCTCAGACAGGCAGCATTTCGAGGCAAGAGATCTTCACCCTACACAGTGGGGAAGAATCTGCCCTATCAAGACGCCGGAAGGTATGAACATCGGGCTTAGAACACACCTCTCAATGTCAGCTAACGTATCAACAGGTCTGAACGATATGGAAAGAAACTCGTTGAAGGCAAAACTGGCCGAAGTCGGCCTGGACGCGATGTAGGTGATACTAATGAACGATAAAAATTATATTATGAAAACTAATTTTGAATACGGATTAAACCCTGTAAAAAACGATGCTGAATTCAGAAATAAAGCATCAAAGGTTATCAACGGAAGGTGAGTTTGTTTGACTAAAGTATTTCTTGACGGAGAGATAGTAGACGAGATAGATAGCCACCAAGAAGTTGTGGAGTCTCTAAAGGAGAAGAGAAGAAACGGAGATATAGAGAAAGAAATCTCAGTATACTACGCAGAAGACAAGGACGAGCTGAGAATTAACAGCGATGCAGGAAGAGTTCAGAGACCGCTTATCGTTGTAGAAGACGGTGAACCACAGCTACAGGAAGAAGATGAACAGAAACTTAAAGAAGGAGAGATAACACTTGACGATTTAGAACAGCAAGGAGTAATTGAGTATATAGATGCTGAAGAGGAAGAGAATACATACGTAGCTATGGACGAAGAAGAAGTCACAGAGAGCCACACCCATATGGAGATTGATCCTGCGATTACACACGGACTTTCAGCTTCTCTAGTTGTCTACCCGCAGCACAACAGAGGAGACCGTGTGAACTTCGGTGCTAAGATGAGCGGACAGGGTATAGGAATTAACTCTAGAGAGCTTCATCAGAGATTTGATACTAACTCTAACTACATGACTTACCCTCAACAGCCGATTGTTGAGACACAGACATATGATACATTGCTTGAAGACCATCCTATAGGACAGAACATGGTTATTGCGTTGGCCTCATTTGACGGATACAACATCGAGGACGCAGTGATTATGAACAAGGACTCTATAGATAGAGGTCTCGCACGTTCCACCTATCTAAGAAACTACCAGACAGAAGCACAGAGATTCTGGGGAGGACAGAAGGACAAGATAGATGTTCCTAACAAGGATGTAAGAGGTTATAGAAGTGAAGAAGCTTACTCTCATCTGGATGAAGACGGTATTGCAAACCCTGAAACATCAGTGGAGTCTGACGATGTGCTTGTAGGAAAAACTTCTCCTCCTAAGTTCATAGGATCAGGTAGCGGAGACGAAGTGAAGATGGGACTAGCAGACAGAAGAGAGACCTCTCTAACCGTAAGACATGGTGAGAAAGGAAAAGTAGACACAGTAATGGTTTCTGAAACAGGTGAAGGAGATAAACTAATTAAGACAAGACTAAGACAGTACAGAATTCCTGAGTTGGGAGACAAGTTTGCGACAAGGCACGGACAGAAAGGAGTTATAGGAATGATAGCTCCTGAGGAGAACATGCCTTTCACAAAACAAGGTATCACACCGGATATTATTCTATCCACACACGCAATCCCAAGCCGTATGACAGTGTCACAGATAATAGAGCTTATCGGCGGGAAAACTGCTGCATTACGTGGAGAAAAGGTTGACGGAACAGCTTTCCACTCCGAGGATAAAGATAAACTAAAGGAACAGCTTAAGGAACTAGGGTTCCAGGAAGACGGTAAGGAAAAGATGTACGACGGTATTACCGGAGAAGAACTGGATGCAGAGATTTTGATCGGCCCAGGATACTACCTGAAACTAAACCACCAGGTAGGAGACAAGATGCACGCGAGAGGAAGAGGACCTATCACACTGCTAACAAAACAGCCTACCGAGGGAAGAAGTCAAGAAGGTGGACTAAGGCTGGGAGAGATGGAAAAAGATGTGTTCGTAGCACATGGAGCCTCTCTACTGCTTAAGGAAAGATTTGGAGCAGACGAGACCAAGATCTACGTAGATGAAGACACAGGAGAGATCGGCTATTACGACAAGAACGAAGACAAGCTTGTAAGGCCTGGCGGCGAACCAGGAGAGCTTGAGGATGCAGAGGTACCACACGCATTCCTTCTGCTACTTAACGAGCTAAAATCACTGATGATAGATACAGAGATTGATCTGGAGGACGAAAACTGAGGTGTTCAAGATGACAAAAGACATAGAATCAATTGATTTCGGAATTTTAAGCTCTGATAAGGTCAAGAAGATGGCTGTAAAGGAGATTACAAAAGCAGAAGTCTACGACGCGGACGGTTACCCGGTAGAAGACGGGGTTATGGACCCTGAACTAGGAGTGATCGACCCGGGTATGACATGTCCTACAGACGGACAGAGAGCAAAAGAGACAAACGGACATTTCGGTATGATCACATTATCACGTCCTGTGGTACACGTACTACATAATAAGAAAATAAGGAATCTTCTGAGATTCACATGCCATGAATGCCACAGCCTTGCGATCAAAGACGAAAGCAAGTCTCTGAGAAAATCCAACATGCCAAATGAATGTCCGGAATGTGGAGAGGAGACAAAAGACGTAGATCTTGAGAAACCTTATACATACTACGATGAAGAAGGAGATGAACTAAAACCTCAGGACATCAAAGAACGTTTTAAACAGATAAGCGATGAAGATGCAGCAACACTTGGTGTAGAAGGCGGAAGGCCTGAAGACCTAGTTATAACACATCTGCCTGTTCCTCCTGTAACGATGAGACCTAGCATTACGCTGGAAACCGGTGAGAGATCGGAGGACGACATCACTCACAAGATGGTAGATATAATCAGAATTAACAAGAGACTTCAGAACAACATAGAGATTGACGCGCCAGACTTCATTATAGACGACCTACATGAGCTTTTACAGTACCATGTATCCACCCTGTTCTACAACGACATGAGCAACGTACCTCCGGCAAGACACAGATCCGGAAGATCACTGAAATCCCTTATTGAAAGGGTTCAGGGTAAGGAAGGTCGTTTCAGACAGAACCTGATAGGTAAACGTGTGAACTTTTCCGCGAGAACAGTAATTTCTCCGGATCCAAACATAGGAATTAACGAGGTAGGAGTTCCGGTACAGGTAGCTAGAAAACTTACTATAAAGAGAAAGATTAATGAAGAAAACCAGGAAAAGATAGAGGAGCTTATAAGAAACGGTCCTGATTCACATCCAGGAGTAAACTATGTTTTCCAGCCTGATGGACGTAGAAGAAGGCTTACTGAGGAAAACGTAGACGATCTAATAGACATTATTGAGCCGGGTGAAGGATGGGAAGTTGAGAGACATCTCCAGGACGGAGATATCGTTCTTTTCAACAGACAGCCATCACTCCACCGTAACTCGATTATGGCCCACCATGTAAGGGTACTTCCTTACAGAACATTCAGAATAAATCCTAACGTATGTGCTCCTTACAACGCAGACTTCGACGGAGACGAGATGAACCTGCACGTTCCACAGACGGAAGAAGCAAGGGCAGAAGCCGAAGAACTGCTGAAGGTACAGGAACATGTAAAGATGCCTAAGACAGGAGGACCGATTGTAGGTATGCTTCAGGACTATGTGTCCGGGCTTTACCTACTGACACAGGAAGATATGGAGCTTTCAAGAGAGAAAGCATTTAACCTCCTAGCGGAAGCAGGAGAACATGATAAGAGTCTTCCGGAGAAAGAAACTATTACAGGAAGAGAGCTTGTATCCCTGTTCATCCCTGAAGACATATCACTAACAATTAACGAAGGGGAAGAAAACGAGATAGTTATAAAAGAAGGACAGCTAGAGAGAGGGGTCCTAGAAGAAGACGCACTGAGTGACTACGGTGGAGAGATCATCCAGCAGCTAAAGATTGAGTACGGAAGCGATAAAGTAGCTGAGTTCCTTAACCGTGTTTCCACTATCGGAGCTGTATTCCTTACAAGAAGAGGGTTCTCGATTTCACTAGACGACCTAGAGATTCCGGACGATGCAACGGAAGAGATCAGAAAGCTTGTAGAAGATACCGTCACGGATGCAGATGAAGTAATTGAAGACTACAAATCCGGAGAGATGGAGACAATAACAGGAAAAACCCTTGACGAGACCAGAGAAATCAGGGTTACCCAGACACTGAACGAGGTCTTCACAGATATCGGAGAGATCATCAGGGAGAACGTCGACGATGAATCCTCAGCATACATCATGGCAGACTCGGGAGCTAGAGGATCTATGGAAAACGTTACAACGATCGCCGGACTTCTTGGACAGAACTCGGTTAGAGATCAAAGAATTCAGAGAGGTTATAAGGAGAGGACAACATCCCATTTCGAGAAAGGGGAGCTCTCACCAAAATCAAGAGGATTTGTAGGTTCAAGCATTCTAAAAGGTCTTGACGCACAGGAGATGTTCTTCCACCAGATGTCACAGAGAAAAGCATTGATGGACAAGTCACTCAGAACGAAGACATCGGGATACATGTACAGGAGAATCTCGAACTCCCTGCAGGACTTGACCGTAAGACAGGACCAGACCGTAAGAAACGCTCAGGACGATATTATTCAGTTCCGAGCAGGTGAAGACGGAGTTGACCCACAGAAATCCGATAGAGGGATACTGTCTACGGAGATCGAGACAAACTAGGTGATAATAATGAGCAAAAAATTAAACTGGAAAGAGAGGGCGGAAGAACTGCCTGAAAACTACAAAAACCGTGCAGATAACGGAGAAGATGAAGAAAAGCTAGTAGAACGTTACAAAAAGATGCAGTACGAGCCTGGTGAATCTATCGGGCTTGTAGCAGCACAGTCATTGGGAGAACCTGCTACACAGCTGACTATGGAAACATACCACGCAGCTGGTGCAGCACAGGTATCCCTTACAGCAGGACTTCCACGTTTAGAAGAGATCATCGACGCTAGAAGAAATCCAAAGACGCCTGCGATGAATGTATACCTACATGAGGATTACAACAGCGAAGAAGATGCTAAAAAAGTAGCTAGAAAGCTTAGAGAGGTTAAGTTCGAAGATCTTGTCAGCAGAGATACATTAGATATAATGCAGCTGAAGGTCGAGTACGAACTGAACCCTGAACTGCTTGAAGACTACGATGTAAACGTAGAAGATATCAAGACAAGGATACAGGATAAAGCCAGAAAGGCAAAGGTAAAGACAGAAGAACAGAAGATAATACTTGAATCCTCAGAGGAAGACTATGACCTCAAAGACCTGAAAAAGATTAAGAACAAGTCAGAAGAAGCTAGAATCAAAGGAATTAAAGGGATCAGACAGGTTGTTGTAAACGAGGACGATGGAGAGTGGAGGCTACAGACAGCAGGAACCTCTCTTAGGAAGACACTTAAGATGGAAGAGGTAGATGAGACAAGAACTATCAGCAACGATCTTTTTGAAGTAAAGAAGGTTCTTGGGGTAGAAGCCCTTAGAAAGAGAATTATCGAAGAGATTAACGAAACCTTGGCAAAACAGGGAATCGGTGTTGACGACAGACATATCATGCTTTTAGCTGATATGATGACAAAGGAAGGAGAGCTAAACGGAACAACCAGATACGGAATCGTAGGAAACAAGGACTCCATCCTAGCTAGATCAGCCTTCGAGGAGACGAAGAAACATCTTACCACAGGATCCCTTAGAGGAGAAAGAGATGAACTCGAAGGAATTGTCGAGAACATCATGGTCGGTCAGTCAGTACCTACAGGAACCGGCATAGTAGATCTAAAACCAGGATTCACATCAGACAGTAACGAAAAGTGATAAGGGTTTAAAAAGAATTATGGTTAAAACTTTGATAAACTGTAAGAAACAAGAAAAGTTCTCGAGGTAAACATTAATTATGGCAACAGTAACATACGACACGGAAAACATCAGAGCGATGGGTCTTTTCGAGTCAATCACAGGAGTAGAAGCCAGAGACGTAATATTTGAAGACGACCAGGCTTACTTCATAGTTCCGGATGGAAAGGCCGGAATGGCTATAGGAAAAGGCGGAGAAGTAGTGAAAAAAGTACAGAACAACCTTGGAAAGAATGTAAAGGTTTACGAGTACAGCGACAATCTTGGAAAGTTCCTCAACAATATCGTCCCAGTAGATCTTAGAGGAGTAGACATTGACGTAGAGGGAGAAGAAAAGAAGGTAGAGATAAGCGTAGCAAGAGACAAGAAAGGCAGGGTTGTTGGAAAGAACGGAGATAAGATTGACGCAATCAGAGACGTTCTTAGCAGAACTCACGGTGTCGACGAAGTAAAGGTAGAGTAAAACTTGGAAAGATTCTAAGTTTCTTGAAAAATATGAAAAGACAGAGCTACGTATGTCCAGAATGCGGTTCGGAAAACGTCAAACCAGACTCATCTTTTAACACCGTCTTTTCTGTAGGGAATATCTCCGACTGGACATGTAACGAATGTGGATACTCAGGCGTGATGCCTATATCCGAACAGGAGGACGAAAGAGATGAAGAATTAGAAGATGTTTCTAGACAACAGAAACTATTCTACTACGTTTCAAGAGGACTGACCCTTGTGTTATTACTGCTGTTCTTCTTAGCGGTTACGGTTCTGCTACAGTAGTTACCTTTTTACCGAACCAACTCAACTATGAAGTATGGGCTTGAAGAACCCTTTAAAACAGGATATTGAGGAGCTGAAGAGATTCGAGGAGATACTGCTTTCGCTTAAAGGATTTACCCTTTAGGAGGAAAGTATAATAAGGCGCTGGTAAAGCTTGCGACTCCAGCCTTGGAGAACGGCGTTTATCCATCAACAAAGTTTATTTTAATAGGTAAAGGGCTTATAACGATGGAATGTATCGGTCTGAAGATCTATCCAGATTTTCAGTTTGACGAAGAGTTCCAGGATATGACCTAGAAACTTGTGTTAAAGAATACCGCGAATCCAAAAGACATAGGCAAATCATTCTTCCTGGATCTTGTTGAAAACCAAGAAAGTATCAGGAAACTACCTACAAAGCTGTCTGAAAAGCTTGAAACTAGAGAAAAAACTCAAAAGATAGAGGTGAATCAGGGCCACCGTGATAACCTTGTTTCCGCATCCCTGATACTAGGATCAGTATATCTTCTATCAGGTTCATTAACACCCTCTTACAGCTTCGGTCTGGGCTTAGTAGGGCTTATAGCAGCGGTTTACTTTATACTGTCCCAGGGATGACACCCCTATTTAAAGGTTAAATCAGAGTTTCTGAGTATGGGACTGTACAACGCACGGAAGCTGAAGAACAAGAGACAGAGATACAGATGGAGTGACATCGACTACAAGAGAAGGATGAAGAACCTAAAGGAGAAATCAGATCCACTTGAAGGATCACCTCAGGGAAGAGGAATTGTACTTGAAAAGAGAGGAATCGAAGCTAAACAGCCTAACTCAGCTATCAGAAAATGTGTACGTGTACAGCTAATTAAAAACGGGAAACAGTTGACTGCATTTGTTCCAGGAGACCAAGCTATCGACCATATCGATGAGCACGACGAAGTTCTTATTGAAGGTATCGGAGGAGCAGACTCAGGACCTAAAGGAGATATTCCAACGGTAAGGTACAAAGTAATCAAAGTCAACGGAGTTTCACTAGAAGAACTGGTAAGGGGTAACCAGCAGAAACCTACAAGGTGATAAAATGACAGAAAACGCTAAATTAGAGTTAGAGGACGAGATGCTAACCATGGGTAAATGGGACGCATCCGACGTAGAGATTGAAGACGACGGACTTGTAAGATACATCAGCCTAGAAAACATTCTTGCACCGAGATCAAAAGGTAGACATACAGAGAAACAGTTCTACAAGGCGGACGTGCCGATTGTAGAAAGGCTTATGACCCGTCTACAGGTAGCCGGACACAGAGGAAACAAACATTACATAACATCCGGAAGGAACACAGGAAGTTCTCAGAAGCTATGGAAGCTTATCGAAGAATCATTTGAAATAATTGAAGACGAGACAGGTGAAAACCCTATCCAAGTACTAGTAGATGCGATTGAAAACTCAGCTCCTGCTGAAGAAGTTGTTACATATCAGAGAGGAGGAGTAAGAGCAAGAAAGGCAGTTATCGTATCACCACAGAGAAGGGTTGACTTAGCTCTTAGGATTTTAGCACAAGGAGCATATGAGAAGAGGCTTGCGGACTCAGATACAGCAGCAGAAGTACTTGCAAACGAACTTATCCTTGCTGCTAACGGTAACGATGATGCAAGGGCAGTTAGAGAGAAAGAGAGAAAAGAAAAGGAAGCAGACGGAGCAAGGTAGCTTCTCCCCCATATTTCAATCTTACTTTTATTCAGATTTTCTAGATAATTTTGGAAAAGATAAACTGCGTATCCCTAAGGTAAATAAACTCTATTCGACAGTATTTTTCTGCTGAATAGGGTGACAACAGATTAAGGCGGTCGAAAACTTTCTGGAAGGATCAGAATCTGCGGGAGAGACCACATTGGAGAACTACCTCGACTTACAGTCAGAGGTCGCCGGCGAAGGCTACGGAGAGGAGTTCCATGTTATAGCGGGCGCTTACATAATGAAGGAATCGATAGAAAGATACGACAGCCCTAAACTCGGTATAGGTCTTGCAGCGGCCGGTGGAGTAGGAAAAGAGATCTTCGACATGCACACAAGATACCATTTCGATCCTTTGGACGTGGCTTACTGGGTTCTAGGAAGCTACATATGTCTACAGTTTTACAAGAATGCACAGAAAAACCCTGATATACATAAGGAAGAGCTGGATGAAGAATTTTTATCGATGGTTGACGAGCCCAGGCTAGAGATAGAGTACAGTGATATAGCACAGGATGTAGAAGGTTAGTGCCTATGTTAAAAAACTTCAACTTTGAGGATATGATATGGTCTTACCAGAGTTTATGGCAGGTTCAGGCAACATACTTACACAGCTTTATCAGATAATAATAATTCTATCGTTTTTGATATGGCCTATACTAATAGTTTTCGGACCGAAGCTGTATATCTGGTACGCAGACAAGAAGATGGTTAAGGTACTGGAAGAGCTGGAGATGTACAGAGACGACGTAGAACATATGTTCTTAGGTAAGCTGACTTCATCCAAGACAGAGCAGCTTGAGAACAGATTCAACACCATCAAAGACTTCAAGTTTTCCGCTCCTACCAACCTTGACCCTGCCGGAATGGTAGACAAGCTTGAGCATGTGCTTGACACTTCGGAACATAAGTTCGATAGATTTATCGAAAAGTACGCGGATTCAGAGGATGAAGAAGATCTGGCAGACCTTAACATGGCTTTCAAAGGAGTTATGGGGATCAACCAGATCCATAAAGTGATGAAGCATTTCAGACAGTTGATCAAGAAGACAAAGATGTTCCAGCTGATCTCAATGGCTCAACTGATGATGCCGATTTACCAAGAGCTTGCAGAAGCTCAGAAAGAAGCAACAAGAGCATTCCTAGACAGGGCTCCGATCGGCGACACTATTGGGCCTCTAGTAGCTGCAAAGTTAATCAAATCAGATGAAGAAGAGCTTGAGGAAGTAGCAAAGAACATAGTCGTTTCAGAAGAACAGATAGAGGAAAACACAGTTCACGTAGTAAAGTCCAAGGGTCCCGGTGCAAGACTTGGAAAGTATGGAGATGCACTGGAAGAAATTGCCGAAGAAAATGAACTAGAAGCAATAATAACGGTAGACGCAGCCGCAAAGTTCGAAGGAGAAGACACCGGAACAGTCTCAGAAGGAGTAGGAGTTATGATGGGAGGACCGGGTGTAGAGAAATCAAAGATCGAAGAAGTAGCAGTAGAACACAGTATCCCTCTTGAAGGGATTATAATCAAACAAAGCCCGGCTGAAGCATCAAAGCCTATGAAAAACCCAATCTACGAAGCTTACAGACCTGCAGTACAGAAGACCGAAGACATTGTCTCGGAGTTTGACGGAGATGTTGCAGTAGTCGGCGTAGGAAACACTTCAGGGGTTGGAAACACCAGAAAGTCTACTATGGGAGTACACAACAAGCTGAGAAAGTACTGGAAGGAGTACGAAGAACAGGAAGATGAAGAAGTCTCCTACATGGGACTTCTAGGAGCTCTGCCGATGGGAGGCGGAGACCAGATGGGAAGAGATGTGAGAGAAAGACTGATGTGGAAGATTCCACGTCGTTAATCTTTTCCATTCATTTAAGTTATATCTCTTTTCTTACATTAACTTTACATGATAGGATCTATTGTCCAGAGGGACGGCACCCCTAACTCAGCGGAGTTCTTCTTTGTACATGATAAAGATGTAGGAAAAGGCGGATACGTACAGTACGAGAAAGATGGAAAGGTTATCGCAAGAATAGCCGAAGTCTTCAAGGCAAACCAGTACTTTGAAGATGTCGAAGGAGTCTCCGAAACATTGGGAGAGGATATAGAGAAGAAGTTCCCTGTGGATGAATGGGAGGTATCCCTTGCCAAAGCCAATATTATGGGCAAGTTCTCCGAGTCAGGAAGGATTGAAAGGGTAACCCAGTCACCGGAGCCTGGAACGGAGATCGGGAAGGCTGATCCCGACCGGGTAAGAGAGTTTCTGGGACTTAAGCAGGACGGCCTGACTATCGGAAAAGTCCAACAGCAGGAAGTCGATGCCTCTCTAGACATGACCGATACTTTACAGAAACATTTTGCTATACTTGCCCAGTCCGGAGCAGGTAAATCCTACACAGCATCGGTACTTCTTGAAGAGTTACTAGATTCAGAACACTCTCCCACTATTCTGGCAGTAGACCCACACGGCGACTATACCTGTTTTGGAGAAGACAAACAGTATATGAACAGGGTAAAAGTATTCAGAGACGATAACATATCCATAGCTGTCAACAGTCTCTCAGCCGACAAGATAGCAATGTTTTTCTCAGAGAACTTTTCCTCAGTCCAGAGACAGGAGCTAGCAGAAGTATTTTCCAACCTGAAAAGAGGAGAAAACTCTGACTTTGGAATCAAACATCTAATTGAAAGAGTAGAGTCAAAACAGATGGATGAGAAGACCAAATACTCTTTACTCAGAAAACTTAACCGGCTTAACTCTATGGGAATATTTGGAAAAGTTAACTCCCCTAACAAGAACGATCTGGAGCCTGGAAAGCTTAACATACTAGACCTTTCCTCAATGATAAACCACAGAAAGAAACAGATAGCTACCGCATTCTTCGGACAACATTTCTTTAGACTAAGGAGACAGGAAAGAATACCGCCGTTCCTCTATCTCTTGGAGGAAGCACATAACTTTGCACCGGAGAAAGCTCCGGTACCTTCAAGATCAGTAATCGAGAAGATGGCTAGAGAAGGAAGGAAGTTTAACGCAGCGATAGGGCTGATCTCTCAACGACCTGTAAAACTTTCGACAACCGCACTTTCCCAGTGCAACACCAAGTTTATCATGAGAGTGACCAACCCGAACGATCTTGACCATATCTCACAGAGCTCGGAAGGGATAACCAAAGAAGTTACCGCCCAAATACCAGGCCTAAAGACAGGAGAAGCTATAACGATAGGAGAAGCCGTAAACTATCCGACGTTTGTCGATGTAAGAAAAAGGAGATCAGAGACCGGAGACTCAGGCGAAGGATTGGAAGATACACTTAAACAGTGGGAAGAAGATCAAGAACAGAAGGAAAAAGACGCAGAAGCGTTTATGTAGATTAAGAAATCAAACCTTGCCAAACATTACATATTTTACATTTTGCCTTATTCATCATATCAGTTTGCATACTGAGCTGCTCAATTTCTTCTTCATGAGGATAATTTGTTCTGAAGATATCCCCATATATATTCTCTCCTATATCGCGCTCTAAAGCCAATGCAATTGAGGCACCTAAGTTATATTCCATAGAGCTAAAATCACATACGTTATCAATAATTTCTTGTGACTCTTGATTCGTTAAACCTATTTTCTCTAAATCCTCTATTTGACATCCACTTTCAAGTTCTTTCAAAGTTGCAAAGCCGTCAGCCACCACATAAGTTTGGAGTTCGATGTAGAGATTCTGCCATTCCTCTCTGTCATTATTGGATATCTCCTTAGTGGACACAGCTCTTTCCAAACCCTCTCTAAATAACGGATGGCTCCATGTTTCAGATTCACGAAACTGATATAGATGGAAGATCTCCGAACTAAGCTCTTTGTAAAAAAGATTATCGCCTTCTATATTATCAGGTATCTTAACCATATCTCTAAAAGCAGAATAGCTGGAGTTATCTACATCAGCTAAGATAATTTTCTCTTCTAGCTCATTGGCCTCAATCATATCTATATCAAGCATTTCTGAATAAGAGCTATTTAAATCCTCTAAATAGTCATTTAAATTCGTTTTATCAAAGTTTCCAGCCTCATGCCGACTACATATCGCTTTGTAATCAGTAACTAACTCTCCTAAATTTCTTGCTCTAAATTCAGAAACTGAACTACTAGCCAAAGACTCAACTCTAGGTAGTAAATCATAATCTTCATTCATTTTCATATCACCAACTACTTAAAATCTACTCCACTTCTTCAACCTCTGTAAGCCCTGTCTCGGTGTTCTTTTTCTCCAGCTGGTAAAGCTTTCCTGTTACAGCAGCCTCCAAGGCCGGATCATGTGTGACTAAGAACATCTGATCCAGTAAGTCTCCCGAGTTCTTTCTCAAAGTTTCAGCCAGCTCTTCCACCGCTGAAGAATCCATGTTATGTGTCGGCTCGTCAAGCATCAGTAGCTCTATCTTCGGCGAAAGAGTGTAAGTTAAAGCTAGCCTCATCACAAGCGCTGCAGAATGTCTCTCTCCACCGGAAACCTCGGCCTCAGCTGATATCCAGTTGTTCTCAGAATCTAGCACCTCCACAAGGTAGTCTTCTTCCGCGTTCAGCCTCAACGAGTAGTAATCATCATAAGGATAGATCTGGCTCCAAATATCATCCATCAAGCTGTTCAGCTGTTTTACAAACGTCTCTCGGAGCTCTACCTGTGTCTTTTTCAGCCCTGTCTTGTACTCATGGACGTAGTCCAATACTGAGTCAAGCCGTGAGACCTGCTGTTCCAGATCCTGTTTTTTCTCCATCTCTTTCTCCATGACCTCTAGCCTTTTCTTCTTTTCCTCCATCAGCTCTTCATGGGAGTTGAACTTCTGTTTTTTACCGGATCTTTCCTCTTTGAGCTCTGATATCTTCTCTCTCAACTGTTTGAGCTCCTCTTCATTGAACTCTATCTCTTCAAGCTGCTGCCGACACTGTTCAAGTTTCTCCAATACATGCTCTTTCTTCTGTTCTAGCTCGTCGACCTCTTCCACAAGCTCAAGCGTTTCAATCTGCTCCTCCAGCTGTTCAAGCTGTTCCTTAGAGAACTGTTCTTCCAACATTTCAACTTTATCATTTATTTCCTCCAACGCTTCAGACATATCTTTCAAATCCTGCTCTTTCTCTTCTAACTTCTCTTCCGAATTTTTATACTCTAAGAGGTCTTCTTTCTCCTCCTCAAGGTCTGCTTTCTCCTCATCCAGATTCTGAACCTTCCTCTTCAGTTTCTTCTCCTTCTTCTTCATTTCTGCGATCAGCTTTTGCCTCGTCTCAAGCTCTTCCTTCCTGTGTTCTTCATCCATCTTCTGTCCACAGGTCGGGCAGTCTCCATCCGTATCCTTCAGTTTCTCGAGAGACTCTTCAAGGTTTTTCCTATCCGCATAAATCTTGTTGCCTTTTTTCTTAGCCTTTTCCAGTTTTTTAGTCTTTTTATCAAGCTCTTCCTCTACATCCTCCAACTTTTCAAACTTTTCTACCTGTTGCTCCAGCTCTTCCTTTTTCTGCTCCAGCTTTTCTATCTGCTTCTGTTTAAACTCTTTTTTCTGATTTAGCTCCTGGATCTTCTGTTTTCTCTGTTCCATCTCTTCCTTCTGTTCTTTCTTAGCTTCCAGCTGTTTCTCAGGATTTTCAAAAGAAGAAAGTTTTTGCTCTATCTCTTCAAGCCTCTCTTCAAGGTCTTCCTTCCTTGTCTCAAGCTTTGTCTCCTTCTTCTCAAGCTTCTTGCTCTGCTGTCTCTTCTCTTCCATCTCTTCCTTCTTTTCAGCCATCTCTTCGATATCTTTATCCAGCTTTTCAAGCTTCTCCTGAAGCTGTTCTTTCTGGTCTTCCAGCTCTTCTATCTCTTCTTCAAGCTCTGAGACCTTTCCCTCATCTATCTCTTGATCAAGCTTGCCGAGCTCTTCCTGTTTGGTTTTCAGCTCCTTCTTCAGATTATTCTCTACCTTCACCACGGTTTTTCTAGCGTCTTCAAACCTATCGATCTTCAGTAGTTCATCGATCCTTTCCTTCCTCTCGCCGGGCCTCATGTTCAAAAACAGGTCTAAACTGTTCTGTTCCGAGTATATAGCTCTAGTAAAGGATTTGAAGTCCAGCCCTATCAGCTTTTCAACCTGTTCAGTCACTTCTCTAGTGGACGGAGCCTCTATCAGTTCGCCTTCCTTTCTTAACTCGCTTCTATCTGTACCTTTACCTCTTACTATCTTTCTTTTCACAGAATAGTTATCTTCTCCTAGTCTAAAATCGACCTCGATCTCTGCCTCCTTCGCTTCCGACGGCGTTCTCCTTATAAGATCATCCAGTGTAACTTCTCTTGAATTATGTGCCGGCGTTGTTCCAAAAAGTCCGAATACAGCTGCTTCCATGACTGAAGACTTTCCTGAACCCATAGTACCTATCAAGGCGTTTACTCCTTTTGTAAAATCGATCTCAGTCTCGTGATGGGACTTCCAGTTCTTCATTCTAACTTTTTCAATCATCCGACATCCTCTCCTTCAACATCTGCTCCGCTTTCTCAGGCTCGCCTTCCTGTAGAATTTCAAGTAGCTGAGACTCATCAACCTCCTTTTCAGAATCCACCGCGTCAGAGAGCATCTGCTTCCCTTTCTGCCAAGGATCTACCTTTTCAGATATATCATTCTCTTTTATATCCTCTTTAGAGTCTAAGGAAGAGTTGACGTTGAGGAACATCTGATCCCGGAACATCTGTTTCAGCTCCCTGGGATTCACCCTTCCTTCAGTCTTTCCTTTTATCTTCAGGTTTACAAGAGGTTTCTTTTCAGCTTTGCCGATTTTTTCCAGATGTTCTACCGCCTCTTCCTTTATCTCCGACCATGACTCTCCATCAACTTCGATTTCAACGTACTCGACATCCCTTGCAGAGTTAAGCTCCTTGAACTCTAGCTCTTCTTTTTCAGTATCCAGCCCCACAAACCCCTTTGGCTTCTCTGCCTCTACCTTGTTCATCTGGGTCGTAACCGTGGAGCCCGGAAGTATCAGAGGTTTGTCTTCTCCTTTCTGAAACCTCTCTAGGTTGTACCAATGTATATGTCCGTTAATAATCAGATCAAAGCCTTCAGGGAAATCTTCCAAGGATAAGTATTCATGGTCGTCATCCGTGTATACAAACCCTTCAATCGACTGATGGATAACCAAAATGTTGAAAGCACCGTCTACAGGCTCCGGATTAAAGTTTTCAAGCACCTGTGGAGCATAACGTTCAGGCACACCGCTCATCCCATGCACAGCTACTTTTTCCCCATTCTTCTCGAACACGGTTGCCTCGTTATCTAGATGGTGGAGGTGTCCGGTGTTCGCCATCAACTCGATCGGATTGGTATAGGAACGGGGCCTTCTCTCATGAGTTCCATGGATTGCTACCGACGGGACTCCTTCACCGTGTAAACCAAGCTCTTTGTCCGAATTAACATTTCTCTCACCTTCCATAGCTATGGAGAAAACATCTGAAGCCTTATCAAGCACTTCCTGTTTAGGTATCTTCTTATCAAACAGATCTCCAGGCAATATTATCAGGTCGGCATCAAGAGAACGTTCAAACGCCTCTTTAGCATTTTCAAACGTGTCTTCTCCCCTTTCTTCACCCCATTTATATCCGAAATGGGTATCGCTTATTATAGAAACTTTCATCTATAATTATTTGAGATATTAAAATCTTTTATCTAAACGGACATAACCACGAAACCAAATGGTTCTGAAAAGCTAAATTTTAAAAAGTCATATTTCATCCAAAACCGATTTACTTAAAACTTAGATATAATTTATCTATTTATGAGTAACAATGAAGTAGATCTCGGGGACTGCGGGGAAGGACCTACGTACTTCATTCCCTTGGACATCAAGGGTGACGAAGATAAACAGTCAGCAGCCATCAATACAGTAAGCTACATTAAGAAAAATAATAGGTCTGACGGATGGGATGCTAAACAGGTAGAACACGAAGGAGAATACGGAATAAGATTAGAAATGCCTGGAGGAGATTCTCTTCTGGAGTTATTTGACAATGAAGTATTACCGGCCAGAAGTAGGCCTGGTTCAGAATACGTAGTAGATTATGGAACTCCCGAACTTATAGACGGAGGAGATCTGGATGAAGAGGAAAGAAAGAGATACGAGACTAGGATAGAGAACCTTCAAAGAGAGTTAAACTCAAAAGACGATGAAATAGTAGCACATCAAGATGAAATGGAAAGGCTATATGACGAACTGGATAGTCTCAAACAGAGGAATCAAAGGCTAAATGAAGAAGGTAGAAAACTTGTAGATAAACATGAGGACTTAGAAGAAAGATATGAAGAGTTAAAAGAAGAATATGAAGAGTTAGAAGACGAATATAGAGATCTAAAAGAGGATGCACGTAAAAAAGAAAACGGGAGCAAGCTAACAGAGCTAAAGAGAAGATTTAGAAAGCTCACAGAGGAATATCATTCCCTGGCTTCACAAGCCGAAGACAGACCTCTTAAAATAGATGAACATCTAGATAAGAATACAGAATCGCTAGAATACTTGAAAAAAGAGCTTGAACCGGACGAAGCCATAGAAGTTTGGAGCAACACACCTAACCAGTACGTGGATGAAAGGACAGAGTTTGAAAAATTCGAAATAGACGAAATGATAAACTGTTCGCTAAGTGAATACTTAAAAGACTTCCACAACTATCAAGACGACATAGTAGAAGAAGTACTTGAAGAAGAAATAGACTGGAAAGGTAACCAAAGTGAGATAGAACGACTAAGAGATGATATTGAAAGTATTGAGGAACTAGTAGGTAATTCATCAGTATTTGACGAGGATGATTTCGACGAACAGCTCGAAACTATTAATTATAACCTTGAACAAGTCAGAACTAAAAGAGAGAAAAAGAAATTCGAAGAAGTAGCCGAAATAAGATCGGAGTATGATGAAAAAAGAGGAATTGTAAAGGAAAACCTGGAGAACTCTTCTCAAAGGGTAGAAATTGGAATTATTGAAAGAGAAAACGGGCACAGTATAGAATTTCCTTCAGAAGAAACCTTCGTGGGCGGTCTGATAGCGCACAAACTGGAAGAAAGATT
The DNA here is from genome assembly GCA_001563995.1 of Nanohaloarchaea archaeon PL-Br10_U2g16. GTDB lineage: Archaea > Nanohalarchaeota > Nanosalinia > Nanosalinales > Nanosalinaceae > PL-Br10-U2g16. The sequence continues at coordinate 25,677 of LKMV01000002.1, forward strand.
CGATGAAAGGATAGTAGATTACGAAAAAGGCCGAAGAGAAAATCTTACATATCTGAAAGTGGAAGATAGGAATCTAGAAGCTCTTGAAGAGGATGTGATATCATCCACAGCCCCTCCAAATCCTACATCACAACTTAATCTAACGCTAGATATATCTCAAAGAATAAAGCATTTCACAGGCGGATCAGAGTTCCTAGAAAGGCTGGAAGATTCAGAAGAACTACCTGAAAGCCTTCCGAGACAGATAGAGACAGAAATGGAGGAAAAAGGAAGATCAGATCCACTAAAATTTACGATAGAACATTATGATAGGATTTACCCAAAGCTCGATAACCTAGATCCTGAGAAAAATCAAGTAGTCAGGAAAGTTGCTAAAGAGGTGAGATAAAATGAGAGAGGACCTCAACTGGTTTTTCTGGGAGGAAAACGAAGACAAAATCAAAGAATATGTAGAGGAGGAGGTTGAAAGATACGTTCACCAGGATCTAGGAGAAGAAAGCCTACCAAGTTATGGTTTCTTCGATGTAGGAACAGAGTACTTTAGGGACGAGATAGGAAGCCGGTATGGAGGAATAGTGAACCTTTACAGAGAGACTTTCGACAGAGGTTTCGAGTACAATGCCGACATGATAGGAGCTGAACTAGAGATAGACAGACCTTTGGACATATTCATGTTTGAACAGGAGTGTGAGCTACGGAAAGAGCCTGAAGAAGTAGCAGAAGAGCTCGACATAAATGAGACAACTTATGAGAGATGGAAAAAACGTCTAGGGCTTGTAAGTCATGAAGAAGGAGTTGGTGAGGTACTGGACCCTCTGCAGTATATGGAAGAAGAGATTGAAGGTCATGAGCCGAAAGAATACCTGAGTCAGAAGATAATTGATGAAGGTAAGTCTGCGGTTGAGATCGGAGATGAGATTGGTATAGGAGGCCACCAAATTTATAGAGCAGCATACAAGCTTGGATTCGATAAAGAACATATAAAGAGGCC
>LKMV01000025.1 GCA_001563995.1 Nanohaloarchaea archaeon PL-Br10_U2g16
ATTAGAGGCAATATGAAACTAATATCTATTAATAATAAATCTGCATACTATAAAACTTTTAAAAACCTGATGAAACTTGACTCAAAGCCTTTAAAGGAAGTAGCTGAAGATTATGCAGAAAAAATCAGTGAAAAACACGAAGAGATCGAATCCGTTATCCTATTTGGGTCTGTAGCCCGCGAAACCCCAAAGATCAGTTCCGATATCGATGTTCTGGTAATTTTAGACGAAGAGAACGATAAGACAAGAGAGGAAATTATAGCAAAAAGCGAATCCTTTAACAAAAAATACAATGTAAGCTTATCAACTACTTTTTATGAAAGAGAGAAGTTTCTGAGAGATTTAAAGGCTTCAAGGACTTTTGCTGAAAATATTGTGGATGAAGGTGAGATACTAGCAGGTGAAAAAATATGGGAAAACTAGATGTTGAAATAGCATTAGAGGATGCAGAACAGTTCCTAAAACTTGCAAAATCCGGTGAAAAGGAGAATTTGAAAAACAGAGTAATAGCCTCGGCCTATATACATGCCTTGATCAGAGCAAATGATTCGCTATGCCACAAATACCTCGGAGAGGTCCCTAAAAACCACCAAAAATCCTCAAAATATTTTCAAAAACTATATGAACATAATCACATCGGCGAAAAATACAGCAAATATACATCGAACATTAAAGACGTTCTTAGCTACAAAAACGATGTAGAGTACAAAGGAATCAGTCTGTCCGAAAAACAGTTTTCAAAATTAAAGAAACAAGTGAAACGATTCATTGAAAAACCGGTAAAACAAAATATAGAGATAGATGGATGAAAATAGGTAAGCATATAGGAACCGATAAGGAAGAAATAACGGAGCTTATGGAGAAAGAGTCGGAGAGGATAAGCATGTTTGGAGCTGACAAAGATTTGGAAGAATGGAAAAAAGAGGATAGACTGGATCTAAAGGATAGATAATGGAAAAGATAGTTCTAGATACATAAGCCTAGATATGAAAAACTGCTGACAGGAGATCCGGACCTTGCTTTTAGAAGGGAAGTAGAAGATATAACCAAATAAATACCACTATTAATTTTCTATCTCAACATTAAAAGAATTCTCAGTTAATTAGTTTTCATGACTGCTGATCCTGAGGAAAAACCTGAAGGTGCGATGAACAAGTACCAGCTGAAGAAACTGATCAAAGAGCTGGAGGATATAAGAGGAAGGAACACAGAGCTTGTGTCTCTATACATACCTGAAGGCTATGATATGTCGAAGATCTCGGAGTTCGTAACAAGTGAATCCTCAGAAGCAGAAAACATCAAGTCAAAACATACTAGAAAAAATGTTCAGTCGGCTCTGGATAAAATTGGAAGAAAGGTCAGAGAAGAACATTCCACGCCTGAAAACGGTGTAGTATTCTTCGCAGGAAATGTTTCAGATACTCAGGGAAGACCGGATATACAGATCTGGGAGGTTGTCCCCCCACAGCCGATTGAATCTAGGCGTTACAGATGTGACAAAGAGTTCGTTCTAGAACCTCTACAGCAGATGATAGTGGATGACCGTGTATACGGACTTATCGTCTGTGACAAAAACAATGCGGAGATAGGATATCTCCAAGGCAACTCTATAAAGACAGCATACAGTTTAGATTCAAATGTGCCCGGAAAGACACGTGCTGGAGGACAGAGCGCACAGAGGTTTAGCCGTTTACGTAAAGAAATGCTAAAATCTTTCCTTGGAGAGATTGCAGAGAAATCTAAAAAAGCTTTCATGGATAAGGCAAGGGAAGACAAGCTTCTAGGAATCATAGTAGGAGGTCCAGGTTTTGTAAAGGATAAGCTGTTAGACGACGATTACTTGCACCAGGAGCTCCAGGAGAAAGTTATAACCAGAGAATCCTTGGGTCATGCCGGAGAAGGATCTCTAAAAGAGCTGGTTAACAGAGCTGAAGAAGCTATAGAAGACTCTAAAGCGGTCAGGGAAAAGCAGAAGGTTAACCGTTTCTTGAAGAACCTGAAGGAGGAGAACGGAAAGTCGGAGTACGGATTAAAACCTGTATTGAAGGCGATGGAGATGGGAGCTGTGGAGACAGTGCTAATATCCGAGGACTACAACCATTACAGAGCAACCTATGAATGTGGACAGGGGCACGAAAAGGAGATATACGAGCAGAGACCGGAGATCGAAGATAAGATAGACTGTGAAGAATGTAATGAAGATATGAAACTGGAAGAGCTCCAAGACATTGTGGACGTAATGGCGGAAAAAGCAGAGGAGATGTCTTCCAACCTTGAAATAATATCTACAGACCATGAAGAAGGTAAACGGCTGATGAACATGGGAGGGATCGCAGCGATTCTACGTTACAGGATAAGATAACTATGTATCAACAGAAATTAGGTTAGTCTTACTTTCTAGCAAAAGCGTTATTATAGAACCTAAAATCGCAGGTAACAAAAACTCAGAGGTAGCAAATACAGCAAAACCGGTTGCAGAAGAATTCTCAGATATTCTGATAAGCGGAGCAACAGAAGAGCCTAAAACCAGGCTAACAAGAAAAGAGATGGTCAAATCCCTATCGTAGCTAAACATATTCTTCACAAAGTAGACAGAGAATCCAAGACCCAGTACGGCCCCGGATAAGAACACAGGGAGTTCAACCGGCACAGAAAGAAAGCCTTTAATATCAAAAGTACGTAAAGAGTTAAACATAGTATTTAAAGCGTTGTTAACCGTTTCCACCATAAAGCTGTACTGGCCGAGCATGATAAGTATAAGAGATCCGGAGATACCCGGAAAGACTAGTGCAGTTATAGAGATAAAACCTGAAAAGAATATTACCGGCAGACTATGATCTAACGCGGTAGAGCTTAGTCCGGAAACAGTAATAGATACAATAAGACCTAAAACTACTGCCAGCTTCTTCTTACGGTTTTTCAGATCTATCTTTGATACAAGTATCAGTCCGGAGAAAAATATCACAGTAAAAAAGAAGCCGTACAGCGATACAGTATAACTGTTTAGTAGGAAGTTCATCATATTTAGGAAAATAAGCAAAGCTGTAACCGTTCCTGCTCCAAGAACAGTCAAAAACTTAAAATCTGTTTTTTCAGGTCTAAGAGACCCTATGGCGCTTAAAGAATCTATCAAACTACTGTATACACCGGTTATCATTGCAATAGTAGCTCCTGATACTCCCGGTACCGTCTCCGCACAGCCTATAAGGAAGCCTTTAAGATACAGCTCTGCGGAATTTCTTAGTTTTTTCGGCTCCATAGATATCGGTTGAACTTTATTTATTTAATTCAGCACACTGTGTAGAGATGAAAACAGCATATCCATCACTGAAGACCAGAAAACCCTCATATCTTCTATATAGGACTCCTGTATCCCTATCCGGTCCGTATCGATTACACCGGAGCCTAAAGACCTATTTCTCTCCGGCAGCTCGTGTTGATTGATCTCTATCTCCTCCGAACCGATCTCAGGAGAACTCATATACAGAGGATAGTCGTAGTCATTGATCTTATTCAGACAGTCATCAAAACGGTCTCTATCATCGTAGTCACATGGCCTCATCTCCATATGTTGGTCGAAGAACTCCCATTTACGTTCAGGATCTTCTACCGATGAGTTAAACTCCATAGAGCTGTATATATCCCTAAGACTGCCCTCATTTTTCATATGGCTCATCACAACCAGCCTTGAATATGCGTAACCGAACTCTCTCTGTTCCGGAAAGTCTCTTAGATTCCAGTGTTTCATCCAAGGATCGTCCAGCTGGTAGTAGTTCCAGAGCTCTTCCCTTTCTCCTTGAGGAGGTCTTGTATAGACAACCCTGCCGTCATCTTTCTCTACTTCATACTCCCTTTCCTCACCAAAGACTTCCGACGGACCTACATCTATCTCATTACTTCTGTACAACATCTTTCTCTTCAAAAACTCGGCGTACTCTGCAGTCCCCTCATCAAAGTACACAGAACCTGTGCGGTCCCAGTCCATATATTCATGGTTGATTCCATGAACGGTTTCATGTGTAAGAACCGGTAAAAAATCCTCACCCAAGCCTTCTCTAAGCTTTATAGTTCCTGACCTATAGATGCCTGAGCTCCAGTCATTAATAGATTCATTATAAACTTGATCCTCAACAGACAACACCGGAAATCTTTCAAAGCTTTGTACTATGCCTAAAGTGCCTGAAGCAAGTTCAAAAGCAGTATCAACCTCCTCATCAGGAACCTGTCCTGAGAAGACATAGTAATCAGTTTTTTCACCCGAACCCGAGTTTACAGTAACTTCAATAGGACCTTCACCCTGCCCTCTGACATCTTCTTTGTTAAAGGCAGTTTCAAATCCGTTGCCTACGGTCGCTGAGATGATTTCCTCATTCTGTATCTCCCATCTAGTTTCTTCACCTTCTAACCCCGGAAGCGAAAGCTGTCTTCTGTAAAAGTTTTCAGACAGTCTTTCCGGCTCTCTTTCTATACTCAAAGCTATATCCATCACTTCAGAATCCTGTGGAGGAGTCTCCGTAGTTATCTGAATCGTATCAGCTTCCCTGCTTACCTCTTCAGCCTCTCCGGCGGACCCATTAACAGATACTACTTCGGATCCGGCAGGGAGCTGCCAGTCAAGGTTCCAACGGTTTACCGGACACTGTTCCGTACATTCTATCTTTACGGAGCTGTTGATCTCTACCTCTTCCTGGTCAAACCAGACCTCGTGGTTGACAGAGGCCGATGTTGATGTGATGAAAATTAGAGTTACCGTGAAAATTAGCAAAATTTTCTTCATACCTATTCTTTCGACTGAAGGAATAAAAGAACTTATGGAGAAAATACCAACAATGGCCATACTATCTGACCGTGACCTGAAGGAGCTTATAGAAAAGGAAAACGCTGTAAGGGTAGATGAAGGACCTGATATTAATTACGACCATCAGCTAGGGCCTTCATCGCTTGACCTCAGGCTCGGTTACGAGTTTGGAATTCTAGAGACTAGAAAGCTTTCATGTATAGATACGAAGAAGATGGGTCAGTACTCCGATCTAAAAGCAAGTAAAACCGCCGATACAGAGGAAGGAATAGTTGTACACCCGGGAGAGTTTGTACTAGGCTCAACCTTAGAAACTCTGAAAGTTCCTAACAACCTTGTAGCTAGGATTGAAGGCAGAAGCAGCTATGCGAGGCTAGGGCTGATTCCGCATGCTGCTGCAGGGTTTGTAGATCCAGGCTTTGAAGGGCAGATAACTTTGGAGATCCAAAACTTGGGCAACGTGCCGATAACCATCTATCCAGAGGACAGGATCTGCCAGGTAGTGTTTGAGACAATGACATCGGAAGCCGAGAATCCTTACGGAGAGAAGACTGACTCGAAGTATATGGGACAGTCCGGAGCCACAGGTTCAAGGCTTGACCGCGAACATAGAGATTAAATCTTTTAATTATTTCTCGATAACAATAAGTTATGCCAAGTTCACGTTACAACCTTCCAAATACAGGAATGCCTTTTGAATCAAAAGGAGAAACATACGAAGGTAAAAGCAATAGTTATGAAGTTTTCGAATCTAGAAGATATGGAAAGCATTTCCAGAGGACTCTCACAGAAGTAGAGAATTACGGTAACTGGATTGAAGATGATGGTCAGCTAATAGGAGAGTATGAAGGTTTTGACCAGGACCTACAAGGCTCATTCATAGAACTAGATTTAAAATCAGAACTTGAAGAAGATCAAGAAGGCTCAACTAGACTTTACCTACCAGAAAGATGAAAGCTGTAGATTCACACTGCCATTTAGACTTTGAACAGTTCGATGAAGATCGAGAGGAAATAATAAAGGATGCAGAAAAACAGTTAGAGTTTATAGTAGTGGCCGGGAGCAATCTGGAACATAATAAAGCTGCTCTAGAACTGGAAAGAAATTATAAATCTGTAAAGGCAAACCTAGGATTACATCCTACCTATACGGAAAGTTTCAATCAGCTAGAACGGATAAAGACACAAATAAGGGAAGAAGATCCTGTGGCGGTAGGAGAGATAGGCTTAGACCACCATCATGTAGAAGATGAGGAAATAAGGGAAAGACAGGAAGAAGTTTTCAGAGAGATGTTGGAGCTTGCGGAAGAGCTGGAAAAACCCGTTGTAGTCCATTCTAGGGATGCAGAAGCACGATGTGTTGAAATTCTTGATAGCTATGATCTCCCTGGAGTCTTTCTCCACTGCTTCAACGGCGAACCAAAGCTGGCGAAGGAAGCAGTAGAAAAAGGGATGAAGATCGGCGTTACGACACAGATACTTTATTCCAACAGAGTGCAAAATATAGTTGACAGTTTAAATTCGGAGGATCTCCTGCTGGAGACAGACTCTCCTTTCCTGTACAGAGGAGAACGTAACCAGCCGGTCAACGTACTGGAGTCGGCTGAAAAGATTGCTGAGATTAAAGAAACTGATGAAGAGACCGTAATAGAAGATACGACATCTAACTCAAGAGCCATCTTCCTCAGATAAAGATTCTACAGGCCTCATGTAAGCTATCAGAAACCATCCGGCAGCTGTCAAAAGATTAGCTAAAGCTGATAGGTAAAGCTCTAAGGTGTAAAATGTACCGGAAAATACCAGAATAGTTACTGCTGTCGGAAAAGAAGTAGTTCTCGGAACTTCTGCAGAACTATCTCTTATTGTTGGTATCAGAAGAGCAGCAAACACAAATGCACCTATGGTTAGTACATAGTCCTGCCAGACAAAGCTTTCTAAGACCATAATAATTTATTACCCTTTTAGTTTTTAGAAACCCGGTTATTTGGTTCTGTAACCAACACCCTCACTAACCCCCAGCCAAGGATCACTCCTATATATGTTAGGAATCAAATTACTGGTATGGTAATACAAAAGTTCAAGGATAAGGTATCCGGAAAGCCTAACGTAGCTGTCTACGTAGACGGACCTAACGTTATCAGAAAACAGTTCGATCTAGATCTGGACAAGCTGAGAGAACAGGTAGAGGATTTCGGCAACATAAAGATAGGTCAGGTCTTCCTCAACCAGTATGCTTCAGAAAAACTTATCGAAGCAATAGTATCACAAGGCTTTGAAGCAAAACTTGGGCTTGGAGGAGAGAAAGAGAAAGAAAGCGATGTCGATGTATACATGTCGACAAACGCAATGGAAGCAGTATTTAACGATAGTATTGACATAATAGTAATAGTTACACGTGACGCAGACTTCCTACCCGTAATACAGAAGGCGAAAGAGCATGGGAAAGAGACCGTTGTAATAGGTATGGATCCTGGATTCTCCACAGCATTGAAGAACGCCGCAGACAATGTAATAGAGCTTGAAGGAGAATAATGAAGCCGGATTTGATGGGGATCATAGATATAGCATCAGGGATACTGCTCTACTTTACAGTATCTCCGGTGCCCTCGTTGTTCGCTGACTCACACGCTTACTTTCTGATATTTAAGGGCGTAATCAGCCATTTTAACTTAGGTCAGCCTGTGATACCTATATTTACATTGGGAATAGCCGCCGATATAATATCAGCCGCAATACTTATCCTTGGCAACCCGCCGCTTGTAGGAAATTTCAAATATGTTTTAGCAGGAGCTTTGTTAATAAAAGGGCTATGGTCGCTTTCGTTTAAACTAATGTAGTTACCTTCTCCTGCTCTGACCGCCACCGATACTCCGGTTGATTCTCTTCAGAAGATCGATTATCTGTTCGTTCTGGGACTTGATATGTTCAAGATCGTCTTTTCTGCTCGAAACATTTCCCTGTGAACTTCTAGAATCAGGGTTCATTCCGGTATTCTCCATCTTTTTCCTAGTATTACTGCTCAGCTGTGGTGATGTAGAGCCTTGTTGAGGTCTCCCTGCCTGTGCATTAGGAGTTCTTGGACTACTATTCCTTCGTTGATTACCTCTCTGCTGAGCTTGGTTATTTCTTTGGCCTTGGGCCGAACCCCTTTGTTGCGAGTTAGAAGCCGTATTATGTCTTGTATTTGGAGTTCCTTGTTGGCCCTGAGAAGCTGGAGGCGAACCTTGCTGATTATGGGATCTCTGTGATCTCTGAGAGCTACTTCTCTGTTGACCACGGTTATTTGAAGGCTGTCCGGAAGGTTCATTACCTAAACCAGAGTCCGAGTCAAGTCCCCCCTTACCGAATGAACCGTTATCTGAAGCTGAATCTAGGCCTGAACCGGACTCTAGCCCCGAATCCCCCGAATCGGAGGAAAACGAATCATCAAACTTACCGGAATCAAAGTCAGAGTCCGAGTTCGAACCTCTTTTCGGTACGTGAGACTTGATCTCATCGATTACATCCATACCTTAGTTTTGTCAAGCCGGTTGAAAAGTGTTCCCCTTAACCTCCAACTTTAAGTGGAGAAAACACCAATATCTAAATGTGAGCTCAGACTCCGACGACAACAAGAAAGAATGTCAGTTCGGCCATGTGTTCGAGATTAACGGCGACCATGCAGATATAGAAGACGATGATAAAGACTGGAACGCCGATGACGTAGGAAAGGCTATCAGGAATGAGGAGATAAAAAGTCTTGAAGACTTAAAGGATGCTCTAGATACAGACAACTACTTCCTGAAGCCGATCATGGGAGAACCTGTGAAAACGATAAAGGTAAGCGCAGATTCACAAGGAACGCCGCATACATTTATACTAGCAGCTTCGGACAAGTTTGGTGATGAGCTGGGCTGGGATACTACCTTAGCAGAAGAAAAAATATTTGTATCTCCTCAGAGCCAGTTCCATAACGACTACCTCCAGAAAAAACAGCAGGCAGAGCAACAAGTTAAGCAGGGTATGCAGTCGATCGAACAGCTGAAAAAACAGAAACATATTTTGGAACATGATATCAGAAAGCTCCGTTCCAGGGTAGAAAACCTGAAGGACGGTGACGAAGAGATACTGAAAGGAGACTTTGTCCAGCTGGTGGACGGTGCAGGAGCAGGTGGTGGAGGAGGAGCCGACCAGCAAGCTCTCAGATTCTTGAGAGACAACGATTTCTTCCCTACGATTGTCTCAGACTTCTACGAGATGGACTCAGTGGACGACCTGAAAGACGCGGATCAGAAAGCCAGGGAGCAGGGAGGCGATGCGGAAGATTATAAAGATGGAAAGCTGGCCGAGCTCCCTAACAATGAGAAAGCTATACTGAAGAAAAAATACACGATGTACGAGAAATGGAAGGATCTTTTCGGCAGCGAGGTCCAGAGAAGGCTGAAAGATATCAAAGGGGAGCTGAAAAGAGTGGAACGTGCACTAGACTCAGCTGAGGAAGAGCTAGAAGAACCTGTAAGGGACATGGTGATGATCAACCAAAAAAGCCATGAACAGCTAAAGGCGGACATGGGTAACTACTTTATCTACCAGAGACATTCCACAGAGTTCAAACAGTTCGAGTTCATCGCCAGCCAAGGAGTAAAGATAGATGAAGAAGGTAGAATGAAGGAGGTAGACGAAGGTGCTACCCATTACAAGATTTTCTACATTCATGCATTACATGTAAACATAGCAGGAACTGAGGATCCAAGAACCCCTGCAGAAGGACCTACATCCGCTAAGTTATATTATCATCCGGCTTTTGTATGTAAACATGTCTATGAGAACATATTCGAAGAGAAAAAGAACTGGCTTGGAAAGAAGTACGACGAAGTGATGGAAGACTACACAGGAGAGTTCCAGACCGGGGAAGGCAAAGAGATGAGAGAACACAGAGAAGAGGAAGGTCTCTCCGTAGGAGATCTCAGAAAACGGATAGGAAACGAGGTGGAGGAAGAAGGTCACAAACCCCCTCTAGAGCTTTCCGCCACAATCAGAAGGATCGAAGACGGATTTGACGAACCTGAGGAAATTATCGCACAGTTTGAGAAAGGGGAAGAATACTTGAAGGCGATAGATGAGATACTTGACACAAAGTTCGCTGAAGAGGACAAAAATGAGTTTGAGAAAGTGAGAGGGTTCGAAGCATCACTCAAACATTTCTTCGGAAGGACAGGAGATTACTATGTAGACGATCCGGCAGGATACGTGGACGATATGCATAACTGGTTCAAGTTCAACTACTACTATGATCTGAAGAAAAGCTTCGGACTAAACACAATGAAATGATACCATGACGTTCCTAATAGACTCTATAAGAGAAAAGCTCGGAAACGGAGAGGAAGGAG
>LKMV01000003.1 GCA_001563995.1 Nanohaloarchaea archaeon PL-Br10_U2g16
CTCTTCTACACCATACTCTGACACAAAGCTGTTTATCTGGTCTGATATCTCTTTCCTATAATTCTGTCTGCGTATATGGTCTGTTTCCTCGAAAGCATGGATCTCCGATAATTTTAGCACATTATAATTTGAGAGAAGGTCAAACTGAGTAGGATGGTATGAAGGCTCTATATCAGGATGTCTCTGAGAACTCAGAGAACACACCCTTCTGAGAAAACTTCGGGTTTAGAACTCCTAGAAAACTGAATATCTGAGAACTTACCCTTTCCCTCCATAACTAATGTACGGTAACCAATATATAAAAATAGATATGGTTGAGTACATACTTACTCTATCTCGATGTCCCAGTCTTCTGACTCTTCTTTCTCGGCTTCTACGGTCAGTACTCCGTCTTCATACTCTGCGGTGATTGTCTCAGGATCTATCTCTGAAGGCCATCTCACCTTTCTTCTGAAGGATCTGGAGCTTCTCTCCTGTCTGACATACTTCTCGTTCTCCTCTTTGTACTCATGGGAGCTCTCAGCTGCTATCTCCACGCCTTCTTGATCAGCTTTTAGGTTGATATTCTCCTTCTCCACGCCCGGAAGGTCTGCGTTGATTATTACCTTGCCTTCTTCCTCCATTATATCTACAGGCACGTTTCCTCCAAATGCCAAGTCTTCTCCAAAGTCCTGGAAGTTCTTGAACATCTCCTGCATCTGGTCGAACACATCGTCTACATGGTCTCGGCGGTCTAGTCTTTTCATTTTCAGGTCACCTGTTATCAGTTTTTATAGTTATCATTAAAAATCTTTTCAGAACTCAGGACTGAAATCTTCCTGCTCCGGTTCTTCTTCATCGTCTTCTATCTGCTCAGAGACTTCCTTCAGGAAATCTATCTGTTTATGTACTTCCTTCAGAAGGTTTTCCACCTGTTCCTCCTTCTCGGTCTTCTCACCGTCTCTGACCTGGTCGAACTCAACCTCCAGATCTTCTACTTCGTGCTCAAGCTCTTCCACAAGCTGTTCCTGGTCTTCCATATCCGGGTCGGTAACTTCTTCCGCAGCCATACAGTTAACAATTAAACCTGGTGGTTTAAACTGTTTATTATGAGGAAGCAGGAAGTCTACCAGAAATCGATCCAGATACTGAAAGAAGGGGAGAACCCGTCTGTTAGAAGGTTAAGTCAGGAGACAGGTTTTTCCGTCCCGGACGTACACCGATGTCTCAATGCCCTAGAGAAAGAGGGAAGGCTCAGAAGCCGGAAGAAAGAGGTATTCGGAAAACAGCTCAGAATGGTGGAGCTTTAGACAGATATCTCTCTAACTGTAATTAAAGTTAAAACTTCCGGGTTTAAAGCTTAGATATGTCGATTATTTCTCTCCAGGATGTGAGGAAGGAGTATAGGATGGGTGAGACATCCGTAGAAGCTCTGTCCGATGCTGATGTAGAGATAGAAGAGGGAGAGTTTGTCGCCGTTATGGGCCCTTCGGGCAGCGGTAAATCTACTCTGATGAATATGATCGGAGCTTTGGATGTTCCAACAGATGGAAATGTAAATATAGGTGCTGATGATATATCGACTTTCTCCGAGGACCAACTGGCTGTACTGAGAAGTAAAAAAATAGGTTTTATATTCCAACAGTTCAATCTCATACCTACGATGAATGCAACGGAGAATGTTGCGCTTCCTATGCTTTTTACCGGTGTTTCAAAGAAGGATAGGAGAAAAAGAGCAGAGATGTTGCTTGAAAAGGTTGGTCTTGGAGATAGACTAACACATATGCCCTCGGAGCTGTCGGGAGGTCAGAGACAGAGGGTTTCAATCGCCCGTTCATTAGCTAACGATCCTGACATAGTTTTGGCTGATGAGCCTACCGGAAACCTCGATCAGGAGACAGGAGAGAAGATAATGGATCTTCTCACGGATTTAAATCAGGAGGGAAAGACTATTGTGATGGTGACGCATGATGAAGAAGATGCATCTTACGCAGATAGAATAATAAATATCGTGGACGGAAAAACAGGTGTGAGAGAATGAAAAAACTGTTAGATAGCTACGGAGGTAATAGAAAATGAAGGTAAAAATGTTAATAGCTGTATTTTCGGTACTATTCATGGTATCTATGGGCTCGGCTCAGGGGGCCTCGACAGATCTACAGATAAACGTGACTGATGCGGAGCCTATGCCTCTACAGTCCGGAGAGTATGCGGATATATGGTTCCGTGTGACAAACGTCGGCGATGCAACGGCTAACAATGCTGTTATAGAGCTGGAAGAGGAGTTTCCGTTCCATTCTGATGATAGAAGGGATAGATGGGAGCTAGGAGAGCTGCGGAGAGGTGAGAGCTACGTCTTTAGAGCCCAAGTACGGGTAGATGAGAACGCTGTGTTCGGCGAGAACGATCTAAAGCTCAGAAAGACCTCCGGAAACAGGGATGTGTGGATAAAGGAGACCGTACCTCTGGAGATCAGGACGGATGACCGTTCTCTGATCGTTAGAAGCTTGGACTTTCCGCAGAAGGTAGAACCAGGTAGCTCCGCGGATATGAATATACAGATGGAGAACCTTGCTAACTCTAAGTTTAGAAATATAGATATAGATCTCAGGACGGATAATATTCCTGTTGCGCCACGTGAAACTTCCAGACAAAGGATCTCCGGTTTGAGCTCTGGTGAGTCGGAGAACCTAAGTTTCACAGTTGATATCGATGAGGATGCGGACAACCAGCTACATGATCTTCCTATCAGGATTACTTACCAGGATCAAGCGGGCAACTTTCTGAACATGTCTGAGACGACCGGAGTCCATATAGGAGGGTTTCCAAACCTTGATGTGGCGGTTGAAGACTCGGATATAAGAAGCTCCGGACGTGGAGAGGTGACGTTCAGAGTTGTAAACAGAGGGGAAGGTCAGGCACGTTTTGCTGAGCTGAAGCTGGAGGATTCCGACCAGTACGAGGTACTTTCCGAGGACTCGATCTATCTTGGAACTATGATCGATGATGACTTCCAGACTGCTGAGTTCGATCTTTACGTGGACGAAGACGAACAGCTAGAGCTTCCTGTAACCGTAAGTTATAGGGATGGGGAGGGTGACAGGCAGGAGAGCTTTGATGTCCAGAGAACGCTTTATACAGATGAACAGCTCAGGCAGTTCGGCCTGGGACAGGATAACAGCCTTTGGGTAGTCCTACTAATCCTAGGTACTGTTGCCGCAGCCGGTGGAGCTTACTACTGGAGAAATAAACGGGACTAGGCAGATGATATCGGATTTCGCCAAGCTTAGCGTGAAAAACCTTTCCAGGAGAGGCAAGCGATCCTGGCTAACTATAATAGGTGTGGTAATAGGGATAACTGCTATAGTAGCGCTTTTCTCCCTTTCCCAAGGCTTTGAGGACTCGATTACACGTGAGTTTGATGACTTGGGAGCGAATATAGTCTATGTATTGCCAGGTTCCGGTGTAGAAGGATTTTTTTCTCCTGAGGGTCGGTTAGAAGACTCGGATTTGGATACGACTAGAAGAGTAATTGGTGTTGAAGAGGCAGGTCCTATGGTTTATGAAGCCGAATCTGTTGCACGGTACAGGGGTGAAGAGCAAAGAGTCCCTCTAATAGGCATACCTACTGATTCTTCTCAAGAAACAATTATGAGAGCCAACTCCTTAGAGATAGATAGAGGAAGGAATATTAGGGAAGGCGACAGGTTTTCCGGTGTTGTAGGTCATGATATTGCCGAAGCTGAAGTTTTTGAAAGAGAAGTCGGGCTTAGAACACAGGTAGAGGTAGAAGGGACTGATGTAAGAACCTCCGGTGTCTTTGAAAGAACGGGAGATCCTGAGTATGATGGAGGGCTTTTCCTTCCCATAGATTCTGCCAGGGAGATACTAGATGAAGATGATAGGACGGATTTCATAGTTGTGGAGGTCCAGGCCGGTCAAGAACCTCAACAGGTTGCGGAACAGATAGAACAAGATCTGAGGCAGGAAAGGAATGTTAGGGAGGGCGAAGAAGATTTCACAGTTTCTACCGCGGATGATCTACTTGAGTCATTCCTTGATGTGCTAGGAATTGTTCAGTACGGTGTTCTTGGAATTGTATCTATTGCTTTGTTTGTCGGCGGTCTAGGAATTATGAATACGATGTATATGTCGGTGAGTGAAAGAACAAAGGAGATAGGTATTATGAAGGCTATGGGAGCGACCAAGAGACAGATACTTTCTATATTCTTAGTTGAAGCAGGGGTGCTAGGACTTATAGGAGGAGCTATAGGAATTATAGTAGGCCTAGGTCTAAGCGAGGTTGCTTTCTATCTTATCAGACAGTTTGTAGGGATACCGCTCAGTCCAACCATTTCCTTAACCTTAATAATCTCTGCATTAGGACTCTCATTTATCTTAGGAGTATTTTCCGGATTTCTGCCTGCGAGAAAAGCTGCAAGACTTGAACCTGTGGAGGCGATCAGACAGCAATGATATCCGGACTTTTCAAGCTGGCCGTCAGGAACACGTTGAGACGTGGAAAGAAGTCATGGATTACAGTAATAGGTGTGTTCATAGGTATTGCAGCAGTTGTATCTCTTGTATCGATCGGTCAAGGTCTTGAGACAGCTATTGAACAGGAGTTCGAAGACCTTGGCGCTAACAATATCTATGTCTCCGGAGAGGTGGACGATTCCTCCGTTGAAACAGTTAGACGTTCTTTGGGCGTAGAGAATGCTGCAGGTTTCTACTCTAGTTCCGAGGCTGTAACCTTTGAAGGCGAGACAGAGTTTGTCAATGTCTACGGTATCGATCTCACAGAGACCGAGCTTATATTTGGAGGTCAGGGATGGGATATACAGCGAGGCAGAAATCTAAGATCTACGGACTCTACTTCCGCCTTGATAGGCCCGGAGTTCGGTGAAAACTATGAAAGAGATCCTGAGATAGGTAGACAGATAGATATAGAAGGTAATAGCTTCAGGATAGCAGGGGAGATCTCAGCCGGAGATCCCTCCGCACAGAACTCTGTACTGATAGATCTTGACAGAGCCAGGGAGATATATGAACTAGGTGATGAAGAGCTTTCTCAGATAGTCGTTGAGGTTCAGCCGGGCTTTACACAGCAGGAAGTTATCGAAAATGTAGAAGAAGATCTGAGAAGGGAGAGAGGGCTGTCGGAAGGTAATGAAGATTTCTCTACTACCACTCCACAGGACATACTTGACTCTATTACAAATATACTAAACATTGTTCAGGGCATAGTGGTAGGTCTTGCATCTATTGCCTTACTTGTAGGGGGTATAGGAATAATGAACACTATGTACATGTCGATAAATGAGAGGACACAGGAGATAGGGGTGATGAAGGCGATAGGATCGTCTAAAAGAGACATACGTATCTTATTCCTAATAGAATCAGGACTAATAGGTTTCATAGGCGGGTTAATAGGCATAGTTATAGGTGTGGCGATAAGCGAAATGGTGGTTTATACTGTTTCAGAGTTTACAACCTATGTGATAACTAGAGGATACGGTATAACATTGCTGGCAGGAGCATTAACGTTCTCAACATTTTTAGGGCTTTTATCCGGGTATCTACCTGCGAGAAAAGCCTCTAACCTGAAGCCTGCTGAAGCACTTAGGTATGAGTAGGTTACTCTGGTATATCAATACATCCTTCTACAGGGCTAGAGTATCCGTACTGGTTAACCGCTCTTACCTTGTAACACACAGTTTCTCCATCATTAATTTCTCCATCTTCCACATCGGCGCTTGAATGCTGTGCCGTCTGATTTTCTCCTGATTCTATTCCTCCGCTAGCTCTTACTTCTTCATCGCTGAGGCTCTCCGGGAAGCTTCCGGAAGCATTACTGTATACAGCAAAGTAATCTTCATTATCTGACTTTGAGGTCCATTCAAGATCTACTATTCCTCCTGCGTACTGAACTGAAACCGTGTTATTTGTAGACCAGTCGTCTTCCGTGTATTCAAAGGTATCAGTACCTTCCTCTTCTGCTTCTGATGCATCTAAAGTCTCTCCATCTCTTATAAACTCGTATACTCCTGTTTCTAGTTCCTTGGTATCGATCTCATATGTTACATCTATATCGCCCTCGGCCTCTGTCTCCATCTCAAATATTGTCTCGCCAGGGCCTACGGATCTAGGCTCGTTCAAAAGGTACTCATCTAATGTAGAGTTTAGAATCTGATCGTCATCTACCGGATAAACTGTAATATTATTTCTAATATCGTTTTCTTCAAACTCAACGTACTCTCCGTATACCGTTACGTTTTCAAAGCTGAAATCCTGTCCCATCTGGATAGTAGAGTTCTCTCTGTCCACGAGAACTATCTCTGTACCTTCCTCCAACGTTGCTGCATACCCGAGGGATGCAGAAAGTATTACTATAAATCCGATCGATATCTTTGAAAGGTTCGATACCATACATTATCATTATAGCAGGTTAATTAAATAGGTTAGGAGGTAAAAACTCTCCTGATGGCTGAAAAACATATAATTGATACCGGAACAGGAGAGAAACTATCGGCAAGGCTCCATTCAGCCGACTCTGATAGGTGGATATTTTTCTGCCACGGCTTTGGCAGCAATAAAGAAGGAAGTTATGAGAGGAGAGCCGAAAGAGCTGTCAAGGAAGGATTTAATGCTGTGAGGTTTGACTTTAGGGGTAACGGAGAGTCCGATGGAGATTTTATAGAACAGAATCTATCTTCAAGGATGAAAGATCTTGAATCGGTCATTGATTACTTCGGACCGGATAGATACGTACTTTTTGGGTCTAGCTTCGGTGGAAAAGTAGCGTTCCACACAGCTATTAGGAGAGATCCTGAAGCGGTTATAGGCAGGTCTCCGGTAACATACAATGATATAATGAGCGATTATAGAGAAGAGATAGAGGAGAAAGGTGTGGTGGAGAAGATTGAAGGTAAAAAGGTGGATGAAAGGTTCTTTGAGGATTTTGATAAATACTCGTTCTCGGAAACTGCAAAAAAGATAGAGTCTCCTGTGATGATCTTCCATGGAGATGAGGATAGGCTTGTAGATATAGAGAACAGCTGGGTAGCAGCGGATGAATTAAACGTGGATGTATCAGTACAGAAGTTTGTTGGCGAAGGTCATTCGTTTTCCGATAGAGCAGAACAGAATATGATGGATCTGATGTTCTGCTGGCTTAGAAACGTTCTTTAAATCCGTATTCTTTGCTTTTTTCTACATCCGGTTGGTTGAACGCGTTCACATCTCTTAGCCATGCGGAGTAAACTGCGGTATACTGCATCAGAGCCACCAGCTTGCCTAAAGTTTTATGTGATACATCCGTAAGATTTACCGTGATATTAGGCATATCTTGCTCATTCATGGCTTTTTTAACTCCTTCATACTCCGATCTTAGCGAATCACCTAGCTCTTCGCCGTTAAGATCTGCCAATGTTTTATCCCTGAGCTCTATATCTTTCAGATCGTCTGGGACCTCTATTGTTTCCTTTTCATGTGCGTCTGTCCTGAAGAACATACTGATAACGTCACTACGGCCTCCAAAGATCCTCTGGTTGGTATGGTGCTGTACTTCAGGTCCCATGTCGCCGAACACTGTCTGGCCTTTCTCTTCTTTACATACTGTCTCATGCATCAGCTGAACAAATAGCGGATAGAACCCGAAAAGCCTTGTGGAGTAGAAAGGCGTGAAAAGCTGCTCGTATCCTTTGTTCTCCGCATCATAAAGAGCCGATGCCAGGTTCAATGCAGGGTTGTAACGGTTTTCAGGAGAAAGTTTCTGATACATTTTCTCCCCTCCCTTTCTAATTTGCTTGATATCTATCCCTGCAAAAGCTGCCGGGGCCAGAGCAGTCTCCGTCAGTCCGGAAAACCTTCCTCCTACATCAGGATGCCTGATCCAGTCCAGATTCCTTTCTTCAACTATGTTCTTTAATGCGCCGTTGTTATCTGATGTAACCGGCAGTATTTCGTATCCTCTCTCCAAAAAGTATAATGTTGATTCAATTACCCCTGTCGTCTTTCCTGACTTGCTTACCGGCATTACTATAGTTTCCTCAGGTTCCAGCTCTCTTCCCAAGGTGTTAAGATAATCAGGATCCATGGTGGTTACTAACCGGACGTTTTTGTCCGATTCTCTAAGAAAAGCGTAGAGGTAAGCTCTGAAGGTTGTGATAGACCCTCCGTTCCCGATCACAACAAGGTTTTCATAATCTTTCTGCTCCTTCATCTCAATAATCTTCTCAAGATCAGGATAGTACTTGGAGAAGTAAGGCTCATCCTTCTCAGGAAGCTCCTGAACAGATCTACTTTTTTCGTTTATATGGTCTATCTCAATCTGAATCGACATGTATTATTTTTCTTCTCCCTGTATAAAAAGAAAATGATGCTATAAACTATGACATAATATAATTTGTTCTGCATTAGCTTGGGCGAATTTTTGATAACTATGTTTTGGATATTCGCCGGTTAATAAGTTCTCTGACAGATTCTTCAACTTCTTCTCTTATCTCTTTAAGCTTCTCCTCTGTATCTGCTTCGCATCTAATGCTCATCTTTTCTTCGGTACTTGAAGGTCTTACCAGCGCCCATCCTTTCTGAAACTTTATCTTTACTCCGTCTACAGTTTCAAGATCGTGGTCGGAGTATTCTTCTTTGATTCTTTCAATAATTTTTTGCTTTGCTTCCTCTGGACAGTCAATCCTTAGCTCAGGGGATACAGGATAGTCGGGATACTGTTCCGGTTTCTCTTTTAGATCAGTCTCTGAGGCAATTTCACACATCAAGGCTGCTGTAAATATCCCGTCGTCCCATGGAACCCCTAGTCCGGGAAATGAGTAATGTCCGGATATCTCTGCTCCAAAGACAATCTCCGGGTCTTCGTGTATAGCTTCGGAGAAAAAGGTATGTCCTACACGCATCTCTTCAGCTGTTCCGCCGTTGTTCTCTACTGTTTCCGGCACCAGCTTTGAAGCTCTGAGGTCATGTATAACCTTGCCTTTCTTATGGTTCAGGACTTTTTCGGAGAAAACAGCCATCACGGTGTCCGGTTCCAAGTATCCGTAGCCGGGAACTATAAACCCTGTTCTGTCGCCGTCTCCGTCGAAAAGTATCCCTAGATCTTTTCCATCCATCTTTTCTTCCAGCTGTCTCTGAGCTTCTTCTTCACCGGGAGCGGGTAGATGGTTGGGAAACTCTCCGTCTACCTCCCCGTTCACAGACTCAACGTTACAGCCGATGGCTTCAAGCAGTTTTTTACCTATCTCTGATGCTGATCCGTTTCCGAAGTTTACGGCCACATCGAGCTCTCTTTCTAGATCTATCTTATCTGATACAAACTCTATATACTCTTCCTCCAGATCTATTTCTTTCATCTCTCCTTCTCCTGTCTTAAAGCTTTTTTCGCGGTAGATCTGTTCTATCTGTTTCATACCGCCTTCTCTTGACATTGAGAGAGCTTCTTTTTTACAGAACTTAAAACCTGTATACTCTGGAGGGTTGTGTGAGGCTGTCACCATAGCTCCGGACTCTATCTTTCTACTGTACACTCCAAAGTATACCATGGGTGTTGTAACCAACCCTATAAAAATTACATCGGTTCCGGTAGATGTTATGCCTTGAATAAAGCTTTCAGTTATCTCATCTCCATGTTTTCTTCCGTCCCGTCCTACCAAGACTTCTTCCGCATCGGTAAAAGTTCCGTAGGCCTTTCCTACTTTTTCTGCTTCCTCCGGACCTATTTCATCGGGATACGTACCTCTGAGATCGTATTTGTTGAAGAAAGATGTCAAAAAACACACCTTAGATTAACGAGATATTTCTCGCCTTAGACTTTATCCTATATTTTAAAGGTCTCTGTGGGACTTTTTCATCTTTGAGCTCATGTGCTAACTCTTTGATCCTCCAGGAAACATCTGACTTGGGCTTATGTGATACTACAGGTTTTCTCAGGGCTATACCTTCCCTTACGTCCCGATGGTCCGGTACCTTTCCGATTATCTCTTCTTCAAGTAACTCTTCTACATCCTGTTCTTTGACTTCGTTTTTCTCATCCCTCACCATGTTCAGTGCGACGCCGAGCACATCTTTTTCCAGCTGTTCAGCAAGCTTTTTAGCTCCAAGACAGTTTGTGAGCGACGGTAGCTCCGGATGGGCGACGAGAAGTACCTCATCAGATGTCTCTATAGCTGCCTGTACTTCATCGTCTGTTCCTGCTGCTGCATCTACAAGCACAAAATCTTTAGTACCTAAAAACTCTACTATTGAATGTTTTAAGTTTTCCTGGCTGGCGCTGAACTCCATAACTGATGCTGGTAGGATTGAAACACCTTCCGGATGTTTGGAGACTGCCTGAGTGATGTAGGCTTCTCCGTTTAACACATCGTTAAGCGAGGTTCCCTGGAACCCTAACCCGAAATGCTGTGACATGTTGGCTCCTGAGAAGTTTCCATCTATCAAAAGAACATCGTGACCGTGGTTTGCAAGCTCTACTCCGAGGTTGGCGGTTAAAGTGGTCTTTCCAACCCCGCCTTTCCCGGATACAACTGATATCACTCGAGTCATACTGTATTAATTAAGTATCTCCGAATAAAAAGCTGTTCATCTACAAGGCATGAATAGGTTTTAAATAATAGAGAAGAGAGAATTATAACAAGAGAGAACGAAATTATGAAAGATAATAATGAAGAACTCAAGAAGGAGTTGAGAAAAGAAGTAAAGGAAGAGTTGAAACAGAAGCTGGGAGACGAGTTAAAGGATGATTTAAAGGAAGAGATTAGAGAAGAGATGAAAGAGGAGATTGTAGAGGAAGAAGTTGATGTGGAGAAGAAGCAGGAGAACTTTTCTAAGGGTAGTTCTGGAAATAAAATGAGTCGTAGGAGTTTTTTGAAGAGGGCCGGTCTTGGTGCTGCTGGTTTGGCGGCTTTGGCTAGTCCTGTTTCTGGTTTGGATGTTCGTGATCAGAAGTTTGATGTTTATACTCAAGACTCTGGATCCGTGAAGAGTTTGAGTGTTGACGGTAACGGTAATGTTGAAATTCCGAACGGCGATTTCGGAGTTGGAGGCAGGGTTAATGTGGATGGCGGAAGGCTAAACTTTACAGATTTAAACTCTGAAGAAAGATTTTTAGTAGGAGACAGCGAAGAAAATTTCATAATCCAATGGGATGATTCTAACGGTATAAGAATAGGTCAAGCAGATGAAGGATTCAACTGGGACATCAAACCAAGCACAGGCAAAGTAACACACACCGGAAACAACGCTCATCTCAACCTAAACAACAACAATATTGAAGAAGCTGGCGATATCGAAGTTGACGATACTCTAAATATCCCGGTTTATGATTCTGAACCGGATGGCGAAGAAGGAGATATTGCACTAATTGACGGCGAATTGAAAGTTTATACGGAGGATGATTAAATATGGGTTGGAAATCGGTTACGGACCCAGATGAACCAGAAATATTTCTTGGTGGCGGAGACGGTAATGTTATTAGAGTAGATGAACACCCCATGTTGAATGAGTTATTTAATTGGTCCGACACAGTTGGCCCTATCGATAGTTTTAATGGAAGGGTTTTCGTTTCAAGTTTTAGCACCTCTTCTGATAAAAATATTGTTGAAATAGATCCGAATGATTTATCTCAAATAGGTAGTATTTATGATGAATTTGAAAGACAATGTGGGGCACTAACAAATGACGGCGAATTTTTATATGCTGGTGATTGGGATGCCACATTGAATAAAATAG
Source organism: Nanohaloarchaea archaeon PL-Br10_U2g16 (assembly GCA_001563995.1). Classification (GTDB taxonomy): domain Archaea; phylum Nanohalarchaeota; class Nanosalinia; order Nanosalinales; family Nanosalinaceae; genus PL-Br10-U2g16. The sequence continues at coordinate 11,722 of LKMV01000003.1, forward strand.
ATATTTCGGACCAAGGCAACATGGTAAGAGTAGAATCTACTTCATTTCAAGATAGCACAAGTCAACGTATTGATTCTATGATTTGCCGTGATAACAACTTATTTGTTATAGTTAATGATTTTGATGGGGGTTATTTGTTTAAACTTGACAAATCTGATCTGTCCGAAATAAACGACAATGACTGGGACAGTGGACTAGGTGATTTAATCAGTTTTGAAGGTAAGTTATTTTTGACTATAGGCGATAGATTAGCTGAAATAGATGATAGTAATCTAAATATTGTAGATGAATTTCAAGAATCCGATACCATTGCTGGAGAAATAGAACACAACGATGAATACTTGTTTGTAAGTTTTGATGATGAAATAAAGAAGATAGATCCATCAAATCTATCAGAAGTAGATACAGTCTCCATTCCTGATTCAGCTGATGACATGACAATTTTGGATGATAACTTGTTTGTTGTCTCCGATGATGCTATGTATAAAATAGACACGAATAATATGACAAGGAATACATTTTCATTTAACGCTTTAGATGAACCTAGATCTGTAGCTACATTTGAGAATTAAAAAATTTGGCAAAAATAAGGAGTAGCCTAATTTGAGAGCTGTAAAATTCTTAGATACTATTATCTAATTCGGCCTAAGAGTTTCTGGAAGATGCCTTTTTCTTCAATTTCTGGTTCGTAATCTACGCCTGCGACATGTGCAGCCACTCCTCTGAACCTTTCCGATACATGGTGCTCCGGTTCGTGGTGAACGATCGGCTTCTTCACTGAAAGAGCTTCTTGAACTTTTTCATGCTCTGGTACGTCCATGATAACTTCATAACCGAGCATAGACTCTACTTCGTCTTTCTGTAGCTCTGATTCGTGGTCGTTCTTTCTGTTTACAACGACTCCGAGTACATCCGTTCCTGCTTCCTCTGCAACGTTTACGGTTTTCAGTGCATCGGTTACAGCCGGAAGGTTAGGGTTTGTTACAATTAAAGTTTCGTCTGAAGCTTCTATAGCGCTTATAGATTCGTTTCCTAACCCTGCAGCAGAGTCTACAAGCACGAACTCCGGTTCTCCTACCGTGTCAAGAAGTACGTCAGATAGGTTTTCCGGTGAAGTATCTACAAGGTCTTCGATTGAAAGTCCTGCCGGCACGACCCTTAGACCTGAGTTATGGATATACATTGCTTCGGTTATATGTGCTTCACCTTTTAGAACATCGTGAAGGGTGTTTGGATAAAGCGGAATGCCTAGATGAAACCCTAGATTCGGGTTTGTAAGGTTTGCGTCGAGAACTATTGTATCCGCTCCGAACTGTGTTAGTGCTGCTCCTAGGTTGGATGTCACCGTGGTTTTTCCTGTACCACCTTTACCACTGCTTACACAGATCAGTCGGGTCATCGTATCTTATTATTAGACCTCATGTATTTAAAATACTGTTGAGTGTTACATCTATTCCTGCAAACAAACTTCGCCGGAAAGAATTTCGTAAGATTTAACTAATTTTATAATAATATTAGTACTATGGATCCGGAAGAAAAATTAAAGAGGTCGAAAGACGTCTTCAAGGACTTTGGAGCGGTAGCGGTCTACGTTTACGGATCAGTTGCAGAAGGCCGAGAAGATGAACACAGCGACTTGGATATAGCTGTACTGTTTGAAGAGGAAATAAATCTAGAAAAATTGGTAAAGTTACGGCAAAAAATCCAAGAACGGTTTGAGAGGGAAATAGATCTGAACAGATTAAATACGGACGATATAGTATTCAAGAAAGAAGTTATTGAGAAAGGAAACTTAGTTTTTGACTTCGATAGAGAGAAGAGAATAGAGTTTGAAATTGAAGCCATGAGACGTTATACCGACATGAAACCTTACATTGAGAGATATAATAGAATGAGATCTAGTAGAGTTGAGGGGTTAAAGGTATGAGTTCTATAGAGGAAAGGATGAACCTTATTGAAGAAAATGTAAGGAGACTTAAAGGTCAGGACGTAGATGAAGATGATTTTTATCATTTTCAAGGGATTAAGCACACTTTACAGGAATCGGTCGAGGCATGTATCGATATAGCCAGTAGGATGATATCAGCAGAAGGTTGGGGCCGTGGGGATGATTATAGGGACTACTTTCAGACTCTGGTGGATGAAGAAGTTTTAGATGAGGATCTGGGAGAGGAAATGAAGAAGATGGCAGGGTTTAGGAATATAGTGGTTCATAGATATATGGAGGTTGATGAAAAAGAGTTACAGAAAATTATTGACGAAGATCTGGGGGATATTCTAGATTTCATACAACAGGTAGATAGATTCAGGAACAAATAGAATTCTGAGAGTTGATTTTAGTTATCCGAAAGAGTTGGTAACAAGACCTCAGCCTCATAAAATTTCACTGTGAAATCCGGTATATTGGGTGTGACTGTAAAAATGGCAGAAGGGTTTTCCGACAAACTTAATTCAATCGAACAAAAATGGCAGAAAAGATGGGAGGAAGAAAATGTTCACAAGACAGAGATGGACGAGGAAAGGGAAAAATACTATGTTTTAGAGATGTTTCCGTATCCTTCCGGATCTATGCACATGGGCCACGTCAGGAACTATTCTCTAGGAGATGCCTTTGCACGATACAAGAGGATGCAGGGTTACAATGTACTTTATCCTATGGGTTGGGACTCTTTCGGACTACCTGCAGAAAACGCAGCTATCGATAGAGATGTAAGCCCTGGGGAGTGGACTATGGACTGTATAAACGATATGAGGCAGCAGTTAAAGGGTTTCGGATTCTCCTATGACTGGGATAGAGAGGTGACTACCTGTAAGCCGGAATACTATAGATGGGATCAGTGGATCTTTCTTAAGATGCTTCAAGAAGGCCTAGCCTACCGAGAAGAGGCAGAAGTGAACTGGTGTCCTGGATGTGAAACAGTTTTAGCAGATGAACAGGTTGAGAATGGAGAATGTTGGAGATGTGACTCTGTTGTGAAGGATAAAGACATGAAACAGTGGAAGCTAGGTATTACAGAGTACTCCGATCAACTTTTACAGGATCTCGAACAGTTAGAAGGCTGGCCTAATAAAGTTAGAACGATGCAGAGAGAATGGATAGGTAAAAGCGAAGGAGCAAATATAAGATTTCCACTGAAAGGATCAGGAGAGCTTGAAGTATTTACTACTAGGCCTGATACGATCTATGGAGCTACTTACATGGTTCTAGCTCCGGAACACGAGTTAGCTGAAGAGATAGGAGAACAAAAAGAGAAAGTAGGAGAGTATATCCAACAGGCTAAGAGAAAAGGTGCTGAGGAAAGAGAGGAAAAGACCAAAGAAGGTGTATTCACAGGCAGATATGCTGAGAACCCGATGACAGGTGAAGAAATACCGATATACGTGTCAGAGTTTGTATTAACAGAATACGGTACAGGAGCAATCATGGCAGTCCCTGCACATGATCAGAGGGACTGGGAGTTCGCCCAAGAACATGGGATCGAGATTAAACCTGTAATAGAGCCTGAAGAAGACCATGACTTTGAACAATCTGCTTATGAAGAGGACGGAGAACACTTTGACTCCGAGGAGATTAACGGGCTGAAGAATGAACAGTCTATTCAAAAGATAATAGATGTTCTTGAGGAGAAAGGGTTAGGAGAGTCGGATGTTAGTTACAAGCTTAGAGATTGGCTTATCTCCAGACAGCGTTACTGGGGAACTCCGATACCTGTTGTTTACTGTGATGAATGCGGGACAGTTCCGATACCTGAAGAAGAGTTGCCGGTTGAACTGCCTGAAGACGTAGAGTTTACAGAAACCGGGAACCCTGTAGAAACGTCTGATAAATTTATCGAAACAGAGTGTCCTGGATGTGGAGGAAATGCAGAAAGAGAGACGGATACGATGGATACATTCATCAACTCGTCATGGTACTTCCTTAGATACTGTTCTCCGGACTTTGAAGAAGCTCCTTTCGACGAAGAAAAGGCCGACTACTGGATGAATGTAGATCAGTATATCGGAGGCATTGAACACGCTGTAATGCACTTGCTTTACGCCAGATTCTTTACAAAGTTCTTAAGAGATCAAGACATGCTGGATGTAGATGAACCGTTTGAAAGACTATTAACACTGGGCATGGTCAACCATCCTGCGTACAAATGTCCCGAACACGGCTGGATGTATCCGGAACAGATAGAAGACGGAGATATCTGTGGAGAGTGTGGAAAAGAGGTTGAAGTAGAGACAATGAAGATGAGTAAATCGAAAAACAATGTTGTAGATCCGCTTGAGCTTACAGAAGAGTATGGTACTGATACAGCTAGGCTTTTCATCTTAAGAGCATCTCATCCGGAGAAAGAGTTGGACTGGTCTTCAGACGGTGTAGAAGCGTCGAAAGAGATGCTTGAAAGAGTTGATAGGCTGGTTAGAGAAAACAAAGAAATGTTAGGGGCTGAAGACGATGGATCGGATTTAGATCTTGAAGACAGGATCGTATCTACAAGGATTGAAAGAGCTAAAGAGGAAGTAACTTACAGGATGGATAGCTATGAGTTCAACCTTGCGATCAATGAGATTGATAGACTGCTGACAAAACTTTACTGGTACAGACAGAGAGATCCAAAGCCTTTCATATTTGCTCATGGAGTTGAAACGTTGGTTAAGATGTTAGAGCCTTTCGCACCACATCTTGCAGAGGATTTATGGCAGGAAGAGCTAGGGAGAGAAGGCTTCTTAACCAATTTAGAATGGCCACAGCCTCAAGAAGATAAAATAGATGAAGAAGCTGAGGAGGTAGACAAATACTTTGACAGAGTCTCCTCAGATATCAGAGAGATCAGAGAGCTTGTGGATGGAGAGCCTGAAGAAGTTAAAGTTATACAGTCTGCGGACTGGAAGTACAAGGCTGGAGAAAAGATAAAGGTCGAGATAGAAGACGGTAAAAAAGATGTAGGAGCTATAATGAACTCCGTTCTGGATTCTGACCTGAAACAGTATGCTCAAGATGTCAACCAACAGGTTGTTGATGCTGTAGAAAACCCTGGAAAATTTACTGAGAGGTTCACTGGTAAAGAAACTGAGGAAGAGGCTCTTCAACAAAACAAAGAAAGATGGAAAGAAGAGTTCGATGCTGAGATAGTTATTGAGTCGGAGGAGAGCTCTTCAGAGGAAAAATCTTCAAGGGCTGAGCCCGGTAGACCTGCTATAGTGATGGATTAATGGATCCGGAGCATGGAATCAGGGAGAGGCAGCTGGATGATCTTATGAGAAATCTAGGTTTCTACTCTGATACGGATAAAGAAGAGCAGGTTTCCAAGCAAATTTTAGAAGCGTTTCCGGAGTTTGACGAGGATATATCCAATGAAATCATGTTTTTGAGGGATACAGGCCTTGTAGATACCGGTTCGACACGTGGAGAGACGTATATACTTCCTGATTACAGCAACATTCCTGAAGGTTTTCAGCCGGATTATACCTGTCTTGAGCAGACCGGAGAAGAAGTTGTCTATAAACTTAGAGATGGGTTGGAAGAGATAGAGTTTAGTTTTGAATACTCTGATCTAGAAGCTGTCTCAGGCGTAATATCGAATAATGATAGCTATCAGCAGATGAGAAAGGATAACTGGCACTCGGACAATCCTTGGAAGCCAGGGGTTTAGTAGTTCCTGAGGCTTTCTTCTAAGTTCTTGTCTAGATGTCGGTCCATATCTGCGTCCATGTCTTTCATCGCTTTTCTCTGCGCTATCACGATATCTTCCAGTTTGTCGATTCTCTGGTTCATCATAGCCATTGCTACCCAGATCTGACCTACTGAAGCGTTTTCTGCCTCCATGTAGCTGCCCTCATGTTTTTCAACTAGGTCTAGAAGTTTCTGTAGGGAGGCTTGAATTTTATCCGGCAGTCTCTCGGTCCATTCCATGTGGTTTTTGAAACGGTGAAATCTTATAACGGTACTAGCCGACCCAGTCTTATAACAATTTGATAAGAAGTATAATCTACGAGGTTATACAAATGAACGAAGGAGATCTTGTACTGGTAAGGTACACAGGAAAAGCTGAAGGAGAAGTATTTGATACTACAGAAAAGGAAAAAGCAGAAGAGGAAGGCCTACACAGAGAGGATAGGGATTACAGGCCTATCCCTGTTCTGATAGGAGAAGATTATGTGATAGAAGGCTTTGAAGAGTCTGTAAAGGATCTAGATGTAGGCGATGAGAAAGAGGTCGAGATACCTCAAGAAAAAGCCTATGGTGAGAGAGACTCTGATAAGGTAGAGACTTATCCTGAGAAGGAGTTTGAGAAACAGGATGTAAACGTTAGACGTGGAGAAGAGATAATGATCGGAAACCAGAGAGGTAAGGTTATCTCGAAAGGTTCTGGCAGGGTAAGGATAGATTTCAACCATCCTCTGGCAGGAAAAGATCTAGAGTACTGGCTGAAGGTTGAGGAACAGGTAACGGACGATGAAGAGAAAGCAGAGTACATCTACGATTACCGTGTAGGCCATGGTGACGTAGATATAGAGGATGGAAAGGCGAAGTTCTCCAGGACACATTCACATGGAGACCATCAGCACCAGATGCCGGAGGAGCTTATTGAGAAAGTAACAGAGGAGATTGAACAGTACACTGATCTAGAGGTTGAGGTGGAGGAGTAACTTCCTCCTCTCCTTAGTTATTTATGTGGAGCCGGAGAAAAAAGTTGTATGACTTTTGAAATGGCAAGTTCTGTATCGTATGATTCGTTATTTACAGGGCTGTTGAACTATTATCTCGCTTTTTCTGTGATCTACGCCATATCATACTACTCTTTCAAGCAGAGCTCGATCAGGTTCAACAAGAGCGTTATGATGATGGTGTCTTTGATTATAGCTGTAGTGATCGGTGCTTGGTTAGGTAACTTTCTGATAACACATCAGCTTCTGTTCTTCCTCTACTGATCTGATCGGATCTGAAATTCTGGATATACGTATTTTTATATAGTTTGAGGATAACCTCTTATTCATAACAACAAGCCGGAATTTCAACTCTAGAAGGGTTCTCTACAATGGAAGACAAGATACAAGAAGCAAGACAGAACGGAAAGACAAGCGCACCACAGTCAAAGCAGAAAAACCATGATATAGACGATGAACTGGAACAGCTGATTGAGGACAGGAAAGCTGATATCAAGGTTATAGGTAGCGGAGGAGCCGGAAACAATACTATTTCCCGTCTCGTAGAAGTAGGAATTGAAGGGTGTGAGACTATAGCGATGAACACCGATGCTCAAGACCTTCTTTACGCTAACGCTGACAAAAAAGTATTAATTGGAAAAGAGCTTACCGGCGGACTTGGAGCAGGAGCTGATCCAAAGGTCGGAGAGGAGTCTGCAAAAGAGTCTCAGAACAAGGTAAAGGATGCAGTGGACGGAGCTGACATGGTTTTCGTTACCTGTGGCCTCGGAGGAGGAACAGGAACAGGTTCCGCGCCTGTGATAGCACAACAAGCGAAAAAAGAAGGAGCTCTTACTGTTGGAATCGTGACACTACCTTTCGAGATGGAGGGTCAGGCAAGACAGGAAAACGCAGAGTACGGACTTGAAAGAATGGAAGACGTCGTAGATACTTTAATCGTAATACCTAACGACAAGCTTCTGGAGATTGTTCCGGATGTCTCGCTGAACACAGCTTTCAAGATCGCAGATGAGATTCTTGTAAACGCAGTGAAGGGAGTCACAGAGCTTGTAACCAAGCCTGGACTTGTCAACCTCGACTTTGCAGATATCAGAGCTGTAATGGGAGAAGGAGGAATCGCCATGATAGGAATGGGGTCAAGCGATACTGAAGACAGAGCAACGGAAGCAGTACAGAAAGCCTTAAGCAACCCGCTTCTCGATGTGGATATCGAGGGCGGAAGAGGAGCTCTTGTGAACGTTACAGGAGGAACATCTCTGTCGCTGAACGAGGCTCAGGAAGTTGTGAACACAGTTTCCGGAAAGCTTTCGGACTCCGCGAAGGTAATCTGGGGAGCACAGGTAAGGGAAGACATGCAGGAATCCCTACAGTCTATGATCATCGTAACGGGTGTAGACTCGCCTCAGATCTACGGTCCTGAAAGCACAAGAAGCGATGAGTACGAGGACGAGATCGAGCAGGAGTTAGGAGTGGAGTTTATCTAAACTCTCCTACCTTTTACCCTACCTTTTTATTCTGATTCTGAGACTAACTGTATATGGGCAGAAAGTTTCTTTTAGTAGTAGTTTCATTTTTGATATTCGCTTTGTCTCCTGTCGCGGCCGACGAAGATACTGTAGCTGAAGGCGTTGATATAGAGCAGAACTGGGCTGAAGAAGACCTGCCTTATAGACAGCTAGCTCTAGAAGGAGATTATCTCATCGCTTCGGCAAGTTGGGGTAATATAGAGATATATAATGCTGATACAGGTGAATGGATTGCGGACGATGATAGTTCAGGAGATTCAAGAGAGGAGTTAGCTGTTGAAGACGGTGTTATCTATAGCTTCGATGACGGAGAGCTTAAATCCGCGGTTATTGATGAGCAGTTAGATTTAGAAGAGCCTCTCCGTGAGGGCTTTGAATATGGCTGGAGCCAGGACATAGGCTTTACAGGCAGTCTTTCTATTTATGGCGAAAGGATAGCCGTCAGCTCCGAGGACAAGGTCGGAATGTACGATGAAAACGGAGGAATAGTATGGTCGGTAGATGATACAGAGCATGAAAGGGTTACAGAGGTAGCAAACTCTGAAGAAACAGTATTCTCAGGCGATTACAGAGGGAAGCTTACTGCTATAGATCAGAACGGGGTTCAATGGACTGAACAACTTGATGGATGGCTTTCGCTGGAGTATGACAGGGATACTGAGTCTGTATACGTTGGCTCGGAAGGAAAAGTTACTCAGTACGATAAATATGATGGCTCGGAGCTTTGGAGCTATGAGCTAGGAGATTACTTCTCAGGAGAAGAGGTGAGAGGTATTGAAGTTGTTAATAACTCCGTTATAGTTGCTATGTCGAGCGGGAATGTGATAAACATCAACAAAACTAATAATGAAAAGGAATGGAGCTTTATAGATACAGGTGATGAGAACAGCTACACGGATATTAAATTAGATAATGGAAGTATCTTTTTGTCTGACAGAAGAGGAATTCTATATAGCTATAGTCATGAAGAAAACGGTGAAGAGATAAAGGCTCCGGATGCCGGTATAGAGGTTGAAGACAGTGAAGGAAAGGTATTTAGACTTGGAGCAGAGACTGAGAGTGAAGTTGAGGTCGGAAGGGTCGAATGGAGCTTTGAGGATGGCTCGGAAACCGGAGAGAATGTGGTCAGAGAGCTTCAAGAAGGAGAAAATGCTGTTGAGATCACGTTTTATGATATATTAGGCAACTCTGATACAGCTGAGATAACTTTGGAGCCGGAACATGATCTTGGTATCCCGGATGTGTCCGTAGATGCGGGAGAAGAGTTCATTGAGGATGAAGAGACATCCGTGAATGTAGAAATAAGGGAGGAAGGCGTTTACGGTCTAGAGATTGAATCTGACGTAGGCTTCCATGTATCAGAGCCATCTTCAGGATGGGCTGATAGATTCTCGGACTGGATCGGAACAGATGAGGAAGTCCAGAGCTTCAGTCAGGTTATTGATGATGAAGGCGAGCTGGAGCTGATGGTTGAGCCGAAGGATTCCGTAAACGCTAACGAAGCAGATCAGCCTGAAACTTTTGATATTAGAGTATATGCTCTTGAGCAGGAATGGCAGGATATCTTTGAGGTGATGGGTCAGGAAGGGGATCTTATTGTATCTGAGAGAGAAGGTATTGATATCTTGCCGGAGCCAGGAACTTCACCGAACGTTGAAGTTGAAGGAAACGATCTAGTTAAGCCGGAGTTGGATGAAGATGGAGATCTTATCTGGCCTACTTCAGAGTACAGCTTTGATGTAGAGACTGATCCGGATACTGCTGAGATAGTAGATTATGACTGGGATCTGGTCGGTATACTTGACGAGAGAGAGCCGGATCTACAGGATGGAGGCTTTGAAATTGACTGGTCCGATCATCCCACACTTGCAGGACATCTTCCAGCGATTGATTATTCTCTGACTGATGAAAACTTCCGTAGTAGCGAAGAGGAAAGGTTCATTATCGAAGTCGAGGATATAGGTCTTGATGGTATCAGTTCTCCGGAGCTTGGTGGTACAGCAGAGGTAAATGTAACGGTCACTGAAGAGGTAATAGAGGACGGCGGCTACCATGTATCCGTGGTGCTGTTTGCGAGAGATGGCAATGGGACTGTTTATTCTCAGGATAAGGAAATTACCTCGGGAGATACAGATAGAACGTTTGAATTTGATATTCCGGATGAAGAAGGGATCTACAACGTACGTTTAACTGATAAACAGGTCGGTGATGGAGGTCCTAGGATAGATGAAGGCATCTTTGTTGCGGGGGATATAGACAATCTTCCGACGGGAGATGCAAACCTCCAGCTAGATTTACATAAAGATAATGTTAAGGTTCCTGATGACGGAGCTGAGCAAAATGTTCGGTTCAATGTGGAAAATACCGGAGACTTTGGAACGGACAGAGTAAGTTTGAGGATTGATGATAGAACAGTGTCATCTACAGTTATAGAACTACAGGAAGGAGAGTCAAAGGTAGAAAGTTTAGGTCTCTCGGCAGCAGTAGCAGGAAGCATTATTCAAGGAGAAGAATTAGAGGAGGGTGAAAGTTTCAGTTTTACATTGGAGTCGCCTGACGATATTGAGCATGGTTCTGCAGACGTTCTTCCTCAAAGTGAGGTAGAGATAAATGATCCTGTTGAAGACGATGAAGAGGCGGGTGGTGATTCCGGAGGTACCGGGTTGATCGATAGAAGTTATTCAGATATTAGGCAGACAACGGAGGATATAAACAGCTTTGAAGATAAATGCGATGAACAGACCGATCTATCTCGGGAGAATCACGATAACTTTGGACAGCACTGCGCGGAGGATTACGTTATTCCTAACTACTTTGAAGCTTCTTCTCCGGGAGATAATACAGAGCTGGCAGACGATTTCTGTAGTATTGCGGCAGATCAATCATCGGAAGAAAATCAGTTAAAAACTAATTATGATGCAGATCAGATGAGGTGTGTAGATGAATAAGGCTATGGGGTTAGTTGTAGCTGCGGCAGTACTTATGATGTCTGCAATGACAGTTATGTTTATGGCATCGGATGGTTTAGGTGATGTAGGAGAACAGACTGAGGATATTGACGATAGAAACTGTGAGTTTCAGTTTGAACATGCTTCCGAAGTAGAAGATGTAGATCCGGACTGCCGTGATCAGATAGATAGTAGTGCTGTCGATGGCTTTGAGAACCTAGTTGATGAAAATGAAGATACGTTGTTTGGTTAGACAGCTGGAAAACCTAACTAGATCTTTTCCTTTTAAAGTTTGTTTTCGAAATTAAACTTACACCCGTTTGGACCGTCTTTGGCGGGAGGGAGCTAGATTCAGCTAGTTCTCTCTATAACTAACTACGGGTATAAGTGGTAACTATGAAACTAGACCTAGGTAAGAAGCTAAACAACGTAAAGAAGAAGCTAAACGAGTACAAAAGAGTGTTAAAGATAGCTGAAAAACCTGGAAGGGAAGAGTTCCTGATGAGCGCCAAGGTTACGGGTGCAGGAACAGTCCTGATAGGAACGATCGGGCTAACTTTTTACCTAGTAGCAAACCTACTACCTCAATATATCTAAGATCAAAGATGATACTTACAGGACGAACAACACGTGGAAGAGAAAAGACGGCTGTCGAAGCTATCAGAACCAAGGTTAAAGCCAGCAATATGGATATAAAAGCAGTATTCCATCCGGATGATCTGAGAGGATACGTGTTTATTGAGGGAACAGAACAGGCGATCAACGATCTTGCCAGCGAGGTAAGACATCTGAACGGAATAATCGACGACGAAGTCGATGTAGATGAGATTGAGAAATACCTCTCCGAGGAAGAAGAAGATATTCAGATTGAGGAAGGTGACGAAGTAGAGGTTATCGGCGGAGCTTTCAAGGGAGAGGAAGCAAAAGTTAAGAGAATCGATGATACAAACCGGGAAGTAACGATTGAACTGCTGGATGCGGCGGTTCCTATACCGACCACAGTCGATGTGGACACGGTAAGGAAGAAAGCATCCTCTAACTAATACTATAAGGTGACGTACAAAAATGAACAACCAAACTAACTACGGCTGTGAGGCGGTAGCATGAGTGAGACAACTGTAACTACACTGGTTGAAGGAGGTCAGGCATCTGCCGGACCACCTCTAGGACCAGAGCTAGCTCCCATTCAAGGAGTTGATGTAGGAGAAATCGTAAACGCAATAAATCAGGAGACAGAAGACTTTGAAGGGATGGAGGTTCCTGTAGATGTGGTTGTCGACGAAGACACAGGAGAGTTCGAGATAGAGGTAGGGAAGCCTCCGATCGCAGCACTTATCAAGGACGAGATAGGTATTGAATCCGGATCCGGAGAGCCTAACAAGAATAAGGTTGCGGACATGGATTTCGAGACAGCATGTAAGCTGGCAAGGATGAAGGAGTCTGATCTTCTTGCGATGGATCTTAGAGGAGCCGTAAAAGAAGTTATCGGAAGCGCTGACTCGATGGGTATTACTATCGATGGAAAAGACGCTTATGATGTACAGCAGGAAATCTCAGAAGGAAAATACGACGACCGCCTAGAAGCGGAGGAAGGAATTTAGGTGATATAAAATGGAGTTTCAAGAAGCCGTAGAACAAGCAGTTCAAGAATCAGAGGACAGAAACTTTCAGGAATCCGTAGACATGGTCATTAACTTTTCAGACCTGGATCTTTCGGATCCTGACAACAGGATAAACGAAGATATCAAACTACCTTACAAAGCTGACGAAGAGATCAAGATCGGAGTCATAGGAGACACGATCACCAACGAAGCGGACACAGCTGACAGGATTGTCAGTGAGGACGAGCTGGAGGAGATGTTTGACGACCCTTCAAAGGCTAAAGATCTTGCTGAGGAGATGACCTTCCTAATCGCGGAGGCACCTCTGATGCCTAAGATCGGTAAGCAGCTTGGACAGGTCTTCGGACCAAGGGACATGATGCCTGATCCTATGCAGCCAGGAGAGGATCCTACAGAAACAATCGAGTCTCTTAGAAATACCGTAAACCTAAGGCTGAAGGAAGAACCTCTTCTACAGCTTAAGATCGGTAAGGAAGACTACGATCTGGAGAACGTTGCAAGAAACGCCAACACGGTATACGAGTTTGTGGAGGGAGAGCTTCCACAAGGTGTGAACAACGTAAAATCTGTTATGATAAAGACCACTATGGGTCCTACAGTAGAGGTGAATAGGTAATGGTACAGCCAACACCTAAGAACATGAGCAGGGAGCAGAAGGAACAGATAGTTGAACATATGTCTGAGCAGATTGAGGAGTCTCCTGTAGTGGGGATTCTTGACATGCATAATCTGCCTTCCAAACAGCTACAGCAGATTAAGAAGGAGATGAAGAAGTTTGCAAACATCAGAATGGAAAGAAAGACCTTGATGAAGATTGCGATTGATGAAGCTGAAAAGGAAGATATTGATCGGTTGAACGAAAACGAAGCAGTTCAGCCGGCTTTCATCTTCTCGGAGAAAGATCCTTTCCAGCTATACTCTCTTATCCAGAACAATAAGTCATCAGCAGCCGCACAGGGAGGAGAGACAGCACCAAATGATATCGAAGTGCCAGATGGCGACACAGGAATCGGACCCGGTCCTATGCTTGGAAAGCTTCAGGGAGCAGGTCTTAACGTCCAGGTACAAGACGGTTCAATCCATGTACAGGAACCTGGAGTAATCGTCAACCAAGGAGAAGAGATCACACAGGATGATGCAGATATCCTTAACCAGGTAGGAATAGAGCCTCTAGAGATCGGCCTAGATTTAGACATAGCTTACAGCGAAGGAGAGATCTTCACTTCCGAACAGCTTGACATTGATGAAGAACAGTACAGACAGGACGTCGAGTCAGCTGCAAGTATGGCTTTCAACCTGGCTGTCAACGCAGGTTACATCACAGAGACCACTGCACCTACAGTCATCTCCGAAGCTTTCAGAAAGGCAAAGAACCTTTCGATCAGCGAAGGTATAGTGACAGAGGAAACGGTAGAAGAGATCATCGGCCATGCATCCTCCGGGGCGGAAGCTCTGGAGTCACAGCTTGATCTTGACTCTGCTGAAGAAGACGAAGAGACAGAGGAAGAAGAAACAGAAGATGAAGAAGCAGAAGATGAAGAGACTCAAGACGAGGATCAAGAAGAAGCAGAGGAAGAGGAGTAGTAGAAGCGGTAACAGTATTTTATCCGTTATGAATCCTCTTATTTCTTTTTCCTTACCGTATTTTTCTCTGATTTATCTCTAACTGTTTATTTAATAATTTAACAAGGTTTATATATCGGCAATCATAATGTAATTTTATGGTAGATTTGCATAAAGCTCTTCTAATATTGATCTTGACGGTCGGTTTGACGGGGACGGTGGTCTCTTCTGA
>LKMV01000004.1 GCA_001563995.1 Nanohaloarchaea archaeon PL-Br10_U2g16
AGAGTTAGGCAGTTAATTGATCAGAGGGTCGAGGAGAGAACAGAAGAGTTGAGAGAGGAGCTTGAAGAGGTAAAGAAAAATAGAGTTATTGTGGATAAGAATCAGGAAAACTTTTCTGACAGGAATAAATCTTCTGATAATGGTATGTCACGTAGGAGCTTTTTGAAGAAGGCTGGTGCTGGGGCACTAGGTTTAGGTGCTTTAAGTTTGTCTCCTTCTTCGGCTTTAGATATTAAAAGTGATTCTTTGAGTTTTCAGACTGGTAGCGAATCAGCTGATTTAGATGAAGAGTTAAGTATCGGTGCAGAAGGCGATATCAATGCACATGGTAATGAAGTCAATAATATTGCTCGTTTAATAGCAGATAGAATCCAAGCTCAAGAAAGATTAGATTTACCAACAAGAGAAGAAGAACCTGAAGAAGGAGAAGAAGACGAACACCAAATATGGATAGACAAAAGCGAAGAAGACTACAGAAGACTAAAAGTCAAAGTAGCAGGAGAAATCAGCACATTACAAGAAACTTTTATAGGAGGAGTATCTGAAACTGTAGTCGATAACTTTGAGGATGCAGATGAAGGCTCAGAAGGACCTTACGATGATGGAGAAGAAATATCTGATTATTACTCGGGTGAAACGGGCCAATATTCTAGGATGGAGTCGGATGTGGTAGAAGGTAGCTTTGCACTTGCTCGTTCAGATGATGGTAATTCGGGGGAATCTATTGTTTCCTTGCCGGGGGATGGTCTAGAAGACTACCCGGAAGAGGGTGAAGAGGTTCACGCACTCATGTACGTACCTACTTCTGATCAAGTAGCAGGATACTTTGGTTTTGGTTTGAATAGTGATAATAACGGATATGGTGCTATTTGTCGGTCAGGTGAGGTTGAATTAGCACGAATAGAAAGTTCAGGTAGTGATCGACAAGGCTTAGCTAGCGATGATACAGTTTCGGTTCCGTCTGAATGGGTTGAAGTTCATGTGCGTCCTCCAACTAGTGAGGATAACACTGTCCGGGCAGAATTCTATGAAGTGGAGCAAGAGTTTCCTTTCGAACGGAAGTCAAAAATTGCATCATTATCTGCTAATGATGATGAGTTTGAAGATCAACGCGGAATTGGTGTTATAGTTGGAAGCAGTTCTGATACAGGGACATTGGTTGATTGGATAGTCAAGGATGCGGAGAAAGGGAGGGAAATCTGATATAATTGACTTCTAGAGATATCAGATCAGTATAATTAAAAAGATATCTTGGAGTATCATTCTTGACGAGTTTTTCAATAAAATTGATGAAGGTCGTAACAGAACTTTAGTATCTTTAACTTTGGTTTTCTCTTAGCTTTTTGTAATAATTGTTACAAAATAGTTTTAGAAGGCGATATTACTATGTTATCCTCATCTCTTTACTCATTTCGTTGAAGTTCTCGTATCCGTCTTCTGTTATTAATATCATATCTTCTAAACGGATGCCTCCAATATCCGGTATGTAGAGGCCTGGTTCGAGGGTTACAACCATTCCGGGCTCCAGATCTTCATTTTTGTCCCCGATTCTTGGAGCTTCGTGGAGGTCCAGCCCGACTCCATGCCCTGTTGAATGTATAAACCCTGAATCTGTATCAGGATCACTTCTTAATGTTCTGTATCCGTGTTCTTCTAATACTTCACAGACTTTCCCGTGAACTTCGCTGGCTTTCACAGTCGGTCCCTGTTTAAGCAGTTTGAAAGCTTCTTCTTGAGCTTCAAGCACTGCTTGTTTCATCTTTTTCAGTTCCTCTGGAGCTCCACCTTTCACAAATGTTCTGGTCATGTCACCGAAGTACTTCTCTCCACTCCTTGGGAATATATCAACAATTATAGGCTCTCCTGCTTCCAGAACTCCCTCACCTGTATCATGTGGTTTAGCGGAGTTTCTTCCACACGCAACTATCGTTTCTTCAGGTAGCTGATAGCCTTGATCTAGTAAGAATATCTTGATCTCCCTTTTAACTTTCTCGGAGCTTAAAACTTCTCCTTCGTAATACAGTTTACCCACTTTTACATCCGATTTTTCTATCATTGATTTAGCCTTTTCCATCGCTCTCTCTGTAGCTTTCTGAGATTCTCTCAGGTATTCTACCTCCTGCTTCGATTTAATCTTTCTTGCCTCGATTACCTTGTTTTCTACAGTTCCTATCTCTATGCCTTTGGATCTGATCTTTTCAGCTGTCCCTAACGGAAAATCTTCTAGAACTTCCAGCTTTTTCACACCATAGTCTTCCAAAAACTGTTTAAGGATATCTCTCTTTGCATCTTGGTCTTCTCTATTATCTCCTTTCTTATACCTCGATGTACTTACTACTTCATCTACTTCGGCTTCTTCATCGGCTCTTCCTTTTTCAAGAGGCGATACTAGAATTATGTCTTTTCCTTGTGCTCTGAGGTATGTAAAGCTATCCGGCGCCTCAAAACTTGTTAAATAGTATAGGTCGGTGCTTGAATTATTTCCTTGTAGTAGAAAGCCGTCAAAACCGTTATCTTCTATTTCCTGGCCGATTTTATCAGTTTTATCCATTATCTATCCCCTTTAACTAATGAAAGAAAAAGGTCGGAACCCCCTCCCGACCCCGCTTGCGGATGAATTAGTTTGAGCCCTGATTCTTTAGCTGTTGCCATTCATCAGAGAACTCGTCTTTCATATGTTCAAGAACCACTTTCTCCTCGTCGCTTAGGTCGTTTGATTCGACTATATTTCTGTAGACCTTGTAAGGATGTGTCGGAACTTCGTCGCTCATGTTTTGTTGGAACTGTTCCTCGAATTTGTGGCGGTGCTGATCTACCATTTCCTGAAACTCTCCGTTGGTTTTCCATTCATCCGCGAGCTTTTCTTCGCTACTTTTGCCGATGTCCCAAAGGCTCGCCATATGTTAAAACAGTCTGAGGTAACTCTTATAACCTTAAGGTTTAAATCCGCTCGTCTACATGGCTAAAAACGGCAAATATTGTAGTTAGACCAAAGTAACAAATTAATGAATACAACGTACTACATCCGATATATCAAAGTAGTTAAAATATCTCGTGGAAAATGTTAAACTGTAACATGACAGATATCCAGAATATACTTTACGAGAGCTTTTATCTGCTGTTTGAGAAGCCACAGCTGTTCGTGCCTAAGGTTTTCGTAGCGCTTATTAGCTCTTTATTCATAGTTTTAGTAGTGGATAGATTTATGGAGCTGTTTCAGCTGATGACGCCTTTCCAGTTTCTAGGTTTTATAACCGTAGCAATATTCTTGATGAGCTATACAGCGTTGTATGCTGCGTTAATGGTCGTATCTATGGTTAAAAATGATTGGAGTGACGGCTTACTTAAAAAGTCATTCTTGGATGTGTTTGAAGAGTCCGCAAAGATGTTAAAAGTGACGTTAGGCTTTATGTTTCTCTCAATCGGGCTTGCGTTCTTTGTAGCAATAGGTTTCCAGGCATCCGTTCTGACCGGTAGCATTATCTATCTACTTGTTACTTCGGTTGTAGCATTTATAGGCATAATGGCTGTAACTTTTGTTGTCTATTTCCTACCTGTTACACTGCTTGAAGATGTTTCTCTAGGAAAGAGTTTTAAATTATCTATGAACACATCGAAAGATAATTCGAAGGAGGTTACAGTCCTATTAGTAGTATCTGTACTACTGCTTATCATGGCAGTACTTTCTTCAGGGATGCTTGAAAAGTTAGGCTATATAGGTTTTATAGTTGGGAGAATGATATCTACGGTTATGAATACGTACCTTTTCGTAGTATCGCCTAAGTACTATGAAGAGATAAACTAGAATAGAGAAAATAAGGTACGGAGGCTAGCTCCTTAGAACTTCAACAAGCTCTTCAGCTGCTTGTTCAACTCCCTTGTCAGGGTTTTCTATCACTGTCAGATAGGCTCCGGTAAGTACGGCGCCTGTGGAGGCCATCTCCCTAGCTACGCTCTGATATTCGTTTATCTGCTCAACTTCTTCGTGTTCTCTCTCACGAGAATCGTCCTCTTTGGTTCTACTGTAAATTTCTTTAGGATCTGCCTGAAGCATTATAATTTTCTCAGGATTCATCTCTTCGATACTCCATTTTGGAAGTCCCGGGATATATCCGAAAGGCGTCTGAATGGCTGCATGTGTCTCAACTATTACATCTTCCTCCTCTGAATCCTCAAAAATCGATTCTGCAGCCTCTCTCTGAACTCTTTTGTTGTCTTCAGGGCTGAGCTTCTTTATCTCGTCCCTTGAATCGACCAGTTCTTCATCCTTTGCGATTTCTAGCATCCTGTCTCCGTAGTTAATGATTTTATAATCGTTATCGGCTAAAAGCATAGCTTCCTCAAGTACCGTTCCTTTGCCAACGCCTGAAAGCCCGACAAAAACATTAATATCTCCCATTATTTGTTCACCTGATTGTGTTCTATCTTAAACTCTTCACCTAAGTAATTTAACCATTCCTGGTCTGAGGATAAAGGATCTGTAAATCTGAACTCTTTCATCTCCGTAGATATCCGGTTAGGTATCCCTTTTGATTTTAAATCTCCTGAAAGAAAGCTCTGTAAAAGCTCTTTTGCGTCCGTGAACTCCCTCTCAACCTTTGCAGTCAACCTGTCTCCTTCTATATAGGTATTCTGGTACTTAGAGCTGAACTCTTCCATATGATCGGTCCCGTGGAACGGTTTAGGGCCTTTCTTCTTCTTTATCTCCGGAAGTTCTCTCTCCAGCTCGAAGTAAATCCTTATCTCTGTGCCTACATGAAATCCTGAGTTAAATACTCTAAATTCATGATCTTCAAGCTCCATCTTGATTCTGCTTACCGTTTTCCTCATCTGCGGATAGATTATATCATCCACTTCATCTATGGTATCGAGCTCCAGAACCAGTATATCGGCTCTTTTCTTCAGCTCCTGTTTTATCTGGAACTCTGTGTGCTCCTTATTCTCTTTATGGAAAAACCGTTTATCCATGTCGCTGTTGAACCTCCAACACAGATGTATAAATTTTGAAAAGTTTTCTTTTGTCAGCACTGAGGCCGCATTCCTTTCAGGATCAACAGGATCTATAAGTATCATATTTGACCGGCTGAACTTTGATTCAAGGCTGTCAGGTAGATCGCCGTCATGGTGTTCTTCAGGATCTAAAACTTTTTTCTCACGCCACTGTTCTGCATTTTCTATTAGGCTGATAAAATCTCCGTAATAGCTGATAAGAACTTCACATACATATCCGGAGAATCCTTGAACCTTTAGCGAGGATCCATAAAGCCCGTTTGATTTTAGGAATTTTTTCAAAAGTACTACGTCTTTCCTCTGTTCCTCTGAGAGCTTTTCATCCACCCATCTGGAGTGGTGAGGTGTTCTATCTACGCTGCTCTGAATATCTTCAGGATCAGTATCTATACAGGGAACAACCTCTACTTCATGGCCATCTACTTCGCCTTTAGTATAAGGATGTTCGGCGTACTCAACATGGTAGTCGCCGTTGAAATGTTTGAAAACCTCTTCCCCTATCTCAAGTCCTTTTTCCTCAAGTTTCTGTTTCTCTGTATCCTCAGGAAATAGCACAAATACATCGATATCTCTATCCCCTTTCATACATGTAGCTCTTGATGCTGAGCCGGCAAAATGAGTCTTTACTCCAAAGTTGCTCTTTATAAAATCAGATATCTCCCTATACCTACGGTTCATCTGCTCTAGCTCTTCATCTTCCGGATAAAATTCTTGTACTAGCTCGTCCCTTAGTTTTTCCCATTCCATAATTGGTTATTACTTTTCCATGTATTAAAACTTCGATATTAAATTTCTCAAAATTATTAAAGAAAAAAAGTGAGGCTACTCTTTAAGCCCCAGTACTAGCTTCCTGTCCTCTATTTCTTTAAACTCTATTTCATCTCCTTCTCCGGCATTAAGATCGTCCGGTAGCTCCATTTCCTCTGTCTCGTAGGTGTCCATGTCCATAACCTGTGCGATACCTCCTTCAATTGAGACTACCTGTCCAACTTTCTTGTTAATCTCTGGAGACATCATCATTGAGTCGACAGGTTTTGTTACATGCTTGTTTTTCCCGTCGAATACACCTTTAGCCTTTATCTTAGCCTTGGCGCTCCCGTGTTTTCCTGGAGATGATTTTGAGACACTTCTTACTTCGTAAGCCTCGTCGTCTATCAGGACGTAGGTTCCTTCCCTTACTTTTCCTGCTTCTATCTGTTTCGGCATATTTATCCCTTTCTAATTTGTTGCGATATCGATATCAGAAGCCTTTACAGTTTTTCTGTCAGCGTGGTCTGCCATCTCAACAGCGTCCCTGGCAATCTCTTCTCCAAGGTCTTCGATAGCATCTTTAAGTTCTTCAACGGCATCTTCTGAAACTCTTTCAGCTCCTGCCTTTCGAATAATTCTTTCAATCGGTGCGTTAGGTAATGTCATTGTAGATCACAGGTAGAAGTTGGTTAAACATTTTTTAATAAGGAACGGTTGTAGAGTGAACAAATAGAAAGAAAGATGTGGTGGAAAGGAGGCTTCCATTCGAAGATTAGAAATCTTCTACTAGGGAAGGAATTACATCATTCCTCCCATACCTCCCATTCCACCGCCAGGCATTCCGCCTCCGCCGGGAGGTGGGCCTCCTGCTTCATCGCCTCCGCTACCGGAAGCAGCAATAACGTCATCAATTCTAAGGATCATCTCAGCTGACTCGGATGCGGACTGTACTGCCTGTGTCTTTGTCTGTCTTGGCTCCACTACTCCTTCTTCAAACAGCTTCTGGGATTTACCGCTTGTGACATCGATTCCTGCCCATGTCTCTCCGGACTCATGTCTGTTTCTTAGCTCTACAAGCGTATCAATTGGATCGTATCCTGCGTTTTCAGCAAGTGTTCTCGGAATGATCTCCAGTGCATCGGCAAAAGCATTGATCGCTAGCTGTTCTCTGCCTCCGACAGAGTCGGCATAATCTCTTAGCTCCTGTGCTAGTTCTACCTCTGTTGCGCCGCCTCCACCGACAACTTTTCCATGTCTAAGTGCTGAGGTAACACCGCCGATTGCGTCTTCCATCGCTCTTTCTATCTCATCTACAACGTGTTCTGTACCTCCTCTGATAAGGATTGAAACGGATTTGGCTTCAGGACATTCCTGGACAAATGTCATTGCGTCTCCTCCTACCCTTCTCTGCTCTACTGATCCGGCTTCACCGAGATCTGAGCTTTCAATACCTTTAACATTTGTGACGATGTTTGCGTTTGTTGCTTTAGCTAGTTTGTCGATATCGCCGGATGAAACCCTTCTCACCGCCATTATACCTTTCTTTGCAAGGTAATGTTGAGCTATATCATCGATCCCTTTCTGACATAGAACCACGTTCGCTCCGGAATCGGCAATTGCTTCTGCCATTGCTTTCAGCTGTTCTTCTTCTTGTTCTACAAAGTTCTGCATCTGCCCTGGGTCAGAGATACTTATCTCTGCATCCGTCTCTGTCTCCTTTACTTCTATCGGGGCGTCTATAACTGCTATCTTTGCATTCTCTATCTTATCAGGCATCCCTGAGTGTACTTTCTCTTTGTCAAGTATCACTCCGTCTACTAACTCTGTTTCGTCAACGCTTCCACCTTGGCTTTTCTCAATCTTAATCATATCTCTATCTACGACGTAGTAGTCGTCCTTTTCTTCAGCCACATGGTTGACTGCGTCTACAGCGATTCTTGAAAGGTAATCCCTTGATGCTTCGGCAGATTTTCCTGTCATCGCTGTCATCGCTACCTTTCTTAAGGTATCGTCGTCCCCTATCTCTACTTTTTCTGAAATGTCGTCAAGTACTTCTGTCGATCTCTGTTTTGCCATTCTGTAACCTTTTGTGATTACGGTCGGATGGATTTCCTGTTCTAGGAGCTCTTCTGCTTGTTTCAGTAGCTCTCCTGAAAGTACTACTGCTGTGGTTGTTCCGTCTCCTACCTCTTCTTCCTGAGTCTGAGCTACCTCTACCATCATCTTTGCTGCAGGATGGTCGAGATCCATCTCTTCAAGTATTGTAACGCCATCGTTTGTAACAACTAGGTCTCCTACGGAGTCTACCATCATCTTATCCATTCCTTTCGGACCTAATGTTGTTCTAACTGCTTTTGATACTGATTTACATGCTGCAATATTGTTTTCCTGTGCGTCTTCGCCTGTTCTTCGTTCAGAATCCTCTGACATAATGAAAACAGGTTGTCCGCCTAGTCCTACCATTGTTTGATACACCTATTTTTAATGACGTAAGTTAAAATTTTAAAACATGTCTATACAAAAATCTCTTCTCACAAGCTGATAAGCTAAGAATACTTCTAATTGGCTAAGATATTCTTTTCAGGCATTATGGTTTTAATGTGTCTCCTGTTTATAGTTTCTATATGGAAGCGGCTGTTGATACAAACGTCTTAGTAAGAGGTAAGAGCCCGGAATTTGATAAGCTTTATATAGTTCAGGAAGTATTCGAGGAGATAAAATCTGATGATGGTAAAAACAGGCTGGAAACGGTTAATTATGAGATAAGACAACCTGGAGACGAGTATGTTGATGAAGTAAATCAGAAGTCTGATCAGATAAACTCTCCAACGTCTGATGCAGATGAAAAACTTCTTGCGTTGGCATTAGAGTTAGGGATTACACTAGTAACCGATGACAAGCCGCTTCAGAACTTGGCTCTTCATATGGATGTAGATTTTCAAGGTTTTCTTGATGAACCTACAGAACAGAAGTTTAAATGGGAGAAAGTATGTAAAGGGTGTGGAAAAGAACTTTCAGGCTCTACCTGTCCGATATGTGGCTCTCAGGCTCAGATGAAACAATATCGCTGTAGTTAAGGATAAAGTCTTTTGCCAGGATCAAAACTATAGGCCCTACAATTATCCCTTTCAGTCCAAGCGTCAACGGCCCTGCTAAGAATCCTAAGAATATTATAAGCGGATGTTCGTCCATCTGTTTCGATCCTACGTAAGGTCTAAGGAAGATAGCCGGAATGATATTTAGGAATATTAGTCCAAAACCTAGTATCAACGTTCCTTTTATCGGCTCTCCGAAGAACAAAAAGTAGAATCCCATCGGACCGTAGATCATGAATGCTGCTATGATAGGCAGGAAAGCAGCTATCCCTATAATTATTGACCAGGTCAGTGTGAACGGTATAGGTGTTGTCACAAACCCTATTATCTGGAACCCGATAAATGTGATTAGTATGATCAGGAAAGTAACGATAAACTGTGTTATGAATACTCCTCTAAATATAGAGTCTATAGATCTTATCAGAGTCCTTGCTATCTTTTCTTCATTTCTTGGGAGCTTCTCTACAGCTGAATAGAACTCAGATCTAAGTTTTTTCTCATCCTTGAACAGATATATCGCTACTACCAAGAATATTCCTAAATCCACTATTATCATCGGGAGTGAGGCTAGTATATCTGTAAAGAGGTTCTGCACCTGTGAAGGCTGGAAGAATGAGTCAACCTGTTGTTTTAAGTTGTTCTTTACTTCATCAGAGATCTCAAGCTGATCTATAAACGCTTTACTGCCTTCCTGATAGTCTTGTGCAAGACTTACTGCACTCAGAGTGATAGTCTCGAAGTTGCTTACAAAACCAAAGAGACTGAAGAATATAATGCCTACGATAGCTGATACTACAATCATTGAAGATATCTGACTGTTGTCTATATATACATCAAGCCTCTTTTGGGCATATCTGAGAAAATAAGAGGCCGCAGCACCAAGTATAATTGCGTCTAAAAACGGGAAGGTAACGAATAAACTACCTAAAGCTAGTATGCCTGATATTACTAGGATCTCCCTTTTTAATCTAAAATCAGAATCTACCATCTATGATTTATTTTCCGGACTGATATTTTTAACCATAATGATTTCTATTTTCGGTTCTGGTTGTGTAAACTACAGCATAGCTGTTTGTTACTCGGGGATAAAGAATAAATTCAAAACGTATTTAAAGTTTAGGGTCCAACTGTTTTAAATGTATTAGTTTGATCTGTTCGGTATCAGTTTAAACGAGGTTTAACATTATCATGACAGAAGATCACAACGTTCCAAGACGGCAGTTTGACGACTATCAGATACCAGAAGAGTGGGAGGAAGACGAAGACGAGACTGAGGCAGAGGATAGCTCCCAGGAAGAGCTGGATGATGAAACTATAGAAGAAGGAGAAGGCTATGAGGTTAGAAGGGAAGAAGCAGAAGAAGGAGATACTGTTCTCACCTGTCCGGAATGTGGGGGCCAGAGGTTCAAAGAAGACTCTGCAGCAGGAGAGCTTTCATGTGTTGAATGTGGGCTTGTAATAGATGAAGAAAGAATCGATGAATCTGCCGAGTGGAGAGCTTTCAACGCAGAGGAAAGAGAGAAAAAGGCAAGAGCAGGACAGCCACTGACATACACCAAACACGATATGGGTGTATCTACAGAGATCGGTAAAGGT
The DNA here is from genome assembly GCA_001563995.1 of Nanohaloarchaea archaeon PL-Br10_U2g16. GTDB lineage: Archaea > Nanohalarchaeota > Nanosalinia > Nanosalinales > Nanosalinaceae > PL-Br10-U2g16. Next base: position 10,452 of record LKMV01000004.1, read on the forward strand.
TCCGGAGAGCTGTACAAAGTATCCGGAAACAAGAGAGCACAGTATTACAGGCTGAGAAAATGGCACAAAAGGCTAACTAAGTCAAAGGACAGGAACTTAGGCTTTGCGTTGAGTGAACTGAACTCTATGGTCTCCAACCTGAACCTTCCTGAGTCAGTTCACGAAGAGGTTGCAAGGCTTTACGAGAAATCCGTAGATCAGGGACTGGTCAGAGGAAGAAGTATGGAGTCAATTATCTCTGCGCTGCTATATATTGTAGCTAGAAAACAGGGAACTCCAAGAACTCTAGATGAGATATCTGATGCTTCCGGTATTGAGAAAAGGGAGATAGGTAGGGCATACAGATACGTAGCTAGGGAGCTAGGTCTTAGGATTCTTCCGGCAAAGCCACAGGACTACGTTCCACGTTTCGCCGGGAAGCTACAGCTTTCAGGACAGGTACAGGCACGAGCAAGGAACATTTTGAAGGAAGCTAGGGAGAAAGATCTTCTCTCCGGAAAAGGACCTACAGGTCTTGCAGCAGCTGCACTTTACATTGCAGCAGTACTTGAAGGTGAGAAAAGAACACAGAGAGAAGTTGCGGATGTAGTAGGTGTTACGGAGGTAACAATAAGGAACCGTTACAAAGAGCTAGCAGAAAAGCTAGGTCTGGAAGAAGAGCTGGAAGAAAAAAGTAAATAGAGCTCTCCTTTTCTTACTTCTTTTTGTTTCTTTTCGTTTAATTCAAGCTCCGGGAACCCCTATCGCTCTTGTGTCTGTCAGACCTATGAGTGAAAGTACGAATAGTATCACTACTGATATTATCCACGCTATGATAGCTATCTGTAGAGCTGCTATCAGTCCTCCTCCGTATAGCAGGTTTATAGTTATCAGCCATGCTAGAAAGGTGATCAGGGAGCCAAGCAGAGGTATCCATCCTGAGAAGAAGCTGGCTAGCCCCCATACCGTTGCACCTATCAGTGCTGCAATAACTGCGAATGTGAACTCTGATCCTCCAAGCACCGCTATAGCACCGTAATGTATACCTATAGCGCCGACAAGAAGGCTTGTTACAAATGTGATCGCCGAGTTTAACGTGTCCTTTACCATGTTACTGTATTCGAAATCCATACTTAAGAAAATTGTTATATTCTGACCTGTCAAAACCTCTCTAAGCTCTCAGATTAATTTAGTTCCTTGATTATATCTTTTATATCTTCTATAGGAGCATCTGTCCTGAAACCGGTAGGTGAGAAATGAGTTCTGGAAACCGGATAACCTTTCTCCCTTATTGCTTCAGTAACAGCTTCTCTTTTTGGAGAAGAGATGCCTATATTTGAACATAGTTCGTGAAGATCGTAGAAAGGTGTTATAAGCTCTGCTTCACTGTCTATCCTATCTAGCAACTGTTTGGAATCCTCCCAGCTGTCCGGTATCTTCTCTTTCATCTTCTTGGTAAATCTCTGGTCGATAAACTTCCCTGTCCATAGAGGTCCGGCTAGCTTTAGGTCGGTGTTCCCACAGTTTCCACATTTGTTTTTTCTTTCAAGCTTTCTCCAACGGCACTTAGGGCAGAAGCTTAGGTAGCCTATATTTTCTGTAGAGTTGTTGGCTCTCTGTTTTGACTCGGTGACTCTGCCGGATACCCTTGAGTAATGTCTTTCATGCCAGCATATCTTCGGGTCAAACTCTTTATCGAACCGTGCAAAGTTTTCAAACGTTTCCTTTAGGTAGATTCTAAGACCTGTCTCATGCATAAACGAGTTCTTTAGAGGTGTAGATCCGTATCTTCTAATACATGTCTTTTTGTAACTTCCGGAGGTCACTGCGTTATCTGTAGCGGTTAGACCTACAAAGCTTTGATGGTTTGCGGCTCTGGCGGTTGAATCCAGAAACTCTAGGAATGAGCCGAAAGGATCGATATCTATATAATGGAATAGGTTCTTGTTGTCGGAAAGAAATACGTTTGCGTTGCTGTTAGAGAGTTCAACCTTTGAAGGGTCTATTCCGTTGGCCTCCAGGCCTTTTTCGATACTTTCAACCGCTAGGGGGTTGGAGTCGTTGAAGAATACTTTATCTGAGATATCTGAAATCCTGAAACCTCTGATTCCTGACGCGGAAAGCGCGTCACATGACCTGAACTCATTGAGCTCGACCTGATCTCGGAAGATTTTGGCTGCTGCGGTCGAGAGATCCCTGTTCTTTATCATTTTATCATTAAAGAATACGTCCGACTCCTTATCCGGCTCCTGCTCTTCAGGTGCGTAAATTTTGAAGCCTCTCTCCTTCATAGTACAATCTTTTCAACTTATTTTTAAAACCTGAGTTATCTCCCCAAAACTTTATATATCAGTTAACTTTTTTCGGCGGATGAAGGGTTTATAAGTCTATCCGGTTCGGTTTTTTGATGCGGTGGATCAATTATGGTTGACGTAGTACAGGAAGTACAGGACGCTGAAGAAAAAGCCGATGAGATAATCGAGGAAGCTAGAGAAGACGCTAAGAAAACTGTGAAAGATGCAGAAGACGAAGCAGAAGATATTATAACTCGGGCAGAATCTGAGGCAAAGGAAGAAAAATACGATCGGCTTGAAAGATTTAAAGAAGATGTAAATGATCAAAGAGAAGATATTTTAGATGAAGCCGGTGAAGAAGCAGAAGATATAAGAAATCAAGCTTCCAAAAACCGTGAAGATGCTTTAGAGTTTCTTGAAGATAGTTTTGACCAACAGTTCCAGTAGGTGGGATTTATTAAGCCAGCAGAAATGACCAAAATATCCATAACAGGAGCAAAGAAAGATCTAGATACTGTTATCGATGAACTGTATGATCTTAAGCTTTTAGATATAGATGATTATGATGGAGAGCTTGATACAGGGGTTCCATCCTCTGAAGCAGACAAGCTTTCTGAACTGCTGGTTGATCTTAGATCTACACTTTCCAAGCTACCTGAAGTTGAGGGAGAGGAAAAGGACCTAACAATAGACCAGGTTCAGAGGAATCTGCCCAACATCGATGCTCAGATAGAAGAGTCGCGTGAAGAGATGGACAAGCTTGAGAGAGAAATCGAAGATTTAGAGGACAAGAAAACGTTCTTTGATATGTTGAAAGGTTCGGGCGTAAGCTACAGAGAACTGAAAGGTTCTGATACGCTTTCTGTATTTATAGGAGATATTGACAGAGAAATGTTTGAGTCTGAAGCCCCAAATCAAAACTATGAGATAGCTGAAGGAAAGGAAGCTTCAGTGGTTTTCTACCATAATAAATATAGTGATGAGTTTGAGAAAGTACTAAACTCTTCCTATTCAAGAAGTTATGAACTTCCGGATATCGGCATGGAAGGAAATGTAAAAGATTTAGCAAAAGAGATTAAGTCCAGAAAGAAAGAAAAAGAAGCTAAAAAAGAAGAGTATAGAGCAGGTCTAAAAGAAACAGCAAGAGAGTGGAGCAAAGGGCTGGAAAATATTGAGCAGTTTCTTACAAAGAAGGTTGAGAAGGCTGAAGCGCCTCTAGACTTTGCAACTACAGAAAATGCGTTTATTGCCTATGGCTGGGTTCCAACCGAGGAGTTTGATAGGCTAGAAACAAGGATAAGAGACGCTACTGAGGACAGGGTTCATATTCAAGAGGAAGAGGGAGAAGAGCCTCCTGTAAAACATCAAAATAATAAAGTTGTACAGCCTTTTGAGGCACTGACCGATCTTGTATCTGTTCCTAGATATAATGAGATAGATCCTTCTTTTATGTTGCTTTTAACCTTCCCGTTATTCTTCGGAATGATGATTGGGGACGCAGGTTATGGTATTTCGACCGCAGTAGTGTTTTTAGCAGGTATGAAGTTTTTCCCTGCGGCTGCAGATATATTTAAGGCACTGCTTTGGACTTCGGCAGCTACGCTTATCTTTGGACTGATATACGGTGAGATGTTCGGTTTCCAGATATATGAATCGCCTTTCTACCGTGCTGACTGGTGGACAGAGATATTTTACATAACGTTAGGAATCGGTGTAGTTCATGTTAACTTAGGCTTACTGATAGGAGCGTACAACGAATATGTACATCATGGGGTCTTAGAAGCGATTTTTGCCAAGATCTCGTGGATGTTCCTTCAGGTTGCTGCGGTAGCAGCATACTTTACCGCATCAACGTATGGCACAGTACCTGCGGTAGCAGTCTTTATGGGAATTACTGTTCCAACGGTATTGATGCTTTACAAGGGAGAGGGTGTAGAAGGATTGGTAGAGATTCCAAGCCTTGCATCTAATATACTGTCTTATCTAAGGCTTTTCGGGGTCTGTATGGCAGCATACACCCTTGCAGGTACAGCAAATGCTATAGCCGGTCCTGCATTTGCCTCAGGATCTCTTCTAGGTATGGCTGTAGGAGCATTGATCCTGGTGTTTGCACATATAATACTCACGTTCATTAAAATCATGGAAGGCTTCCTTCAGGGTATCCGTCTACATTACGTAGAGATGTTCGGATGGTTCTATGAAGGGGGCGGTAAAAAATACTCTCCTTTTGGAGCGGATTAGACCGAAGCTCTTAACGGAGACAACAGTTTAAATAATATTTCAGGTGAAAATCACACAATGGCAACAGAATTCGGAGCAATCGCAGCAGCGATCGCAATCAGCGTAACAGCCCTATCAACAGCATGGGCACAGGCAAAAATCGGTACAGCAGGAGTGGGAGCTCTAGCTGAAGACGATAGCCTGTTTGGACAGGTGCTTATCCTGGCCGTTATTCCGGAGACTATGGTTATCTTCGGACTTGTAGTTGCACTGGTTGCAACAGGATTTATCGGATAGAGAAAGCGGGCGGAAGCCCGTTTTCACCTCCAATTTATTTAACGTGATAATATGGGACTTCAACAAGTTAAATCGGAAATACTGGACGACGCAAGAGAAAAAGCAGATCAAATTATATCAGATGCTGAGGAAGAAGCTGATGAGATAATATCGGAAGCTGAGGAAGAAGCTGAAGAGATACATGAGAAGTATGAAGGACAGCTTGAAGAAGAGAAGGATACTTATGAGAAAAAGACTGTCTCAAACGCAAGGATGAAAGCTAAACAGATCAAGCTTTCAGCAAAAGAGGAAAAGATAAACCAAGTATTCGATCAGTTCGAAAACAGTCTAGAAAAACTGTCAGAAGAAGAGAAACAGAACTACCTAGACAGATGTCTTGAAAAGGTAAACTTTGAGCCAGGTAAGGTTATCGGCTCTGAGGAGTTTGAGAAATTCGTAGATACTGATTTCGAGCAGAAAGACATAGAGGGAGTTATCATTGTCTCAGATGACGGTGAGAAGAGGCAGAACTTCACCTACGGAAAAATCAAACAGAGGTTCAAAGACAGCTACCGTGGTAAAATCGCAGAAAAACTTTTCAGTGGTTAAAATGATCAAAAAAGACTATCCCTACACATTTGCAAGAGTAAGTGCCAAGAAGGCTAAGCTGCTTGAGAGAAAGGACTATGAAGATATGATAAAGATGCAGCCTAACGGGATAGCACGCAAGCTGGAGGAAGGCGACTATAAACAGGATATTAACGACTTGGGCTCCAAATATGATGGGGTAGAGCTTATAGAGTTGGCTTTAGCTAGAAACCTTTCAAGGACTATGGCGCATTTAAGCGAGATAGCCTCTGATGATTTGAAGCCGGTTCTGAGATCATTTTTGAGGAGATATGATATACTAAGTATAAAGAGAATTCTGAGATGGAAGAGAGGAGGAAAAGGAGGAAAAGGAGATTTAGAGAGCATGTTAGTCCCTGTAGGCGGGTATTCAAAGGAACAGTTGCTTGAACTATCTGAGAAAGAGTTCGATGAAATATGTGATGCTATAAAGTTCCCTGAATCTGAGATCGATTACTGCTCATATATCAAAGATGCTGATAATCTAAAGGAGATTGAGAGAAACCTTGACAGGGCGTACTACCAGGAGATGGAGCAGGTATCTAACAATATAGGAAGCAAATGGTTTAAGGATTTCATAGAAAGGGAAGCGGAGTTTGAAAACGCAAAGACTGCTCTTAGACTGAAAAAATATGGAAAAGGAATGGATGAAATGGAGAAATGGTCTGTGAAAGAAGAGATGTCCGATACTATCAAGAAGATTATGAATGCTAAAGATTACGGTTCTGCAGTAAATATTATTGAAGAAGATATGTTGGGTGCGAAGGCGAGCAGTGACGATATTGAAGACGTAGAACATGGATTAGAGGTTGAAAGGCTTGACAGAGCATTAAAAAGCCTACATCTAGAGCCTCCGGGTGCAACATCGATTCTTGGATATGTTGTGGCAAAGATTACAGAGGTAAAGAATCTCAGGATGTTGATCAGAGCAAAAGAGACGGGTATCCAAAACCAGGAGACTATAAGATCAAACTTGATAATTGCTTAGGTGTATAGGATGGAAGAGGACAAGAAGAAAAAGATAGCGGTAGTAGGGAACGAAGAGTTTACACTAGGCTTTGAACTAGCAGGGGTTCAGAGGACTTATGGAACGGAAAACTATTCTGCGACCTTGAAAGAGCTCATGACTCAGGACGATCTAGGTATAGTTGTGGTGGAAGAGGATGATATCGATCAGCTCTCTGAAAAGGTTAGGAGAAAGGTAGAAGGCTCGGTCGATCCCGTATTTGTATCGCTTTCCGAAGAATCAGGTATCTCAGGTCTTGAACAGAAAATCAAGAACGTAATCGGAATTGATATATCATGAATAACTATTACGGATTTACTTCAGAGGACTATCTAAATTATACTATTCAAGGTGACAATCAAAAATGACAGATTCAAAAGGTCAGATCTACAAAGTTACGGGTCCTGTAGTAGTCGCAAAGGACATGAAACCACAGATGAACGACGTGGTTAAGGTCGGCGAAGAAGGACTCATGGGAGAAGTTATCCAAATCGAAGGAGAGAAAACATATATCCAGGTCTACGAAGACACTACCGGTGTAAAACCTGGAGAGCCTGTTGAGAACACAGAACAACCGCTTTCCGTAGATTTAGGTCCAGGTCTACTCGGATCTATCTATGACGGTCTACAGAGACCGCTCCAGGATCTACAGGAAAAGACAGGTGACTTTATTGAGAGAGGGGAAGATGCTCCCGGAATAGATCCTGACAAAAACTTTGAGTTTGAATCTGTAGTAGAAGAAGGCGACGAGGTAGAACCTGGAGATGTTCTAGGAACCACTGAGGTAAAGTATGGAGAGCATAAGATAATGTTGCCTCCACATTACGAAGGTGGAGAGGTTGAAGAGATTAATGAAGGAAATTACAGCGTTAACGAGACTGTTGCGGTGGTAGAAGGACAAGAGATATCGATGAGACAGGAATGGCCTATCAGGGATTCAAGACCTGTGGATGATGATCTGAAACCGGAGATACCGCTTATTACAGGACAGAGGGTTCTTGATGGACTGTTCCCGATCGCAAAAGGAGGTACAGCAGCTATCCCAGGACCTTTCGGTTCAGGTAAGACGGTTACACAGCAGTCACTGGCAAAGTTCTCCGACGCCGACATAATTGTATATATCGGGTGTGGGGAACGTGGGAACGAGATGACAGAGGTGCTTGAAGAGTTCCCTGAGCTAGAGGATCCTCAGACAGGAGATAAAATCATAAATAGAACTGTTTTAATTGCAAACACTTCAAACATGCCTGTTGCAGCTAGAGAAGCTTCAATTTATACAGGTGTGACGATTGCAGAGTACTTCAGAGATCAGGGACTCGACGTGGCGCTGATGGCGGACTCCACATCTAGATGGGCGGAAGCTATGCGTGAAATTTCTGCAAGGCTGGAGGAGATGCCTGGTGAGAGAGGTTATCCGGCATATCTTTCCTCAAAGCTTGCTGAGTTCTACGAGAGGGCAGGCAGAGCTGATCCTTTAGGGCTTGAAGACGATCCCGGTAGCGTGTCAATCGTAGGAGCAGTTTCCCCGCCTGGAGGGGACTTCTCTGAACCGGTTACTCAGAACACTTTAAGGGTTGTCAAGAACTTCTGGGCGCTGGACGCAGACCTAGCTGAGAAGAGACATTTCCCATCGATCAACTGGGACGATTCATACTCGGGATACGCTGACATGCTCTCTGATTACTTCAAAGACGAAGTAGATAACAGCTGGCAGGAAAACATCCAGAGGATGAGGGATATTCTTCAGAAGGATGGAGAGCTACAGGAGACTGTTCAGCTTGTAGGTAAAGACGCCCTTCCGGATAGAGAAAGGCTTACACTGGAGATTGGAACAATGGTTAAACAGTTCTACCTACAGCAGAACGCGTTCCATGATGTAGATCAGTACTCATCTCCTGAAAAAACGTTTGAGATCCTTGAGCTAATACTTGAATGGGCTGACGGAGCCTATGAAGCTCTTGAAGACGGAGCACTGGTAGAGGACCTTGTGGCTCTAGAATCCAAGAACAAGGTCTCGGAGATGAAGTTCACAGAAGATTACCACGAGAAGAAGGAAGAGATTCAAAACCTTATGGAAGACGAGTTTGAACAGGTAGTTCAGGAGTAAGGGTGATAATATGACACAACAAGAATACCAGACAATTGAACAGGTTAAAGGACCTTTGGTCTTTGTAGAGAAAACCGATGACATAGCTTACGGAGATATCGTAGAGATTGAGACTGCTGAAGGAGAGGTTAAGAAAGGAGAAGTACTTGAAACCTCTAAAGATGTAGTAATTGTCCAGTCTTACGAGGATACACAGGGAATCGGACAGGACGCACGTGTAAGGTTCTTAGACCAGAACGTGAAGATGCCGTGTACGGACGACCTGCTTGGAAGAGTCCTAGATGGTACAGGAGAGCCGATTGACGATGGACCTGAGATCATTCCTGAGGAAGAAAGGGATATCGTTGGAAAGGCTATTAATCCTTCATCCAGAGAACTTCCTGAAGACTATATTCAGACAGGGATTTCTACAATCGATATCATGAACACGCTTGTAAGAGGTCAGAAGCTTCCAATCTTCTCCGGATCAGGTCTGCCACATAACGAGCTTGCTATGCAGATTGCAAGACAGGCAGATGTACAAGGAGAAGATGAAGAGTTCGCTGTAGTATTCGCAGGAATGGGAATTACAGAGGAAGAGTCGCAGGACTTCATCGAAGAGTTTAGACGAACAGGAGCTCTTGAAAGAAGCGTAGTATTCCTCAACAAAGCATCGGATCCTGCTCCTGAAAGAATCATTACTCCTAGGATGGCTCTAACAACAGCAGAGTACCTGGCGTATGAGGAAGGTATGGAAGTACTTGTGATTATGACAGACATGCTTAACTATGCCAACGCCCTCAGAGAGGTATCTGCAGCTAGAGAAGAAGTACCTGGCAGAAGAGGATATCCGGGATACATGTACACGGATCTTGCAAACCTATATGAACGAGCAGGAATCATCAACGGCAGAGAAGGATCTGTAACTCAGATTCCGATCCTGACAATGCCTAACGACGACATTACCCATCCGATTCCTGACCTAACCGGATATATTACAGAGGGTCAGATCGTTGTGGACAGGGATCTTGACAACCAGGATTACAAACCTCCGATAGATGTTCTGCCATCATTAAGCCGTTTGATGGACAACGGTATAGGCGAAGGGTTTACAAGAGAGGATCACGGCGATTTAAAGGATCAGATTTACGCTCTGTACGCTGAAGGACAGAACCTGAGAGATCTTGTAGCGATTGTTGGAGAAGATGCTCTTTCAGAAAAGGATGAAAAGATTTTGAACTTCACAAGGAAGTTTGAGGAAGAGTTTGTAAACCAGGGCAATAGAGAAAACAGAGAGATGATGGATTCCTTGGATCTAGGTTGGGAGCTGCTTTCCATGGTTCCGGAGTCAGAGCTTACAAAGATTGATCCTGAAATGCGTGAAAAATACTTCAAAAACTCTGAACAGAACGAAGAGTAATGACACAGGACGTAAAACCGACACGGTCTGAAGAACTCAGGCTAAAAGAAAGGATAGATCTGGCTGACAACGGCCACGATATCCTTGAAAAGAAGAGGGATGGCCTTATCCATGAGTTCATGGAGATAGTAGATGATGCAAGAACAGTAAATGACGATCTCTCAGAAGCCTACGCGCAGGCTCGTCTAAAGATGCTGTTGGCAAAGGTTTACGACGGCGAGAGCAGCATAAAGGCCAATACATTCACTATAACAGATGAACCGGCTATAACCACTACTACCAAAAATATTATGGGGGTTACGGTTCCGGAGATAGAGTCGGAAAGCGTCCGAAGGGATATGTTGTCCCGGGAATACGGTGTAACTTCTTCGACATCCAGGATCGACAGTACGGCTGACAAATACGAAGAACTTCTAGAGAATGTGGTCCAAGCGGCAGAGACACAGACAAAGATGATAAAGCTTCTTGAAGAGATCAAGAAGACAAAGAGAAGGGTCAACGCATTGGAACACAAGGTTATACCTGAGCTTGAAGGGGCTCTTGATAAAGTCTCTCAGGCATTAGAGGAGTCCGAGAGAGAAGAGACGTTTAGGATGAAGAAGGTTAAGGAAATGGGCGAAGAGAGGTAAATTTGGTGATTAATCTCCTATTTGATTTACTATGTGGGACAAAATTTCATCGTTCATCAAGGATTACCCTGAACATTACATCGCTCAGCTGATTTCTAGAGTCTTTTGGCCTCCTCCTACTGTTGCTGTACTTGCATATACGGATGACGACGAGATTGTAGCTTTGGAGCTTGGAGGATCTTATAGGCTTCCCGGTGGATTTATGGATAAGTCTGAGAGTTTGAAGGAGGCTGCGGAAAGAGAAATGCGTGAAGAAACAGGTCTTGATGTCGAAATCGGCAACCTGCTTGATATTAGGCAGAACGAAAGTGGTGGTCCTGAGATATTCTTCGAGGCTGAAGTGGTCGGCGGAGAGATGGAAAGCTCTTGGGAAGGTAGGCCTAAACGTTTACCAATAGAAGATATTGATGACAAAGTATGGGCTTTAGAGCATTCACATGTACATGAGTATCTTTTTCCTGATAAGGATTAGTTAATTTCCTTTTTAACAGCCTCAAATATCTTTTCATGCCCTTTTTCGTTTGGATGTATGCCATCTTTCAATAGTTCGTTGTATCCGTTTTCTAGGAACAGGTCGTACAGCTCTATGAACTTTAGATCTTTTTGCTGGCAGAATCTGAACAGCTCGTCTTCGTATTTCCTTACTTCTTTTGTCCTGTAAGCCTTGTTACTGTTCCAGTCTACCGGATCAACCTCTGACTCAACTACCGGTGTCAGACCTAGAAAGATGATATTCTCTGTTCTCTGTCTGGCTTTAAACCATAGTTTTTCAAGATTCTGTCGGAACTCCTCCAACTGTACCCTGTTGTTGTTCTTTGTCTTGATCCACTGAGAGTCGTTGATACCTATCTGAAAAACTATCAATGAGTCTTCTTCCGGCTCTCTAACATCTATCTCGTTCTCAAATCTGTTTAAAAGTTCTCTGGAACTATCTCCTTTTACTCCAAGGTTGTATACGTTGGCGCTGTCTTTTTTGCCTTTCTCTTCCATATATCTTCTCAGCTGAGATGCCCAACAGTAGCTGCCGCCGTATGTTATGGAGTCGCCGAAACAGAAGATCTTCATATAGTTAAAATAAAAGAATAGAGAAATAAAGGTAGCGGTTTACTCCTTCTCTTCCTCTTCTTCTACTTCTTTCTCCGCCTTCTGCTCTAGGTTAGGGATCATCTCCTCTGTATCCGCTGCATCTGCTACTGAAGAAGTATCCATATCCGGTGTCATCTCTTTTGCCTTCTCTTCCTTCATCTCCTTAATGTCTTTACCTACCTGGGATACAAACTCTTTGCTGTCCTGTTTTAGCTCGTACAGCTCTTTTTCGTTCACATCATCCATATCCTTGTCCTTAATCTTGCCTATCACTTCTTCCCATCTGTCGAACATTTCTACATGTTCTTCTCCTACTTCTAGGTTCTCTGCTACTACTTCCGGAAGATCATCTCTGTCTTCAGGCGGTTCTACACCTTTGGATTTTAGTGCAGCTACGTTTGCCTTTAAGAACTGTTTGTAGTCGTCTACAACTCCTTTTACCTTTTTCTGGGATCCTAGCTGTGAGACGAGCTTATGCATCCTTCTAACAAAGTCGTCCGCTTTCTGTAGATGTTCTTCTACTTCTTGACCTGTTACGTCTTCAGGATTCTTCTCACCTTTGTCTCCGAAGTCGTACAGCTCCTGTGCAATCTCTACGTACTCTTCCTCCAGCATTTCTTTTTCTACGAACATCTCTTCCAGTGTTTCTGGAACTTTCTCCTTTGGAGGAGGGTTCTTACCTACAAGCATGATAGGTCCTTGGCCTGCGTTTGCCATAACCTGTTCAAGCTTATGTGGGATAGAAGATCTGAGGTTGTTTTCTGCCTTCTTATAACCTGCTGCTGCCATCTTAAGCCTTTTCTTTACAGACTCTCTTGTTGCCTTAATTTTTCCACGTTGAAGAAGTCTTTTCGCAGGCATGAAGATACCTGTGTCGTATACAGGCTCCCCGTGTCTTACTGCTTCAATCGCAAGAGGCTCTCCTTTCCTTAGAGAGTCCCAGAACTCGGTTAGGAACGGGAAGTACTGGATTGTAATCCTGTCATCAGTATCTTTTGCAGCCTGTGTTACCTTTTTCTGAATCTTTTTCTTTGCATCGTCAGGTACGTCCTGTTTAAGTTTAGTATCGTCGAGAACTACAAGGGTATCGATATCAGAGTCAGCTCCGTGCTCGCCTTTTGCGACGCTTCCCCATACAGCCACGACTTTTACCTTGTCGCCTAGTTTATCTTTAAGTTTTTCTGAGAACTCTTCAGCAGCTTCCATCCTACGCTCCTGAGACTTTTCACGCATTTCTTTTAGTTTCTCCTTAGAACTCATGGTCACATAGAGTTCTTGTCTGCCCAACCTTAAAAAGGTTTGGAAATTATTGTTACTCTCGAGTAAACATAAATCACTAAATGTTTCAGTTAACGGTACTCTTCCATAGGCCATTCCTGAGGTCTCAGCTCTCCAACCTCTATCGCTCCCTCGCTGGAGTAAGTCTTGTCGAAGGTCTTTGTATTTATTAACCTTTCTAACGGTGAAAATGCGTTCTGCTCTATCTTTGCCCATTCCGAGCTGAAGTTTGATTTGTCCATGTTGAAGAACCTTGCAATTAACGCCTCTTCCGTCGAATCGTAATCTCCTTCCGGATCTACCCTTGCCGGGTCCAAATCTTTGTCCGGATCTATACCTAGCTTGACCATATCCATAGCTAGCTTTGCTTGATACACGGTACCGGCAAAATCTCCACCTATTTCATACATCACGGAGGCTCTCTCGCCGTCTTCCCCGGTTCTGGCAAATCCCCATTCTACCATCCTGAAAAGCCATCTGTAAAGTCCTTCATCTCCCTTCCTGAAAGGTCCGTGGATGTGACCTGTCTGGCTAGTGCTTGTCTCATGACCTGGTTTGGTCAGGTGGTACATCCTTACCATCTTTGCTAGAGGTTTTTCAGGGTCTCCGGGAACCTCTATCTTGTGTTCTTCTCCATCTATATCTAAAGTAATTGGCTGTTCCAGCAGGTACTTTTCCTGATCTCTCAAAATCCTCATTTCGTCCACAGGATCCACACCGAAGCTTGAGACGTGCTCCATGTCGATCGTGAACTTTACAGGACAGCTGTAGAGATCTTCATGCATTTTTTCAAGTCCTCCTAACTTTCCACCCTCTTCTAATCGCTTCCTGGCTGTAATGTTAATTGCCCTACAAGCTGTCACCACATCTTTAGGCCTCCAAAGATTAAACATCTGCCTATGGCTGCCTGACATCGTCTCCATATTCATGCCGATTCCAAACCTGTTCATCCAGTCGATCCAGGTCCATCCGTTCTTCCTGATATCTTCGACCAGATCTTTCTCGTTTTCCTCTCCTTCCAGATCAAATTTCTGTCTTACATATCTGTCTTCGATATCGAACCGTCCTTTTTCCTGTGTGAAAAGAGCCCACATATAGGTCGAAGCCGTAGCTGCTGCAACGTCCATCTGGAATTCCCTATTGTTTTCCAACAGGTCAAAATATCTTAGTTTATCGTCGCTTTCCCCGTTTTCGGTCCGGGGATTCCTCAGATCTAGATCAACTTCTTTATCTAGGTCTTTATGTTCTTCCCATCTCCGCCTTACCAGATGTTCCCAGATGAACTTAGGTGCTGCCCATCCTTTGTGACCTTCGTAATCCTTGTATCCATCGTAGTTCTTATGAGCCACATCTAGCCAGGCAGGTATTATTCTATAGAACAGATTGGACTGGTGCCACATTATCTGTTCGAACTGTCCTGCAAACCTTTCCAAAAACTTCCTGTGTCTTTCCTCCCTTTCCTCGTCTGTTTCCTCCGAGTCTTTTTTCTCTTTAAAGTATTCAAGATCTTCTCCAGAAAAAAGCTCCTCGGCAGCGTCTATCAAATCTATTTCACTACTCCTTATTCCGTAGTCATAAGCTTTCTTAGGGATCCTTTCCTGAGGTATCTCTAACTCTCTAGAGGTAACCTGTATCTTGTACTCTACAGGTATCGTAGATACCCTGACCTGAATCTCCTCTCCGTCGGCCTCTTCTGGCTCCGACATCCACAGCTCATCCATCGCCTCTGCTAGAACAGGTTTTACTTTCTCCCATAGCTCTTCCTGAATTTCCTCCAGTTCTCTGGTTAATCTATCCTCTTCACTTCCTGCAAGTATTGGAGAAACCATTCTTCCCAGCTCTTTGTTCTCCATAAAGTATACAAAATCAGGTATTGGCTGTATATCGGATAAAGTACGTCTCTGAATACATTTTTTTACAAATTGGTCTAAGTCATCTAAATTCTCTATTTTATCTTTGCCATACCTTGTTTCTAGAGTTTGAGAGTCTACTTCGACCGGCTCAAAGCTGTAACCGCTTTTGAGAATATCCATCCATTTGTTTTTAGCTCTCTGGTCTTGTGCAGCGACTTTAAACATATTTGCTTTTTCCATTACCTTAACATCTTCATCTTCGCCAGAACCTGTCCTACGTTTGTACTCGCCGTTTACAACTTCGTTTTTAGCTTTTCTCCATTTTTTATCGAACTTCATTGAATAGTTGCTGAACAACTGTTCAAACTGTTGCCATTCCTGCTCTCCAAGGTAATCTCTAACGAAGACATGGTAGAGGTTTTTTAGGAACTCCGGATTCTCAAACATGTTTTTCCCTTTCCTGGATTTCTCGTTAAATACTTCTCTCTTAAACTCGCCTATATTATAGCCAAAGGGATCCAAGCCTACCCCTTGAGCTCTCTCCTGCTCGATTTGGGGTAAAGGGCTTACAGAAACGTGAGGATTTACTCTTCCTATCCTGAAGCCGTACTTACGTTCGCCTTCTTCCTTGAAAGACGCGAAAGACTCTAAGTACTGTGTAAAGTAGTTGTGTGTCCCGTCAAACCCTCCACCTTCCCCCATCTCGTAAGGCG
>LKMV01000026.1 GCA_001563995.1 Nanohaloarchaea archaeon PL-Br10_U2g16
CTTTTAACCATGTAGAAACCTGTTTTGACTGCGGTCCGAACGGTTTATCGACTAAAAATATTCCTTTCTTCATCATCTGCTCTACAGATCTTTTTTCCGGCACTGAGCCAAACTCGGGATCTGTCTCAGCTTCTACTCTTGTATACCATTCCTTATTGGACATAACAGTTTATCCGTAGCCGAGCTTTTAATACAGATTATTTTTGATATATCTTCACTGTACGGACTTTCCGATCAGACGGTAGTACACAAGTGATTCGTAGAATATGATTGCAGGATAAATTACTATTAGTGCAGGTATTCCGACCAGTGTCGCAGTTACTCCCATTATTACCACCATCTGAGCTATAGTGACTAATATGAATGCCGGTATCAGCAACAGCATTGCTTTTAGATACTGAAGGGTTGAAGCCTGTCTGATTACCTCCCCGAGATAGAATGCGGCTCTGAAGCTATCCCTTTTTGCAAAGTTAGCGATGGAGGACGGAAATAGGTAGAAAACCATGGTTCCTAGAACCGCTCCTACCAAGGATCCTATTAGGGTTCCGGCCAGTGAGCTAACTATAGCTCCGGTTAGACCCAAAACAATTATCATGAAGAATATGTATCCAAAAGTAACTCCTAAGAATTTAATTCCGTCTATCAGAAGCTTACCGTAGTCTTCAAACACAGGCATTTGTTTTTCTCCTTCTGCACTCTCCCTTATCGCTTTTACATAGTATCCAAGAAGTATGAATATAGGCAGGATTAGGAAGAATCCTAAAGTAAGCAAGACGGCGATTCCGTACTGTCTTATCGGATCTTCGGACCTTGTAGGATATTTTAGGGAGTCAATAAACATAAATGTCAATTAATCAATTATTTTTAAAAGGATTTTCTAAAGTTCTTTATCTTCCTGATCTATGAAACGCCTAGAAGTTTCCTGAAGATAAATGTCAGCGGCATCGCCATGATTATGTAGAATCCTAGCCAGTTCAGCACATTTCCTGCTATAGGCAGACTAAACGGTAGCGGTATGAACTCTGCTTGGAGTCTTAGGATCGTGCCTTCTGCTGTTGAGAACCATCCTCCGTTATCTCCGAACCGTGCGGTGTTCCAGTCAATACCATGCATTCTAAAGCTATCGCCCATTGTCATCTCTTCCTCTCCGATTGTCAATGTTGTTTCTGAGCTATTTTCCACGGTAACATCAACTGACTCTCCTCCATATACAAACTCTCCTGTGTATATGTTATCTTCTTGTTCTGTAAGCTCTACAGCCGGTGAAAACGTTGCTCCGAACCATGGAAAGATTAATGCTACGAAGAACATCGTCGCCAACATCGGCTTGAAGTTTAACATCATCATCTTCTGGTTCAGCTCCAGAGTCTTCTTCATATGTTCAGAGGCCTCCTCGCTGTCGTCATCCTCTCTTGCCTCCTTCATCTTCTCCTGGTACTCGTTTATCTTATCCTTTATCTCCTGTTGTCTCTCCACGTCTAAAAGCATCTTGTAGAACATTGAGAAGGTAAAAGCTAGAATGACGGAAAAGATGGCCATCGCCCAGTAAGGCCCTAAAGCTAGTAAAGGCTGGAAAATAATGTTGTAGACTCCGTACAGGGTTAACAGGATATCGGCTATAAACGACATTTGGATAAAAAATAAATGGCGAAGAATGCTTTTAAACCGGTTGCTTCCTCTACTTGAAGAAGTCCTTCATAGCCGGATGCAGCTCTTCCATGTGTTTCTGAGCTAGCTGTTCATACATCCTGTAAAGGATCATAACCGTAAGTAGGATACCTGTTCCTCCTCCGGCTGCTCTTGTCATGTTTGCTGCTCCTGCGATAAATCCTACAGCTGCACCGGAGAGTACTGCCAGTCCAGGGATGTATCTATCGAGGACTTTTTGAATCATTCTTGTGTCCTTTCTAAACCCTGGAACCTTCATACCGGTAGACTGTATCTGTTCGGCTACCTTCTCCGATCCCTGACCGGATGTTCTAGCCCAGAAGATCGAGAATACGATCGATCCAAAGGTGTATACCGACAGATAGAATATCACGTGGAAAACACTGTTTGGCTCTAGGCTTAAGAATGGTATGCTGAGGCCTAGGATACTGATAGAGCTAAATACAGGTATTGCATCAAATCCTCCTGTAACAAGGTTGGTGGTGAACTGTGCAGGTGCCTGCAACATTGCTACTAGTCCTGAAGATGCTTCTCCCTGTGAGAAACATCCTAGAGGAGAACATCCATCCTGTCCGGCAAGCGCTGTACCCATTATCTGTACGTTTGCAATTAATGCTGCAATAAGGATTACAGGCATAACGGATGTGTATAGGAACTTAAGCGGCCATTTCTGACCAAATCCTCTAACGTTTCCGAATGTAAGCGGTATCTCTACTTTCATCGACTGCATGTATACAACTATTGCAAAGACTACTGCGGAGGAAAGGATTGGTATTAATGATGTAAACTCCAAGGTTGTCGCAAACTGGAAAAGCGCTCCTACAGGTGTTCCGTCAACCATCCAATAGAACTCTCCATTTTCTGTTAAAGGTGAGATTGATGAAATAAGAACTGCTTTGGATACTCCTCCTGCGATGAACAGTCCTGTACCGCTTCCGAATCCCCATTTCTGCACAAGATCGTCAAGTATTATTATAATCATTCCTCCAAGAGCTATCTGACTTGTAAGAAGCGCTACAAGCGTAGGGCTGTGGGATACATCTCCCAGCGTCCCGCTTAAAACGTAACCTAGAGCAGTAATGAAACATAAAGCATATGCAAACGTTTTCTGAGCTGCTTGGAACTTCTGTTTACCTTCCTGTGTATTAGTGTCCCATCTAAGTAGATCTGATCCTACAACCATCTGCATGATAATTGAGGATGTAACTATAGGGCCGATACCTAAAGTAATTATAGATCCGATCTCTGCCCCTAGAAGTGTCTGAAATGTCTCAAGCTGTTGAAGTGCCTGTTCAATTGCTTGAGAATCTGCACCCCATAGAGAAATCTCGGAAAGCGTAAAGTAAGTTAGAAGAACTATTCCGGTCCACGTTAGCATCTGCTTTAACGACTGCTCTTTCTCAGGTTCCTTAATGCTTGGCAAATACGATGCTACCGTGAGTAACCATGACATGTTTTGTTATTCCTCTATTTCGACTGCATTATCGATCTTTTCTTCAGCGGAATCTGAAAAGTTCTCTGCATGAATTTCTATATCGTTCCTAAGCTGTCCTCTGCCTAAAACCTTATCATATCCTGCCTTATCTGCGTAAAAAACGTATCCGTCATCTGTCTTTTCTGCAACTCCGTGATCTACAAAACTTTCGATCCTTTGATCAATGTCACGCAGGTTGATTCCGTTCTGTTCTGTATCTCCTGTAAAACCTACTTCTCCTAGCTGGTGGATTCCATCTCCTGTCTGTTTCTCATGTTTAGCTTTCTTTCCTCTACCTGCGTTACCTCTTCCACCACGGTTTCCTGCTCCTCTGTTTCTTTTTCTGCTTCCGTAACCGTTGCTTCCTGAACTTTTCTTCTTGGATCTTCGTTTAGTCATTTAAATCACCTTAAACCATTTTGTTGATTAAATCATTCATCTGTTCACGTTCGCCCAGGGATCCTCCCTGACCGACCTGTTTTTTCGTATCTCTGAATCCTCCTGTAGGAGGTGAAAGTCTTACTGTTTCGCCTTTAGATACTTCTTCTCCTTTTCTTTCCTCTAGTTTCTCTAAACTCTCTTCGGCAACCCTTCCAAATGTAATATAGTCCTTTGCCTTATTTAACATCCCTTGCACTGAATTACTTTCTTCTAGTATAACACATTTGTTTTTCTGATCAAGGTTTAGGCTTTCCATGGTTTTCTCTACGTTTTCCTCAGTATCTACTGTACCTCTAATTCTTATTGCTGCTATCATCTTACTTTTCCTCTGAAGAGTATTCGTTTAGCTTTTCAAGAGCCTTGAATGTCGCCTTTAGAAGGTTTTCACGGGTCTGAGTCTGTCCATGTGATTCTACATAGATGTTCTGGATTCCTGCTAGCTCTAGAAGTTTCTTTACTTCGTCAGATGCTGCAAGTCCTGTTCCTCTCGGTGCAGGCTTCAATGTTACTTCTACACTTCCGCTTTTACCTGATACCTTGAACGGAATGGATGACTTGTCTTTACCTTTGTCTTCCCAAGATCCGTTTCCTCTCTTTACCTTAATCAGGTTAAGTTTAGCATGTCTGTTAGCATCTTCGATTGCTGCTCTTGTGTCATTTGCTCCTCCATCTCCTATACCTACTACATTTCTTCTGTTTCCTAGTACGGACATGGCTTTTGTAGAGTATCTTTCTCCTGATTTGTGCATTCTACATGTTCTCTTGGAAACTGTTCTTCTAGCTCCTCCTCCTTTACCAGGAGTTCCTCCGATTAGGATTACTTCTTCCGATAGATCTACTAGTTGATCGACTATTTCTTCTTCCATTATCTTGTATCTTGAATCTAAAGCGTCTTCAATATTGGTTATTTCGCCGTTGGCTACCTTCTTTCCTAGTTTTGTCTTAGGTTTCCATATTTCTTCCTCTTCAGCTTCTTGTTGTTCTGCCATTAAAATTCACCTTCGATCTGTTCTTTTGTATCCTCAAATTTTTCGGTGACGTCCACATCTCTCATCTCTTCAATGTGCTCGCCTCTTATCCTTGATTCAGATGGGAAGATTTCTTCTCCGGCAGGTATATTCATACCTGCATCAATTGCTCCTTTCAAAGCTGCAAATACTCTTCCACCGTCTTTCTTTTCTTTTAATCCGATGTCCAGTACTGCCTCATCTGCTTCTGCTTTCTTAGCTGCGAGGAATCCTGTTAGGTATGCAGCCGGAAGGTTTCCTGTGTTTCCATCCCATCCGTACTCTTCAAGCTCTTTGCTTAAAGTCTGGGCTTGGTTCGTATCTCCTTCAGTTCTATACTCTGATACCTGAACTCTAGTATGTTGATTTGATAGTCTGACTACTAGACGAGGCTTTCCTGACTTCAATAGGTTCAGCCTTTGGTTATAATCTGTTTTCTGTTCTCTCCTTCTTCTGAAAGGTACTTTGTAGTTTGTTGAATCAGCCATAATATTATCTACTCCATTTTGTTCTCTACGTGGTTTTCTAAGTGGTTTTTGTCCCTGAAAAATCCTCCTTTAGCCATATCGTAAAGGTCCCAATACTCATCGTTCGTAATTTCTCCTTCTTCCTTCATCTCTTTCATCCTCTTTCTTAGAGCCCTGATCTGTTCCATCCATTCCTGTTTAGAACCTTTTCTAGCTGTCTTCTTACCTTTACGTTTTCCATGTCCTTTTCTCTGTCCTTTCTTTTTCTGCTTCTTCTTTTTCCTGCTTCTTCCTTTGGAAGTTCCTTTTACATCTTTCTTCTGGATTGTTCCGCTTTCAACAAGGTTTCTGATGTCTTTTCTAGTGATAGCTTCCTCTACTTTTTCCTGTTCATCCGGATTGATCCATACACGGTTCTCTCCGACGTCCATTACTTTCGCTGCCATCCTTTTCTGACTCTTTAAATCTGTCATTAGTATTCACCTGTTTCCTTGTTCAGTATCTTTATGTCGTTTTCCTCAGCTTTTTCAATGATCTCTTCACGTTTTCTTCCTCCGACTGTTGAACCTATTCTTCCTGCTTCTATCTCTGAATCAATATTTTCCAGATCGTCTGTATTGCGTACGGCTACTTCCTCGTATCCTGAAGGATGTTTACCTCTGATGTCTTTATCCGTTCTGTATCCTGACTTTGGCTTAGGTGCTGCTCCTTTTTTCTCAAGCCTTACCCTTGAATGGTTTCCATCAGGGTTTCTCCAGGAATCCGGATTCTGTTTTTTCTTGTGAGCATCCTGTCTCTTGAAATCTTTGCTCATTACCGTTCACCTCCTTTTTCTGTAATATAAATACCGTCTTGGAACGTCCTAGGATCTCTGTTTCCTTTCTTACATGCCTGTTCGATTCTTCCTGCTGTAAGACCTACAGCTTCTTTGTCCGATCCTGTTATTTCAAGATCTTCTCCATCTACATTTACGTCTACTCCTTCTTCGATAGCTATCTTTCTAGGGTTTCTCTCTCCCATGAAGTTTTCGATAACTAGCTGATTCCCTTCGACTTTGATATCCATAGGGAAGTGAGCGTAAACTCCTTTCATCTTGTAGACATGTTCTTCTTCAAGTCCATCAACTATGTTATTGACGTGAGCTCTGAAAGTTCCTACTATACTTTTTACAGTCTTGTTATCTAAATGGCTGCTGAAGGTTATCTCGTTATCTTCTATCTCTACTTCGATAAGAGCATGTTCCATATCTCTTGATACTTTGTCTCCATCTTTACTAACTGTTAGCTCTCCATCTTTGTAATCTGCTTCGTATCCTTCCGGCATCTCTACTGTTTCTTTCATCTTGATCTCCTCAGTACACATATCCAAGTAGTTTTCCTCCGACGTTGTGTTCAACGGCTTCTTCGTGTGTAAGCACTCCTTCAGGAGTGGTCACAAGAAGCTTGCCGAAACCTCTAGCCGGAAGATATCTCTTGGCCCATTTTGTATGTTCATCGCTTTTTACGTAGAAGCTAGGCTTAACAGGTCTACACTGGTTGATTTCCTGTTTGACTTCAACCTTGAACTTGCCTCCTTTACCGTCTTCTACTAGTTCAAATACTCCGATATATTCTTCGTCCTGTAGCTTTAGCAGTACGTTCTGAACAAGATTGCTTGTAGGACTTACAGTTGCGTACTGTTTATCATTTCTTGCCGCGTTGTTAATTGCGGAAAGTGCGTCGCTTAAAGTATCATGTTGCATTTATTTTCCACCTCATTTCAGCTGTTCAAATCCTAGTTCGTCCGCGATTTCTCTAAAGCACTGACGGCAGTAGTTAAGTCCGTACTGACTCATAACTCCTCTTCCTGTTCTGCCACATCTTCTGCACTCTTTCTTTGCCTTTCCGTAATCTCTTTCTTTTGGTGAGTTATGCTTCTCAAACTTCTCTTTCTTTCCTTTTTTGTGTTTAATCTGATCAAGTATATCTTCGTATCCCATCTAAATCACTCCTTTACCTCAACATCAAAGTTTTCTGTTACAAAGTTTTTAGCGTCTTCAGCAGTAACTTTATGTTCTTTTCCAACATTTGTAGGCTTGTAATCTCTTTTCTTCACTCTGTAACCTGGCCTCTCCAGGTTTACAGCTACTTCGAATCCCATCATGCCGATATCTGCATCGTAGTCTACTCCAGGAACATCAATATATTCAGAGATTCCAAAGCTGAAGTTGCCTTCTTCTTGGAAAGAGCTTTCATCGATCTCTCCTACTGCTGGAAGAACTTTTTCTAGGAACTCTCTAGCTTCTTCTCCTCTTAGTGTTGTCTTTGCTCCAAGATTAAGTCCGCTTCTCTTTCCAAATCCTTTTGCTGCTTCTGATGACTCTGTCTTTACAGCTGTCTTTCCGGTCATCTTTTCTACTAAGTCTACTGCTTTATCTACTTTGTCTCCTACTTCTCCTATTCCGATGTTTACGACAACCTGGCTTATCTGTATCTGTTTCATAACGTTCTCTGTCATTTTATTCACCTACCTCTAGCTCTTCGATAGCTACAAGGTTTTCTACACGGGTTTCGACACCGTCAGATATCTCTACCGTATCAGGATGACTTCCTCTGTTAACAATCTCTTCAACTTCTGACTTTATGCCGGAATGTTTTCCGTCGATAACTAGTACGTTTGCTCCTTCTTCCAGATCAACTTCTTTCACTCCGTCGTTGAATACAAGGGAGTTTCCTGTACTATATTCATCTTTTGTACTGTAGTTTTCGCCGTTATGTAGTCGGTACACAAATCTTTCTCCTTCCTTTCTCTTATCTTCTATCTTAGTAACTACTTTTTCGCCGTCATCTACAGGTACGAAAACTAGATTTCCGTCTCTTTTTACTGCTCTAAATGCTTCTTCTGTTTTAGGGAACTCTACTATATCCAGAAGACCTACGCCATCTTGTATATCTCTGACACGGTCTCCGTTTCTAAGGATATCTCCGTTCCTTACTATTTCTTTAGCTTCTTTTTTGTTTTCAGCGTACTCTAAAACATCTCTTAATAGCACTACTACAGGAATTGCTGAATCCTGACTTCTAGATCCTTTAATTGTTGTAATATAGGTGTTATCCTTTCTTTTGATAGGGTAATGCTTTGGTGCCGATAATCTTTTTTGGTGTGTCATTCTAAGTCACTCCTTTTGGTTCTCCAACCACTCAACCATGGTTTTCCTGTCCTTATTTGATTTTTCTGCTTCTATTAGTGCGTCGTAGTCAGGCTCTTCCATACTCTCTACTTCTTCTTTAACATCTCCGATGTTGTTGGAGACTACTTTATCGTAGCTTTCTGACTCGGAAGAATCTTTGTCCGTTTCTTCTTCAGTCTCTTCTTCCTCAGGCTCAAGTTCTTCATCTATATCTTCAACTTCTTCAATCTCTTCTTCATCCTTGTCCTCATCCTTCATCCTTTGCATCATCTCTCCTTCTTCATCTTCTGATAGAGCTTCTTCTACTTCTTCCTCTTCAACTTTGATAGATTCAAAGTCATCTACATCGTATTTGTCCAGCCTTCCTGTATCTTCTATGTTTAATGCAGTTATCTGTACGTTTGAAGGATCGAAAGCCTTCTGATTTGTGGATCCGTCCTGTCTAGTATTGTTTATTCCTCTGACATAAACTTTCAGATCGGATCTGTCAATATTATTTACAATCCCTTCAGCTCCTTTTCTGTCTCCTCTCATTACTTTTACTCTATCTCCTGTTCTAAGGTTAATGTTTCTGGTTCCTAGCTCATCTCTTAGTTCTTTGTCTAGGTTGGCAGAAATAAGGTTATCTTTGACATGTAGAGGTGCGTTATCTCTATACTTTCTCTGCTTTGATGGATTCTTGCTTGAGTTCCATTCAGGACTCCAGTTATCTGTCTTATTTACCATTTAAACCACCTGTGATGCAATCTTTCCGATCGGTGAGAATCTTTCAACTACTTCTTTTGCGATCGGACCTCTTGTAACGGACCCTTTTGGAAGTCCTGTCTCTTCTACTAGTACTGCTGCGTTATCGTCGAACTTAACCCTCAGACCGTTTGGTCTCTGGAACTCTTTTCTTTGTCTTACTACTACAGCTTCAAACACCTGGTTCTTTACTTCTTGGTCTCCCTTTAGAATCTTGACCATTACCTTGTCTCCTATACCGGCTGAGTTTCTTCTAGATCTTCTCCCCTGTCTAGACTGAACTCCTATTATCTCAAGTCTTTTAGCTCCGGAGTTATCTGCACATACTAGCTCTGAACCGATGTCAAGAGAACGTGTAATATTAGATCCGATAGGTTTCATTCCGTTTCACCGTTTTCTACTTTTTCTATAACAATATGGCTTTTAGTTTTTGAAATCGGACGTGTCTCGCCTACTTTTACCTGATCTCCTTCCTCTAACTCAATATCTTCAGGTACGTGAACCGTAATCTTTGTATTTCTTCTTTCGTATCTTTCATACTTTGGTACGTGTTCGCTGTACTCCCATCTAACCGTAGCGGACTTCTGCATCTTCGTTGACTCTACTTCACCAACGAATTCTCCGCCCCGTACCGGGTATTCAGTCTGTGTTGCTTCTGTCATTTTTATCGTCTCGTGTTCACGAAAGTGGAATAAACTCTTTTAAACCAACTCGAGATAGAAACCTGTAACTATGGTTTTCAGGTTCACCTCGAGTATCGAAACTTCACGGCAACCCATACAACAGGCTCCCATACGTTTCGACTCAAAGCGAGTCTATACCTTAACCGTGATGGTTTAAATTTAAAAAGGGGTAGAAGTATTTCCGAAGACTATGGTAACTTTTGATTACATGAGTTATAGAACTTCAAAATCTGCTTCAGATCATCACTTGATGCTTTAAACTTTATATCTGAGAAAATATCTGAGGATCC
>LKMV01000027.1 GCA_001563995.1 Nanohaloarchaea archaeon PL-Br10_U2g16
GAGGAAGTTAACGCCTCCGATAGAGATCCTCTAGCAACTTCAACCGGAGTCTGGCATCCGAGGGTATTCTCTGATGCTGTTGACTTCTTTGAGAAGGAAGTAAATCAAAGATAGGCTTAAATGGGCCGGACGGGATTTGAACCCGCGACGGCTAGGTATCGAAACTCCTGAAAGTTTCATCACCATGGCCAGCTCTGCTGGCTGCCGAACATCGGTCGGCGACGTGATTAAACTTCGTGAAGTTTAAGAGCCTAGTGCTCTGCCAGACTGAGCTACCGGCCCGCATCACAATGCTTATCTCTAAAGTTTTTAACATAAGATTTCTTTCTGTGAGTAGTTTCTATAAATAGATCTCTTAGATGTAAAGCGATACCAAGAATAGTATTAGTATCGATACGGTTAGGAAAGCCTTTACAACTACCGAAGTTAGAACTGAGACTCCTGTGTAGATTGCTGCTCTAATACTTTTCTGTAAATCTCCTGATTTGAAGTACTCCATCAGGAATACTGAGCCTCCTATTCCTATAACAAGTCCTAGAGGCCCCAATACAAAGAAAAGAAGAATACCGATTATACCTGCTTTTAAAGCTATGCTGTTATCGGAGCCGCCTAATTTAGCTCCTATTACGCTTGCTGCGACATCTATGATCATCACAAATATGCTCATTGACAGAAGTAAAACTAAGGCCAATATTCCTGGTTCTGTGCGTCCTGTTCCTAGCCAGTAGATTAAAAGGGCTGCGGTTGGGAAAGGTCCTGCCGGTACTCCTGGAGCTAGGCTTGCCGCTATCCCTATCAGCATCAGAGATACTGAGACCAATAGCAACAGCGATATCTCCATACAAGTAAATATCTAAATGAATGTTTTATGGTTTGATGGTTCGGTCGATTCCAGGAAATCGTATAACTCGTTTCCTAAGATCTGGCTTAGCTCCTCATGATCTTCCTCTAGGTACTGCTCTGCGAATTCTGGATCTTTTACTAGCTCATCATTTGGGGTGAAACGCACTGTAGGACTACTTGAGGTAATTGAAAGTTCAAAATATTCGTCCTCATTGTATACTTCAACAGCGTTTTCACCTTTCAGACCGTATTCTTCATCTAGTGTTGTCCTATCATCTTCTGAGATCTGTACTGATAGAGTGTCGTTTGTTGATCCCTTGCCGTTAACTCTGTAAGCTTTAGACATTTTATTTAAACCTATTTTGAGTTTGTTTATCGGATTTTAGATGTTTGTATAGTTTTGAATAGTTTGATTTTGTCATTTTATCAACCTCGAGAATGATTAGAAGCTTGAGGTCGACCTTCAAGATTAAATGGTCGACTGCATAATAATGGCTCCTGTAGAAATGGTGCTGATAGTTTCTTCAACCATATCTGAATAAGTTCCCTGAGCCATAACAACGGATTGGAGTAAGGATTTAAATAAGGTATCAGAACTTAATTTTTCTTCTAGGCTGAACTATATCCGGATCGGGCTCTACAAGGGTATATTCGCTGTCATCTATATCTGCAATCCTGCCGCATTCGGAGCATTCGCCGTAACCGTTATGGTTATCATCGTTAATTACTTCTCTGTTCCCACATACACAGCTCATACGGGTCTCCATAGTTTCTACCTTTAAATCGACCCTTTCAAGAACAGTGCCTTTCGAAAAGTAATCGAACAAACGTTTAAACTCTTCTGGCTTGGCCAGGTTACGGTTAACCTTAACAGTGGCCTTTCCATTGGTGGATGCCTGTGATAAGTCTTCCATTAGCTGTAGTAATGCGTTTCCTACTTTTCTCATTATTCAGACACTTTTTCAATCACCAACATTCCCCGAATACCCCTTCATATATACTTCAACCCGTGGCATTTATTTATGTTAAGGTATCCGAACCTAGGAAATTCACCTGAAGTTAACAATCGGTTCGAATAACTCCGGGTTCTTCTTCACAAACATACCGGACAGAAATACTGTTATTAGGCATAAGTTCCACCATAAGTTATCTGGGGGCATTAAATCCACGGATAAATCAAAAGAAAGCGGGTAAAACGCCATAATGCTTTTAGAACTGATTAAATCTAACGTTATATGTGAGAGGTATCCGATCAGACAGCTCTTTGCAGACTCCTTGTCCTCGGTATATATGTAAATTAGAAAACCGGATACAAAGGCTGCCGGAATACTGTGGATAACGCCGTTCTCAACGATAGGATATGCATAATTAAAGCCAGAATCGATAGTAGGGAATACAGCGAATATAGACGCTGTTACAATTCTTTTTTCCAGTATATAAGCTATAGAAAGACCTGCCAAAAGATAAGTAATAGCTAACATGCATTAATGCCTTTAATTGGAACTTATAACTGAATGCATTAACATATGATGTTTAATCTGATAAAAGTTATTTATAATTGGTCTATATCTATCGGAATTATCGGAACGCTCCGGATTTATATTATAATATGTTAATACCAGGACTATTTATATGAAAAAGCCTAAAATAAAAAATTACAAGTTAGCTGAGTTTACCGGTATATTGTTGGGAGATGGTTGTATTGGGCAGTACAGATGCGGTAGGGGCGATCAAACTAGTGTTCAGAGATATGTCAAAGTTACGCTTTCTGGGGATGAGGTCGAATTTGCAGATTATGTTGAATCTTTATATCAGGAATTGTTTGATATTAAACCTAATAAGCGGTATAAAAACAATGAAAATGCTGTAGAAATCCGCAGCTTTAAGAAGAATCTTTTTAAGTTCGTAAATGAGAATTTGGGCCTTAAAAAGGCTCCAAAGTGGGGTAGGGCAGATATACCTAAACAATACATAGGTAATAAGTTAGAAAGAGATGTTTTAAGAGGATACTTTGATACAGATGGTTCTGTGGTGATTACAGATAATAACGGAACAGTTTATCCACGTTTGGAGATGAAAGTTTGCCCCTCTCCGATGCAAAGTAAATTACTGACTATTTTGGATAACCAAGGGTTTAACTTTGGTTCTTATGACATTGGTGATGGCATGATTAGAGTACAGCTGAATGGAAAATCTACTTTAGGCGAATGGTTAGAAGTAATAGGGTTTAGTAATAGAAAACATATTAGAAAGGCTAAGAAAGTTTTATAGCGGGGGGTGGATTTGAACCACCGACCTCCGGGTTTCTCAGATGAGGAAATTACTTAGGAGTTTCCTATGAGCCGTTCGCGGTGTTCGTTGAACGGTGCACCTCGACGAGCACTCCTGGCTGCTCCACCCCGCTGTGGTTTACCTATGATTAGGTAGGTATATTACTCTTTTAAACCATCTACCGAATGAAACCATAAAATACCATGGACTAATCATATCTTATGGGAAAAATTGTTGGCATAGATGAAGCAGGACGCGGGCCTGTAATCGGTAGTTTATTTATTGGTGGCTTTATGGCCGATGAAAAAGACCTTGAAAACGTAAAAGCTCTAGGAGTGAAGGATTCGAAGAAGCTGAGTGATAAGAAGAGAGAAAATATCGCTGAAAAGCTGAGAGAGTTAGGCGAACCTTTTCTGAAGGAGATAACTGCTTCGGAAATCGATGAGCTGAGGGAGATAATGAGTTTAAACGAAATAGAGATGCAAGGATTTACAGACGTTATCGAAAGATCTGACGCGGACAAAATCATAGTAGATCTTCCTGAGCCTAACGCTGAACGTTTCATCCGGAAGATGAAGAAAGAGCTGCCTGAAAGATTTTCCGAAAGAGAGTTTGTTGCGGAGCATGGTGCGGATGATACTTTTCCAATAGTTTCTGCTGCATCTATCATCGCCAAATCCGCTAGGGAGAGCCATGTAGATCAGTTGAAACAGAAGTACGGCTATGACTTCAAATCAGGATATCCTCACGACCAGCCGACCAGGGATTTCCTAAAGAAGTATATCGAAGAACAGGGAGAGCTACCCTCTGAGACCAGAATGTCTTGGAGTACAGCCACCGATATTATGGAGGAAGCAGAACAGAGCGGACTTGGAGAGTTCTAATTTAAAAGGTTCAACTTTTCCAGTTTATTTATGACTGCAACAGGAAAACTTGCCGATACCAGGGTCAAAGTATGGGACCAGGAGGAGGCGGAAGAAGTACACCACGAGCTTTACTATGGAAAGTTTATTGATGAAGAAGATTATTTGGAGCTTTCGCTGGTCGAGGCGTTACATCTTGTCGACAGGGAAGAGCTACAGATCGAAGACGGTGAAGGAGATGTCTCAAGGGATGATTTTTTCCAGAGATGTTCTCAAATAGATGATGACTTCGATCAGAAGTACGCAGCGTACTCCGATCTGAGAAAGAGAGGTTATATTGTAAAGACAGGATTTAAGTTCGGTGCACATTTCAGAGTCTATCCAAGAGGTGTTAACCCTTACAAAGAAGGACCTAAAGAGGACAGAGAGCATACAAAATGGATTGTTCATGCTGTCCCGGAGAACTATAACCAGAGCTACCAGGAGATGTCCAGAGCTGTAAGACTGGCGCAGAATATTAGAGCAAAGATGGTCTGGGCTGTAGTTGACTCTGAGAGAGAAGTTACTTATTACAGAGTGGACAGGGTTACTCCTTAGCTACCTCTTCTTTCAGTTACTGAACTGAAGTATTCCAGATCGTTGTCTTCAGGGTCAAATTCTGTTAGGTCTGCATCTAGGTCGGCCTCTAAATGTTCGGAAGGAACGGCTTTGTAGGCTATAGGTCCTGTTTCTAATGTGTAAGATTCCGATTCTAAGACTGTTTCGGGGAAAGATGTCGTTTTTGGAGGTATTGCTTCGTGTTGTCTATCTACAGTTCTGAACTGGATGTACTGGGTTCTTACTCTATTATCTTCACCGTCTTCTGGTCCTACACCAAATTTTGACCTGCCGAAAATTCTGGCAAGGCCTCTTTCTCCTGAATTATAAGGTGAGCTATCTTCGTTAAGTATAAGTGTCTCTTCATCAAATGTCTCGGTTGTTGTTGACTGTACTAAATAGGCTGTATGCAAGTTGTATTTTGATGATACTGTGTGAGAATTCTGTCCTTGAATCAGTGCGTCTACAGTTTCTGAATCTACATCAAGAGGACCTTCCAGCAGGTCATTTAAAATCTCGTTCTCGTCATACCATTCACTTTCGTCAATATAATCCGGAAACATAATTATTAGTTACTTCTTAATAATTAAAAACCTTACTGACTGAATATGTCGATCACTGAGGACTTGCTGCCGTACTTATCTCTTAACCTTTTGCCGTAGATTACCCCTACTACTAGTCCTGTAAGGTGTGCGGAGGATGCTAGACCGCCTACCACGGGTAGATAGATACCGAACATCTTCAAACTCATGTTAACGAATTCGAAAGCAGCGAATGCATACAGAAGTGTCTTAATATTCATAGGAATTATAAAGTAGAGCAAGACCTTTGCGTTCGGGTAAAGCATTGCTACCGCTGCAAAACATGCGACTACGGCGCCCGAAGCTCCAACCGCGGGAACAAATGCTTCAGGTCCTAGGTATACTGCTCTGATATTTTGGACTAGTACAAAACCTATGCTTGCGGCTAATCCGGCAGCAAAGTAGAACTTTAGGAAGTCTTTTGATCCTATAACGTTCTCTACAGGTCTACCGAAAAAGTATAAGGTTATCATGTTGGCAAATATATGGAATGCGCTACCGTGAAGGAACATAACGGTTAGTAATGTCCATGGCTGAGATAGCACGTTTTCAAGCGGCGCCTGCAGTATAAAGGCTTCGTAGAACGGTGCTGCGTTTGGAGAGTCCCCTAGAATAGCCTGTATTATGAAGACCGCGGTAGTTACTCCGATTATCATTAAGGTGGCGTTCTTCTTTAGAGACGCCATAACTTGTGAAGCCCACCATTTAGCTCCTGAAGGAGGTTTTCTTCCTCTGTTTTTCTCCTCTAGCTTTAGCTCTTCTCTAATATCTTTCTCTTGGAACCATTCCTGGCTTTCTTCCTCTTCCTGCTCTATTCCTTCTTCCAAGCTGTCACAGTCGTGGTTCTCCGGCAGTCTGTGGGTTGAGCAATACTTCTCGCCGCAGTATTTACATGTAAAGTTCATTGACTGCTTCCCGCATTCAGAACATTCTGCCATAATTAATGATGGGCAACTGTTTTTATCAAATAAATGTATGAGCTCTTCTAGATATAAACGGTAAAAAAGGAAAGAAGGAAGAGATCGGCTCTAAAGATCCTCAAAACCTCTTTCGCCGGTGACCAGTTGAGCTATAACTTTGTCCACTCTATCTTGATTAATTCTTTTCTGTTCGGTCGAGTCACGGTCTCTTACCGTTAAAGTACCGTCTTCTAAAGTCTGGTGGTCTACCGTTACGCAGTAAGGTGTTCCGACCTCGTCCTGTCTTCTGTACCTACGTCCTATGGCGCCGGAGTTGTCGTAGGTGGTGGAAAACCCTGCTTCTCTAAGATTTTTATGTATCTCTTCTGCTCTCTCGCCTAAACCGTCTTTGTCCATCAGGGGAAATACTGCTACTTCTACAGGAGCTACATCAGGCTCCAACCTCATCACGGTTCTTTCCTCGCCGTCAATTTCGTCTTCATCGTAGCTGTGCGCTAGAACGGTATAGAATATCCTGTCTACACCGAAGGAAGGCTCTACTATCTCCGGGAGGATTCTCTTGCCGTTCTTCTCAACTTCCTTTATCTCAAATCCGGTCTTATCTACCGGAACGGTAAACTTCTTATCTCCTATTTTAATTCTAAGGTCGGCTTTTTCGTTGAAAACTTCTGGCTGATTCGATGCCATTCTTTCTAACTCTTCAACAATTTCCGAGGCATGATCTCCGTACTTAGGACCTAGCCATCCCATATCCGGATCTACAACTGCTTTTTTCTCCGTTCTCGGTTCATCGTACTCCTTGAAGATGGTAAAGTCTTCGCCTGAATGCTCCTGGTGTTTTTTCAGGTCGTAACATCCTCTGTAGCCGAAACCTGTAATTTCTATCCAGTCTCCGTCAACCTCGGATTCTGCGTCCCAACAGTCAGATGCGTAATGTGACAGTTCATCCTCTAGGTGTTGTCTATATCTGAAACGGTCCATATCTACACCTATCCTCTGGTACCATCTCTTAGCCAGTCCTAGGTAGTAGGCGATCCACTTACTCTCAATTATCTCTTCTTCTACAGCCTCTGCCACGGTTGTCTCTATGATTTCTCCCTCTTCTTTGTTTTGTTCATCCCTGGAATAGAGGGTTAACTCAACATCTTCGACCTTTTCTAGGTCCGGTTCGTTCTCCAGCGGGTCTATAAACATCTCAAGCTCTGCCTGTGTCAGCTCTCTAACCCTGACTATTTGATTTCTAGGTGAAATCTCGTTTCTGTACGCTTTACCGATCTGAGTCACTCCGAATGGCAGCTTGTTTCTAGCGTACTGCTTCCACCGGTTGAACTCCACGAAGATTCCCTGAGCTGTCTCAGGTCTTAGATAACCTGGTGACGAGTCACCGGGCCCGATATTTGTGGAGAACATCAGGTTGAAGTCGTCTACCTTCTCGCCGGCCAGTTCTGCACCACATTCAGGACATTTTAACTCATGCTCTTCGAACAGCTCTTCTATCCTGTCTTTGGAGAATGACTCTGCTTCTTCTATCCCGGTGTTGTCCTCTACTATATGATCGGCTCTTGAAGAGGTTTCACACTCCGGACATTTCACTATCATATCGTCAAAAGTTTCAAGATGTCCTGAAGCCTCGAAAACATCTTCAGGCATCACCGTTGGTGCTTCTATTTCCTCATTCCCTTCTTTCAGTTTGAATCGATCCCTCCAGATATCTTCTATGTTCCTCTTTACTGTTGAACCTCTAGGACCGAATGTATAGAATCCGGCTGTACCTCCATAGACCTCGTTTGAAGGTACGAAGAATCCTCTTCTTTTTGCCAGCTCAGAAAGTTTCCGTTGAACTTCTTGTTCTGTCATGTTAAACACCTCGACAGAAGCTCTGAAATACCTACCGGATAGTTTTCCGAGAAACGGTTAAAGCTGTAGCTAAGGTTTTGAGAAAGTTTATTCGAAACTTGCCGATTCGAAGCACGATCTGTGCTTCTCAACGCAGCTTCCTGATGGAGCCTGCGAGAGTCCAAAACATCCACCTTTCATTGGTAATCACGTACGTCCGCTTTGTTCGTGTAATTTTTTAAAGCTGAATCTGGACGTTAGAATAGCGTTATTAGCACTATTCCTACAACTGCTACGGTGACAGCTAGAAGTTTTTGGACAAGTACAAATCTATCTATATTCTCTGAAAGTGCTTCAGGGTAGAAGAAGGTTATTATGACGGAGCCGAAGAACACGAACATCGGCTGGGTTCTTACTATTGCTGAGGAGAGGGATACCGGTCCTGTGGATACCGCTCTCATGAATGAGAGGAATCCTAGAGCTGCGATAAATCCTATAAAGCCTAGATGGTATGTTCCTCTGCTGCTATGAATCTCTTTACGTTTATAGCCGATTAAAAACAGTGAAAGAGCCAGGCCGGAAACTCCTGTCCAAAATATAAGGTTTAGAAACGATACTTCGTTTGAGAAATATCCAAAAGAAACTTCTCTAAAGCTGAACAGCACCGCTACTGCAATTCCTAGGAGAAAGCCTTTCTTTGACTGTAGCTTCTTTAAGTTATGTAGAGGGTCTTCCAGAGAAATTAAAAAGGTTCCTAGAACTGCTAAAATGATTCCAACGTATGTTATCGTGTTAAAGCTCTCTCCGAGAAACAGGAATGAAAGTATCGCGACAAAGATTGTGCTCAATGATATCATGGGGGCAAAACGTGAGACTTCTTCGGTCTGCATTCCTCTGTAGTAAGTAGCTATGCTCATTATGTAGAAAGCTCCGACCAGTATACCTCCGAGAACAGCTTCCGGTGAGAAACTGACTGTTCCGAAAACCGCTCCAGCAACCATTAAAGTTCCGTGAAGTCCTACTCCGTTTATGCTTACATCTATTAGAGGATCTTCTATCTCATTATCCACAACAAACTTGTCAAACAGTATAACTGATGACCAAAGTACAGCTGCCAGAAACGAAAGCGCTATCCATGACATTTTCATCCATTAGGCATTCTACTTCCTAATGAGGATTTTAACCTGCCTTCAGCGATACGGTGAATTATTTCATCAACTTCCCTCTGGCTACTGTTCAGATCCTCTAGAAGGTTGGAAGATTTGACTAGCATATCCTTCAGCTTTTCCTCTATTTTATTTTTCTCCAGATATTCTTCCAGCTGGTAAAGTTCCTTCTCTAATCTTTGTTCTTGTTCGAGGTTATCCAGAGCCTCTACTTCTTCTATGAGGTGATCTTTTAGCTTTGATATGACTTTTAGAGCAGCTTGACTATCTCCAGCAATTTTGAAAAGGTCTTCTTCTCTTTTAACATCATTTAGCTCATCAAGGTTGTTAGGGTGATCAAGGTCAAACTTTTCAACAATTTTTTCACTAAATTCGTCCATAGAGGGTTTTTGGTCTTTTTCATTAGCTTCAATGTCTGTTAGATCGCTGCTTAAAAATCCGATTACGGATCTTAATACTCTAAACTCTTTTCTCAGTTCTTTATCCAATTTTTTACCTTCTTCTGTTGTTGACCATTCACCTTCTTCAAACTCTA
>LKMV01000028.1 GCA_001563995.1 Nanohaloarchaea archaeon PL-Br10_U2g16
CAAGGACAAAATCTCTCAAAGGCGGACATTCTTCTTGGTACTGATCACAGTATTCTTCCAGCCATTCGATCTCCTCCTGTTTTATCTTTTTCTCCGGTTCTCTGTTCGCTAGCTCTGCCTGTAGTATGTGTAGATGGTTCTGTATCTCTTCCAGCTCTTTTTCTTTGTCATCGGTATAATTACGACATATTCCGACCAGAGAGTTGAGCTCGTCTACTGTGCCGTAGCTAGCTATCCTTTTCGAGCTTTTTGAGACTCTTTCTCCGCCACATAGATCCGTTTTTCCCTTGTCTCCTCTTCCGGTGTATACCATAAACTAGCTTTACCGCTTAAGACTTAAAGCTGTGTTCGTAATGTCGGGTTGTGAAGCTTTACGAAAACGAGGCAAAGGAACTTCTGGAAAGGTACGGGTTGGAGACTCCGGGGAGAGATTCTGATAGTTATGTGGTGAAGGCTCAGGTATTAGCAAAGAATAGGAAGCAGAATGACGGTATCAAGTTTGGGGACTCTTTGGAGAAGGCTGAAAGTATAGCCGAAGAAATGAAAGGTTCTGAGGTAAACAGTCATCAGGTCGAGGATGTTTTGATCGAGGAAAAAGTTGATTTTGATCAGGAGTACTATGTAGCATTTCTTTACGACACGGATACTAGATCTCCGGCTTTGATATTTTCAAACCAAGGCGGTTCCGGTATAGAGAACAGGGAGACGGATAAGCTAAGTTTTGATACTCTGGATCAGTGGAGGATAAGACAGTTTCTCAAGACTCACGGTGTTGAAAGTTCCGAGCTTGTGGGGCTAGCTTCAGCTATCGAAAAGATAGGAAAAACTTTTCTTGAAGAGGATGCGCGTATGGTAGAGGTAAATCCGTTGGTAAAGACGGAAGAAGGCTTCGTGGTGCTGGATGCGATGGCTGATCTTGATGACGATGCCTCTTACCGACATAGTAGAGATTACCCTGAGAGATCTGCTTTTGGAAGGGAAAAGACTGGAAGGGAGATGAAGGCTGAGAAGATAGATGAGGATGACCATAGAGGGATTGCAGGAAAGTATACCGAGCTTGAAGGTGATATAGGGATGATGCTTGCCGGGGGAGGAGCTTCGCTCACAAACATGGATGCGATAAAAAGTTACGGTGGAGAGCCCGCAAACTATACAGAGTACGGTGGAAATCCTCCGACTGAAAAGGTCTATAAGCTGTCCAAGGTTATAATGTCGAAACAGCTTAATGGGTTATGGCATGTCGGCGGTACAGCTAATAATACTGATATCTACAGGACTATGAAAGGGTTCTGTAAAGCACTGAGAGAGGAAAAGCCGGATTATCCGATCGTGGTCAGGAGGGACGGTCCTAATGCAGACAAAGCGTTTGAGCTTTTGAGAGAGGTTAGGGGAGAGATCGGTTTAAATATGAAGCTCTACAGAAATGATACGCCGATGACTGAGACGGGTAAAACTTTGATGGAGATGGTGGAAAAGTATAGAGGTGGTTTAGATGAGTAAGATACCTGTATTTGATATAGGGGATACGCTTGTACCGTCTAGAAAGCTCCAGAACCGGTTGATGAGGCAGAAGTTTGAGCAGAAAGGTGTGGATTTCTCAAACTTTGATATCTACAAGTTTAGGATATACAACCCTGGAGAGATACAGGATTATCTGGAAAACCAGGGTGTGGAATCTTTTGATGCGGAAAAAATAGTAAGGGAGTACAAGAGACAGGAAAAACAGTTTATGGAGAAGAAAAAAGTGTTTGAAACGTTGAAAAAATGTTCTGCAGAGTTTGGAGAGATAGGAATTATAAGCGATCTCTCTATCAAAGGCAAGAGGCATTTTGAAAGTATGATAGAGGATAAAAACGTACCTTACAGAGGATTTGTTGTCTCGGAGGAGGTAGGTGTAGAGAAGCCGAACCTGAAGATATTCAGGGAGTTTCTGGATAAACGAGAGGAGCCGGCTGAAAGGTTTACGTATATAGGCAACCATGCGGAAAGGGATTCAGCCTCTAAGGATTTAGGAATGGATTTTGTATGGTGCATGGAGTATGACACGTTTGGAACTAGCTACCAGGGTTCTAAAATCGATAAAATAAATATGAAGAATCTTAGAAATGTCTTATAGGTGTTGAAATGAGCATACTTGTAGATGAAGATACAAAGGTTCTGGTACAGGGGATAACCGGTAGAGAGGCATCTGAAAAAGTTCCTGAGATGCTGGACTACGGTACGAATGTTGTCGCCGGTGTCACCCCTGGGAAAGGCGGCCAAGAAGTATCAGGGGTTCCGGTCTACGATACTGTGAAAGAAGCCCTGAATGAACATCCGGAGATAAACGCTAGCCTTGTATATGTACCGCCTTTTGCTGCGAAAGATGCAGTCTTTGAAGCACTGGAGAATAGCATAGAGCTTGTCGATATTGTTACTGAACGTATTCCTACAAAAGACTCCTGGGAGATCTATAGGAAAGCCCGAGAAAGAGATGCTACGGTAGTAGGACCTACCTCTCTCGGTATAATCTCTCCGGGAGAATCTAAGCTAGGCCCGATCGGTGGAGACCGTGCAGAAGATTTCTACGATAAGGGAAAGATTGGAATAATATCTAAGTCTGGGGGTATGACAACCGAAACGGCCTGGGAACTTAAACAGAAAGGATTTGGTGTTTCTACCGCTGTCGCGATAGGAGGAGATGTAATTTCCGGCACCACTTATGAGGACGCGTTAAAGATGTTTGAAGACGATGATGAGACTGAAGCGGTTGTGATGTACGGCGAGCTTGGAGGTACTTACGAGGAGAAAGCTGCCGAGCTGGTTGAGAAAGGTGAGTTTTCCAAGCCCCTAGTAGCTTTTATTGCCGGAAAATGGACAGAGGACATGCCTTCCCAGAACTACGGCCATGCAGGAGCTATAATTAGAGGTGAAAGGGGAAAACCTTCCGTTAAGGAGAAAAAGTTGAGAGAAGCAGGTGCACACGTAGTAGATGTACACCATGAAATCGGTGAGAAACTAGAAGAGATTTTATAGTTATTCAAGGTAAGGGTTGTTCTTGCTCTCGATTCTATCGCTGTATAGAATTCTTTTAGGTGCTTCTGAAGTTGTATCCGGTTGTAGATACCGGTAAGCTTCGCTCCATTCTCTCATGTTAAAGCTTTCAGATTTCATGTAAACCTCAAAACTGTTTTCAGGACCCGTATCCAGGTGTCCTTGGGAATAAATCATAAACAGTCCTTTCTCTAAATCACTTTTCTCCATGCTGTTTTGATTTTTATCAACTTCGTTAGTTCTAAAGTATCCTTCATGATCTGCTAGGAAATTTTTTATACTTCCAAAGCTAGATAAAAAGCTTTGTAAGGTATCTTCGTCAAAATTTTCTTCAAGCTGTCTTCCTAGTTCGTTCATCTATCTTAATCTAGTAGTGTTGGAGGTTGAAAAATACGATGGAAACTGATATAATTTCCCACAGAAAGTTTGTATTATGACTAAATGGAGGACTGAGATATCGAGTTCCGGGGAGGATGCTTTTATACGTGGAAAACCGTTGGAAGAGGTTATGGAGATGGATTTCTCCGATGGTATTTGGCTTTTGTTGAAAGGTAGGATGCCGTCTGATGAAGAATCTGATCTGTTTAACACCGTCCTCTCATGTTGCATAGACCATGGAGTAGGCAACCCTTCCACAGTAGCTTCCAGAACTGTCCAGAGCGGAGGCAACGGCATGAATACCTCTGTGGCGGCGGGTGTAATGGCTCTGGGCGACAAACATGGAGGCGCGATAGAGGACTGTATGGAGATGCTTCAGTCTGATAAAGATGCTAGAAAGATAGTTGAAGAAAAGCTGGAAAACGGAGAAAAGATTCCTGGGCTCGGCCACAAAGTATATGATGAACAAGATCCAAGAGCGGAAAAGATATTTGGGAAAGCGGAAGAGCTGGAGCTGGATGGAGAATCGGTTAAGAAGATGAAAGAGATACAGAGAATCTTTGCGGAAGAAAAGGTTGAGCTGGTGATTAACGTCGATGGTGCTATCGCCGCGGTTATGTCCGATCTCGGCTGGGAGCCGGAGCTTGGAAAAGGATTCTTTATAATAGCTAGAACACCCGGTCTTGTGGCCCACGTCAGAGAGGAAATGGATGAAGAAGATTTCAGAAGAGAAGAGGGAGAGTACACGGGTGAGAAAGAATGAATGTGGAGGAGAATAAGGTTGTAGAGTCTGAGCTCGGAGATATAACCGTTTCAAAACAGGCTTTTGAAAGAGAAAGGTCTGAATCGGACAGCTGGAACCATATCAAGACAGAGTATGGCTCTGAAGATATAATCGACAAACTCCATTTCTCCAAGATAGAAAGTATAAAGCTCCAGTCAGAAGCGCTGTACAGTCCTGTGATAATTGAGACAGAGGAAGGCGGCGGGAAAGTATTTTTCTGTGATTTAGAAAAAGCTGAACAGTTTTACAAACTCCTAAGCTACAGGAGAAAAGCATGGATGCAGAACTATCAGTGATTATAGCTTCTGATTAATCTCTTCTACAGTTTCTCTCATTTTCTTTATTTCAGAGAGCAGCTGTTCCATCACATCACTTTTCTTTTCTCTACTGTTACCCTTCCTCTCTTCATCCTGTATCTTCTTGTTTATCAGTTCTTGAACTTTCCTTGGATTCTCAATAGCGTTAAACCGCATCTCAACACCGCTTCCTCCGGCCGTACTTATCTCAACGTTACCGTAATCGAACATCTTTCCAAAGAATCCTTGTGAGAAACTAATGTTTTGAACTTTGTTATAATCTATCTTCTTAACTTGTCTAGATAGCACTCCTGTCTTCCTGTAGATACCCTCTGAGCTCACAAGGAAGTCTGTGTGTTTGATATACAGATATGAGCCTAGGATTATCAGCAAACCTATTCCAAAGACCGGTATTAGTATAATTCCGAAAACAATTGCTGAGTAGATGCTCTTAAGCAAGGGTTCTCCGCTCCATAGAACTTCTTCGTCTTCATCTAAGGATACCCAATCAAAACTCGCTGACATAATTAACAGTTATTCCGTTACGCTAAAAAAGATTTATACAAATAAATATACAGGTCTATGGAAAAACTCGACAAGGACAAAAGAGAAGAAAGCTTCAAGATAATATATACAGCCTTATCTGACTCTAATCGGGATGCTTCAAAACTCAGAGAGTTATGGGGTGAGGTAGCGGAGTACAAGGATGTAGATTTGGAAGACTGGTATTACTGGGCAGGGCTGTCAGACTTAGATGAAGAAGGGCTTCTGGATTTTAAAGATCAAGAAATTGCTCTAAACGGTAGTCTGGAAGAGATAGAGCTTGAGGAAAAAGATATGCAGTGGAATATTGTATCAAAAAAGGCAAAGGTAGACCAATCAGATGTAGAGATATATACAGATCATTTCAAAAGACATGGGTTTACTGAGAGACGGCTTGAAGATAGTTACGGCTACATGTTTGAAAGGGAAGAGTCTAAAGGCGAGTTTTTAGAGTATCTTCTTTTCAATGGCGATAAATCGGATGAAGCACTTTTTGAGCTCAGGAAAGGAATCCAAACCGTAGAGTTGACGCCCAAGGTATCTGAGTTATACGGTAAAATGACCGGAAACTATATAGAAAAGATATGGTCTCAGAGGATAAGCCGTCTAGAGAACCGTGAAGAACCTAAAGGAAACCAAAATGCGGCCGCCGGGATTTGAACCCGGGCACGAAACTAACGCTTCTCAGGTTTTCCAAGTTGTATTCTTTAGAAATTGTTAAAGGAATGCCCTCTTTAGAGGGCATAACTTGTGATGATAAAACTTTCAGAAGTTTTGCGGCCGCCGGGATTTGAACCCGGGTCATCGGCTATCTTTGTTCTGTCTTCCGCTATGGAAAACATGTCGAAGATCAGAGATCCGAAGATTGCCTTCGGAATCTTCTTTAAGAAAATCCTCGGTAGAGGATTTTCGTCTTCTCCAACCGCCATCTCTCGCGCTGTGCTCGAGAAGCCGGTATCTCGAAAGGCCGAAATGATTAGCCAGACTACACCACGGCCGCATACTCTGTACCTTAGTAGCCGAAGTTAACACTTTTAAGTACAACTTTCCTAAGCACAACAAAGTTAAATTCATGGATATATTATCTAAGTTATGAGCGATCAATCCGAAGACGGAGATGAATGTATTTTCTGTCAGATAGCTAAAGATAAGATAGACGGTTACAAACTTCATGAAGACGATAAAACAGTGGCATTTTTAGATCTGAATCCTATATCGAAAGGTCATACTTTGGTGGTTCCAAAGGAACATGTAAAAGATATCCATGATGCGAAAGGCATGTCTTATATGTGGGATGTAATAGTTAAGGTTTCTAACTCGATAAAAGAGGCCTACAATCCTGCAGGTATTAAGATAACTCAGAACAACGGTGAGGCAGCAGGACAGGAGATGTTCCATCTACATTTTCATATAACGCCTGTATACGACGGTACAGAGATAGAGGAGAACTACAGCAGGGAAGAGTTAGAACAAGCGGAGGAAGTGCTGGAAAAGATAAAGGAGAAGATGGATGAGGAAGAGATGGAGGAGATCTACGGTTGAAAGAGCTGGCAGGTAACGTAATAATTGAAGATGGGAAGATTCTGCTTCTTTACAGGAAGGATGAAGATCATTGGGAGGTGCCCGGAGGCAAAGTGGAGGAAGGAGAATCGCCTACAGAAACAGCGGTGAGAGAAGCCAAAGAAGAGATAGGTGTAGATGTGGAGCTGAAGAAGCCTTTCTTCTCCGGAGAGTTTCAGCATGATGGCGAGCTGTTTTTATGGCATGGATATCTAGCAGAGATAGAGGGGGAGCCTGAAATACAGGAGGGAAAGTTTGAGAAAGTTGAATGGATTGAATGTTCGGAGCTGGATGGTAAAGAACTGGCGCCGAATATCGAGATGATTCTTCCAAGTTTGAGAGATATATGAGAATAATAAAGTAATGAGAAAGATGTGTGGTTTACACAATCTTGTGCTCTGCTACTTCGTCGAAAGTATTGCTCTGTGTCAGGAATACTGTCCTACAGCAGTACTTTTCAAGCCCAAGATCGTCAAGGACTTCTTTCTTGTCCTCTCCGTCTGATGTCCTTTCCTTAAACTCTTCGTACTTGTCTCCGATGACTTTTCCACAGGATAGGCATCTAACTGGTATTTGCATTATCTGGCCACACCTTGCGTGTTGTCAAATTGAGAAAATTTCATATTTTCGTTACACCTCTACCTGTAGGATTTCTGCTGTTTGTGTCTTGCTCCTTTCGAAGACTGTGAAGGTTTTCTGGTCTCTGTTCTTCTTGGATCTTCGACCATCATGTTTCTATCATAGTCTCTGAACTCTGTTTCAAGGTCATCGTCTCCGGTGTAGTCTACCAGTCCACGGGCGATTGCCATTCTTACAGCTTCTGCCTGTGACTGAATTCCTCCTCCGTTGACGTTGATATCGATGTCAAGATCTCCGTAAACTTCTTCTCCGGCGATAACTAGAGGTTCTTTAACTCTCTGTCTGAACATCTCTCTGAAAGTCTTCAAAGGCTGAGAGTTGATTCTTAGAGTTCCTTCTCCTTCTGTTATAGAAGCTCTTGCCTTTGCTGTCTTTCTTTTTCCGTTTGAATGAGTTGTCTCTGACATCAGTTTTCACCTCTAGGAGTCCATCCTACGTATCTTGATACTTCACCAAGTTTTACATAGTTCCTCATCTTCAGGTCGTCTCCTTCCTTTACATCTACTTCTTCCACGTCTTCAGGATCGATATCCCTTGGATAGCTTAGGTAAGTCTTTACCTGTGAATCATCCTTGCTGTCAGGAAGCATGTTTCTTACGGTTCTCTTTAGAATTTTATCCGGTCTCTTTGGGTAGTAAGGTCCAAAGTCCCTGGAACCTCTCTCATACTTGTTCTTGTAGTTGTCCTTCACTTCTTCCTCGTCTCCTGAGATTACTGCTTTCTCGGAGTTGACTACCTTGACTTCTTCTCCGTCTTTAACCTTTCTGGCGATATCAGTTGCCAGTCTTCCAAGTACTTTGTCTTCAGCATCTACTATCATTTTACTATTCTCACCTCTGAACCTTCAGGATTTTCTTCTACAAGATCCTGGATAAACTTGAAATCTCCGTTTTCGTTGATATGTTGTTTGGCAGAGCTTGAAGCCTTGAAAGCTGCTACCTCTACCTCTTTAGATAAACGACCTGATCCCAGAACTTTTCCGGGTACTACAACCGTCTCACCTTCTTCGGCGATTCTTTCAATATCAGAGATATTTACTTCAGGTCTTGTTCTATTAACTTTGCCTAGGTTTTCAGCTACTTCGTTCCAGATAGGAGCTTCCTGCTCCTCCAGAAGTTCTATTGTTTCCAAAAGTATCGGGTTGGTTGGGTCTGCTTTTGCGTCCATAATAAATACACCTCGCGGCTGTGGAGTACCTGAAAGGTTCTCCTCTTGAGAAGACGTTTTACGTCTTCGACTATGCCACTTATCGGTATCTTCAGAATAGAATCGAACTTTTATAAACAGGTTTTCTAACGGTAATAATATAATATTTCCAAAGTAATATGATGTATGTATCAGGATTCTGATAAGAGGTCTCCTACAGGAGGCGATCTCTGGGTTTACGAGATGGAGTTCAACGAGGAAGACCAAGAATATTTTTTAGATGATCCAAACTGGAGCATGATTGAGTACGAGGAATCATATACTGTGAATGGAAGAAAGGCATATCAGAGGTTCTCGGGGAAAAGCGCTTTGGAAAGAAAGCTAGAGGGTACCAAGTTTTGGGATTACGACGGTGTAGAGAAAGATATGACTGTTTACTCTAACCAGATAGGCTGGGAGGTAAGATACTCGGATGACAGGATAGAAGTCGATATCGGAGGCACAGAGCTATCTAATATCAGGGAGTACGATTTAGAGGCATGGCTGCATTGCAAAGAAAGCGACAGTATAGAAAGACTGGTAGATGAAGAGCTGAATAACAACCTATAAAATAAATTTTCAGAATAGTATTTTGCCGGGGCGGAGATTTGAAACATGAGCTTCTCTTGAGAAGCTCCGCTTTTGAAAATTCCAAGGGAATTTTCGGCTGCGGATCAAATCGTGCAGAAAAAAGATTTGCCGGGGGCACGATTTGAACGCGCGAACCCCTGCGGGAATGGATAGCTCATCACACTCTTCTCCGATGGAGAAGATTTAGTCGAAAACTCTATCGAATTTTCTCGAACCTCCAACTCGCTAATGCGAGTAAGAGGTGTCTTGAGTCCATCGCCTTTGGCCACTTGGCTACCCCGGCATACCGTCTCACTCTCTGATTACCGGGGTTGGCAAGAGATTCTTGGCTACCCCGGCTTATTGTCTTTTTTATTTCAATTAATAGACTGGAAGTCTTTTGAAACAATCCTTATATCCGGCGAACGCCATGTACTTTTATGACTGTCTTAGAATCTCTGGAAAAGATCATGTTCAA
>LKMV01000005.1 GCA_001563995.1 Nanohaloarchaea archaeon PL-Br10_U2g16
AATCACTAAAGACTTGATTTAATTCAATTATCTTTTCAAAACCTTTTTGTGGGCTATATTGGTTAAACTGGTCTATGAGTCTTTCAAATGCCGTCCATGGTTCAGAAAAGGAAAACATATTTAAATCATAATCGTTATTTATGAGTTATGAATGGTAATCTTATAGATGATAAGACTGACAGAAGAACATTTTTGACAGCTCTAGCTTCGTCAACTTTAGTAGCTTCAGGATGTATGGATGGGTCAGAAAACGAATCATCTGATGAAGGTTC
Source organism: Nanohaloarchaea archaeon PL-Br10_U2g16 (assembly GCA_001563995.1). Taxonomy (GTDB): domain Archaea; phylum Nanohalarchaeota; class Nanosalinia; order Nanosalinales; family Nanosalinaceae; genus PL-Br10-U2g16. Next base: position 273 of record LKMV01000005.1, read on the forward strand.
AATGAATCGATCGAATACGGGTGAGGGTGATGGTTCGCCCAGCGAGGAGAAAGATAGTTTAGGTTTGATACTAGTTGGTGAAACTCACCATTTAGAGGATGTTGAGGCAGATTATGTTGTCCCGAAAGGAGAAAGGGTTCAGGCCCGCTTTTCTGAGATAGATGATGAAGATATCGACCAGAGTTGGGTAGAGTACAGTGCTCCTTCTGAAGATCGCTTTGATATCGCTGACTCCATGGTTATAGGCTTTGAAGAAGAAGGTTCCTACGAAGTCGTAGGTGGTGCCGAACTTGATTCTGGAGAAGGGCTAGAAGACGAATTAGAAGTAAAATCAGTAATACCTCTTGGTGTGAGCTTTAGTTCGCCCGAATTTGTCGAAATAGGGGACAGTGCTCTGGTCGAGGTTGAAGCTTCAGGTACGGATTTGGAAGGTAATATGGAGCTGCATAGGTCTGACGGTACAAGTGAGCGAATAGGCCGTATCAGAGACTTGGATATAAGCCCAGAAAATGAGGGAGAGTATGAGCTGGATGTTAATGTCTCTAGCCTGTTAGGAGAGGATCAGTTCAGCCAAACCGTAATCGGAATCGATATTGAAAAACACTTAGAAAGGAGACAAGAAGCCCTTCAGTTTACAACTGATCCCACGAGTAATCTGGAATACTATAACACAGGGTTGATCAATACTCTGACTGAAGAAGAACTAGGTTCGGAAATAGAACATGTGCCTGAATTTCATCTCAGAGGGGTTACCTCTTATGGAGATTCCAGAGGTTTTCTAAGACTGAGAAAATACGAAGAGATCGAAGACAAACAAGGTTTAGAACCCGAGGATATATGGACGGGTGCAAGAGGAGATATTGAAGACAAAAGAGAGTACATGGGTAGAGATGTATGGGAGACCGGAGCTCATCCTAGACACGAGGTTGCGATTGACACTGAAAACGGTTACTTAATATCGGGAATAGATGCAGTCGAACAGGTAATTGACTTTATTGATGAGGGTGGCCGTGATGACACTGTAAAAGAAACCTCATCGTACTCCAACTGGTACAGTGAGGAAGGCTTTCCGGATAGGGTGGTTATAGCAGAGGCTTCCGATCAGGAAAAACCTGTCACTTCAATGTCTGATGAAACGGGAGAGTACAGGACGATGGATACTCAGATCCTTGACGTCGACTCTGGCGAAATCATCCATTTTGTACACGATCTTGGAACTGAGAGAATAGAAGGCAGAGGAAACGTTGAATACATAGATCAGATCGATAAACAGTCTCGAAACTATGAAGAGCTTCTGTCGGAGAGCAATCTGACTGAACTTTTCTGAGGGTAAGAAAAGTAGTTGGTATTTCAGTAATATTTAAAAGGGCTGAAACTATAGTAAAAAATATGGATAAAGTAATCCTGAGTAGTCTTCTGTTTATAACTTTCTCTCTTACAGCAGTAGGAATCAGTGCCGAATGTCTGAATGATACCGAAAGTGTGGCATGTCAACAGCCCTATTTTGCCGATAATCAGTCGGAGTACCTATATGACCTTACAGCATCATGGTCGCTAAATGCAGGTTCAGCTCCAGATGGCTCCGGGCCTGCAATATTTTATGGCGGTAAGGCAGGAGATATCAACGAGGGTCTTGAATCGGATGATGTTGACTCTGGAGAGAAAGAGCAGTTCTATATAGAGGATCCTGGTAAGGCAGAGGGTGGCGATCAGTCACAATGGGGCAGAGGGGAGCTGAGAAGCGAAAATTTAGTTATTTCTGGGGCTAAAAAAGGCGAAGGAGATTTTGGAGAGTTTTTGATCGACCCTCCTTACGAAGGACAGTGCGGTGATGGGTTCGGTATACTAAGCTCTGATATGACAGGTTCAGAGGAATGTCCTGAAGATTTAGGGCTTCCATCAAAGATAGAGATAGAGGGCTTTGATCCTACAGAAAATGATATTTTCTTCCATGGCTGTGATGAAGAAATCCCGGACCAGCACCTGTGGTTTGAAGGTAGTCAAGATGCTCAAAGCTGGCACTGCAGTGCTAGTTACGGCGGCTCAGAGTATTATCACAGCGACAACTACATATTCGAGAGGACACCTTCCCCTAATACGGAAACCATCTACGAGTCGACACATCATAAATTGGTAGACTCGATACAGGATGCTACAGAAAATCCTTCAGAGAGTCAAAGAGAAGTATGTAGTCCTTCATCCAACTGTACCAACTCCATGGGTACAATATGTACAAGTGTAACTTCTCATTCGGATGTTGCTGATCCTGAATCTTTAGATCTTCCTATCATAGACGTTACTGCTGATTTCCAGAGTTATGATATAGAGGAGGGTCTTTTCGGCGAAGAGTATGATGAGGGAGATCTCGAAGCACAAATATCTTACGCCGACTATGGCAGATATACTACGGCATATACATGTGATTCGACAGATGAGATATATACGGAGTGTGAGGATGGAAAAGAATGCAGTTTTAGCTCAGAAACGTTGTATGGCAATCCAAATGATTTCGATGATTCGTTCGATATAACATCCCAACAGGATTTTTCAGCAACTTATGAATCGTTTAGTACGACTACATCTACTCAGTGGGGTCCGGTAAATCAAGAAATTGACTTTGGTAATCTTCCTAGCGGGGGTAGTATCGATAACGTACATGAGTCGTCAGGAGGCTATCATGCATACGGCGAGCCTCAAGAGGTATCAGGTTCGATCCCGGGCTCCCAAGAGGCATCGTCTGTATCAGCGTCAGATGATGTTCATGGTTCAAATAGCCCTTCGGTTTCCTTCAACGAGTACGAGCTAATAGCTGAGGATGGGGCCTTTTGGGCTGAAAGAACCAATGTGGAGGTCTCAAATCCTGATGGTCCTGACGGACAGTCAAGTGCAATAGTTGCATACAACGAAGTAGAGGGTGAGGGTGAGATAAAAGGAACGAATCCCGACTCATTCCTTGATACCTCAGTTGTTAACGGCGAGACTGACCCGAGTTTAATCGACGAGTCGGAGGTCAAAGACAAGCTAAGCTGTCCTGGTGATTCTATAAGATGTATCGCTTCGATAGATATACAATCTAAAGATCAGGGGTGGCAAGATCCTCAGGACAGCTATGAGATAAATGTGGTTGGATGAGTTAAACCGAGAGAAATTAAAAACAATCTTGAACATATATACATTATGTTCGGAGAAACAGTAGTTCTAATGATGGTGATATCATTCCTTGCTGGAATGGTAAAAGGTCTGGCAGGCTTTGGGTTTTCGATGATCGGAACATCCCTTTTGGCAATGTTTATACCTGCCTCACAGGCTGTAACCCTTTTCATAATACCTCTGATGGTGGTACAGCTGGAGCTTTTAAACCAGCTCAGCTGGAAAGAGTTCAAGAGCTGTGGAGAACGTTTTGAAGTATACATAATCTCAGCTCTCCTAGGCACCGTTGCAGGTTTACTGCTTTTAAGATCCCTTCCGGAGTGGCCTATAGAGATACTTATTGGATCTATAGCCTTAGGATACGGTGTTTTGAGGTTGGAGATAGTTGATTTAAGTTATGGGGAGGTGCCTGACCGGTTTGTAGTTTCCAAAAAAATCTTTGAACCGGTGATAGGGGTTCTATCGGGGATAGTATTTGGAGCGACCAATATAGGGGTTCAGTTCGTCGCCTATCTAAAAACCAAAAACTTCAGTAGGTCAGTGTTCCTTGGAGTTCTAGCGATGGTGGTTCTAGGAATATCAGCGGTAAGGGTTGCGTTGTCGTGGCAGCTCGGACTTTACCAAGGGATATCATCACTTTACACATCTATAGGGATCGCAGCGATCGGTGCAACCTCGGTACTGGTGTTTGTAAAGATAGGTGACAGAATACCTAGAAGATATACAGAGATACTTGCAACAACGCTCCTAATAATTGTAGGAACTAATTTGATCATCTCAGGAGCAGGTATCTACTGAATATTCGGTATAAGTATTGAACTAATATAGAAATGGACCGGCCCAGATTTGAACTGGGGATCTCCACGTTCCTGAATTACTCGGCGTAGCCGAGATTTCAGGTCGTAAAAACCTGAAAGGTTTTGAGTGTATCAGCGTGGCGCTATAACCTGGCTAAGCTACCGGTCCGTATACCGTAAATTAAGGATGTCCGGAAAGGTTTTTTAATCAAATGTTCGATACAGCTTTTCAGTCCAATAATTAATTATTTTTGAATCCGAATATACTTTATAGAAGAAAATGGGCTCGACGGGATTTGAACCCGCGACGACCGGCTAGCTATACCCAATTCTCCGACATCTCTAGCGAGAAGTCGGGGGCGAAAATTGCAAGCAATTTTCTTGATCCTCGTTCTCCAAAAAAGAGAACTTGAGGGTTTAAAAGGCCGGCGCTCTGCCAGACTGAGCTACGAGCCCATGAAACTGCTGTCAGTTTCATCAACAGTACCGGTTCGAACTGAACCAGTAAAGGCTCCTGTAGGTGCCTCTTTATTCAACTGTTTCGTGGCTGAAGCTTCCGTACTGTATGTTTTCAACTGAGCTGTACGGAACAAATATTTCGTTTGCTCTTACTCTTTGAGCGTTTTCGTCTTCGTTGATTATCCATGGGTTCTCTATCTCTACCCCTTTCTCTTCTCTATGTAGGTCGGATTCTTTCTTTATCATGAAGTCGCCTGAGTCTGTCAGGACGATAGACTGGAACTCTTTCTCCATCTTTCTCACTCTTTTCTCGGCTTGTCTTTGTCGAAGTCTTCTCTCTTACTTGTCTTTCCGAATCCGCAGGCAGCACATTCCTTCTTAGACAGATGGAATGATTTACTGCCACATCTTCTACATTTGCCGTGTACTTTTTTGTTTCTTTTCCCTGTGTTCAGTCCCATTAATCTTCACCTCATTCAGGGCTGACGAGGATTACGTTGTCTCCTCTGATGATCAGCTTACCGTAGTCTGTCTGACCTTCATCGGTTGTAACTGATGCGTCTTCCAGCCACATGTTTAGATGGAGGTCAAAAGCTTTCAGATTACCTGAAACTGTCTGTCCTCCTTTGAGTTTAGCGATTACTCTGTCTCCTTTTGCAGTGTCCAAAACGTCTAAAGGTCTTCTTCCACTATCATCATTTCCCATAGTATAAGCACCTGTATGTTCAAAATTCACTTAACAACTTATATAAACCTACCCTGGTTCTCTCCTTCAGCTATCTCATTCCGATTTATAAGATTTCACTGTCTGATATTATTTATGGCAGTTTCACATAAACAGTCTGGAAGAAAGAAGTCTGGTGGGAAGACCAGAAGATACAGAAAATCCAGAAAGTATGATTTAGGTTCGGAGTTTTCCCAGCCTAAGCTTGGAGATCAAAGGGTAAAACAGAAAAGATCTCGTGGAGGAAACAACAAGCAGGTAGTCAGGGAAGCTGATACAGTTAACCTAGCTGTAGGTGGAGAGGTTAAGAGAGCTGAGATTGAGTCGGTTGAAGAGAATCCGGCGAATCCTAACTATGTCAGAAGATCGCTTCTTACCAAGGGAACTGTGGTTCAGACTTCCGAAGGTAAGGCAAGGATTACTTCTAGACCGGGACAGGATGGAATAATCAATGCAAAGCTCTTAGAGTAATCTATTTCTCCTTAACCGGATAATTAATTATTTCTATATTTTCATTTTACTACTTTCATTTAATGTGCAAAAAGTTGATCTACAGTTGCTAGAATATCTTTTTAAATTAAATAAAAAAGAGATTACAAGGTTGGTCTCTTTGTCCCCCGTTACTTCAGTCCAATCTTGTGGACGAACCGAGAGAAAATACCTTTTTCCTCGAAGTCGACCGGGATCTGCTCTCCGGAATCGTCCACGAATTCGGTCTGCATACTGATTATAACCACCTGAATACTTATAAACTCTTTTGGTAAAACGTTTTCTAAACGTTCGAAACTGTTAACAAAGGTTTTTAAGGCAGTTTCAAGAGTTCAGCTTTCCGGCATTTTAACCGATGTAGCCAGGTTTTTTCTATTGATATGCCTTATCAAGCTATCCGTCTCTTCAAGACCTCTCTCCATGTATATTATTTCCTCCAGGGCTTTTCTCTCCTTTTCAGGCATGTAGTAAAGGTAGTCTTCGTACTTGCGCAGGTTTGCTGTCATACCTTAGTATTCTTCCTATCTCCATTATAAAGAAACGAGGAGCTTTCCGGTAATACCGGTAGAACTGAAAGCCTCATTTAACCATATACTTTCTCCAGCGGCCTTCTCCCTCTGATTCTATCAGGTTGTAATGTTTCATCTTCTCCAGATACTTCCTCAAGGTTCTCTTCACCTTTGAGTCTTCAACTTCTTCCTCGTACTTTTCATAAAGCTCTCCTGGAGCAATGCTTCCTTCTTCATCGATAATATCATAAAGAACTTTCTGGTGGCTGTTCAGTTTATCTATAGACTTAGATTTATTCTCCTTCTCTGCTTCAGGAAGAGCGTCCTCCACAATCTCCTGAGTTATCTTTTCCATGTCATCTTTTTCGGCTTCTTCTGCAGCTATCCTCAAAGCGTTTATAGCTACACGTGCATCGCCGTTAGCTCTGTTTCCGATTCTGTGCAACATGTTTTTGTCTATCACATCGTCTCTAAGCCCCCACTCTCTCCGGTCCTCAAGTATCCCTACCAGCTGTTCCTGTGAGTACTCGGGAAAATGAACCTCCTTGGTGCCTTCCAAGGAAGAACGTATCCTTTCATCGACCCTGTAGAGCGCAGTCTCTTTGTTAGCTATCATTATCAGCCCTATGTTTTCCTCCCTGGCGAAGTCGTACAGTATCCGCTCCTCCTCTATCTGATCTACCTCGTCAAGTATGATTACTGTCGGCCTCTTGGATACTTTATCTCTAAACCGGTCCACCAGCTCATCTGTAGGTGTTCCTGTCCTATGGATCAGCTGGGAGCCTAGATCTTGCAGCAGGTTGTAGTATACCTTGAAACGTGAAGGGTATCTCCAACAGTTTACCGAGCCATGTTTTACTTCTGAAGAATGTTTCTGAAGCTCGTTGACTACGTACTCCGCCATAGTTGATTTTCCGGTGCCGGGAGGTCCGTAAAGAAGCATGTTACGCGGTGATCTGCCTTCAAGCACGGGTTCTAGGTTTCTTTTAATTTCTTGAAGCTGTGAATCTCTATGAACCATCTTTTTAGGCAGAAAATCTGCGGTAAGTACCCTTGCATCTTCGATAACGGAGGTCGGCTGTCTCACGGAAAGACAATGGTTCCGGTAGTTTAAACCTATTGGGGTGTTCGGGAAGGTTTAATAACGGGAAGCACTAATCTAGATAATTATGGTAGAACCAGTACAGATAGCTCAGGCAGTAGTAGGAGCTGGAGGATTAGTCGCAGCAGCAATAGGAATCTGGTATCTTGATGAGAACGAAGATGACTTTGAGAGAAAACTAAGTATCAAGATAGCAGCTGCAACAGTAGTATTCTCGGCGATGATGTTCACGCCGCTTATCGAGACTCAGGGAGAGTTCCTGGAGTTCGGAGTGGTTGCATTCCCATCGCTAAAAGTTGTTGCTGATGCTGTGACTCTAGGTTTCCTAGCCTCAGCTCTTAAAGACCTGATTGAAAAAGAAATGGAAGAATAGTAACTCCAAAAATAGTTTTCCCTACTTTTTTCTTTATTTTACTATTCTAAATGTCTTAAATTTAATTCTAATACGTCTTCATCGTCTAGCTGATGGTCTACGCCCACCTTCTGGTTTGGAAACTTTGAGGAGGGTCCTGTAACTTTTGCCTTTTTGAAACGTTCCTTCATTCCTCCGGGCAACTCCTCCAATGCGTCTTCCACAGTGGAGCCTTCCTCCATTATTAGAGGGTCGTCTTTGTCGGCTTCTTCACCCTTCTCCTTCATGTAGATTCTAATAATTCCGAGCCTGTCCCAGATCAAGTCCTTGAGCTCTTCCAGGTTTTTTTCAGCATCTGCAGAGAACAGTATGTCATACTCTTCCTCCATTTCATCCCTTCTATCTCCTTCTAAAAGATCAGCCTTGTTTACAGATGTTATACCGGGAATGTACTTTCTGTTAGTCTTTAGTCCGTCGATGAAACGGTCAAGATCGACTTTTTCTCTTATCGTCACGTTTGCATTTGTGAAGCCGTTCTGATACATCAGCTCTTCTATAGTATCGTGGTCTATATCCAGTTCAACCGTTGAAGAAACCTTTACGCCACCTTTTCCTTTCTTTTCGACCTTGACGTCCGGCGGGGTACTGTTCATCCTGATTCCTACCTCGTATACTTCCTTCTTTATCTCCTCTTCCCTCATCTCCTCAGGGTCGAGCATTATCAGTATTAGATCTGCATTTCTTACAACGGATAAGACCTGTTTTCCGCCACCTCTACCGTCTGCAGCTCCTCCTATAAGCCCTGGAACATCCAGTATCTGTATATTAGCGCCTTTATGTTTCAACATCCCTGGCTCTACGTCCAAGGTTGTAAACTCGTAATGTCCTGTCTCAGAGTCGGCATTAGTCAGTTTGTTTAGAAGTGTTGACTTTCCGACCGAGGGGAAACCTACCAATGCTACTGTTTTATCTCCTTTCTTCTCTACAGCGTATCCTGAAGTGTCTCCGGTCCCTTTCTGTTTCTGCTGTTTCTCTTCCTTTAGATCGGCGATGTTGGATTTCAGCCTAGCTCTCTCCTTCTCCGTTGCCTTATTCACCGGTGTCTTCTCCAGCTTATCTTCCAGTTCCTGTATACGGTCATCGATTCCCATTGTTCAACCTTTTGTGGTGGAACTTCTTAAAATCTGTTTTATCAGCCCTCTCATTATGTATATAAACTGCCGTTTGTAAAAAATAATTATATGAAGAGTAACTCCAAAGGAATATCTCCGATAATCGCCGCGGTCCTGTTAATTGCTTTTACAATGAGTGTTGCTGTCCTTGCAGGGCCATTTATGACGGATGTAGTGCAGACCAGCCAAAGCGATGTAGATGAAGAGGCTGATAGGACGGTTACTGCTGCACAGTCCAACCTTGAGATAGTAGATGCAAACTGGGAAGGAGAAGAGGAAAGGCTTGGTGTAATAGTAAGGAATAGCGGACAGGAAACCCTCGAGCGTTTTGTTATAACTATTGCCGGAGATGACGTAGAACAAGAACAGATTGAACGGTTTATGGAGCCTGGCGACGTTGAACAGTTTATAATAGATCAGGTGACAGAACAGCCTGAGGAGGTCACGGTTGAGTCGTCCGAGCTTCCGGTCAGAACATCTCACCAGGTGGATGCCGGAGAGGTAGAGGAGAGCTTTGAATTATTGACCTCAGGAGGATCTCTCCAGTCCTTGGGAACTGATAACGATGATACAACACTGTATGTGGACAATCCTTGTGTTGGACCTCTCTGTGAAGAAGACATAGGGAGCGATGGTGATCCTGTCACGGTAGATGGAGCGGAGATGACAGGAACCCTTACAGTAGATGGATCTGTGACCGGAGACTTTACCATATCTACTATTGCAGATGAAGCAAATCTAGAGCTTGACAACGATGGAGACGAGCTCACATCTGAAAACGTCCTACTTGGAGACCTAAAACTTCCAAGACTAATAGCCGATGAACTAAATACGTTTGAATAAAATTCCCTAATATTTCCGTTGTAAAATTTTTTAATATAGAATTGATAAAAAGAAGAAAACTTATAGTTGAAGAGTGATTACTCTTCTATTTGTTCGATGTTTCCATCACGTCCGATGTTCAGCTGTACGTCGTCAGCCCATTCGCGGACGTAAGCTCCTTCAATCCTTACTCTTACTCCTTCTTCTATTGCGTCAATTTCTTCTTCCCACAATGTAAGGTCGATTGTTCCTGTCTCGTCCTCGAACTTCACTGTTGTGATTCTTTTCTGGCCGTACTGAGTTGTGACGGCACGAGGTGTTGGTAGCTCAGCGATTTTTCCTTCAATTTCAATTTCGTCGTCTTCGGGTGAAAGTTCCTCAACTTGTTTTTCAGTCATATCTTGATCCCACAGGGAACAATCAGCTGGATACCTTTAAATTCATTATGGGTTTCATAAGGTTTAAACCGTCTATCATACCATTTCAGAGTATGAAGCTACCTTGGAATAAAGTTAAAGAAGAGAAGAAAAGGCTGGAGCAGGAGCTGGACGAACTAGAACAACAGAAGATCAAGCTTGAGGAAAGGTTTGAAGCGGAGCAGAAGAGGAGGAAAAAACTTTCAAGGGAAAAACAGGAAGCCCAAGAGGAGAGAAACAAGCTTAGGAACAAGGTAAGCTCTCTGAAAGCTCAGATGGGGGGAGAGAAAAGTACTGATGATGGCGGTGGTAACTCCAGAGAAATGAGCTTTGAAGATGCTAAAAAACTTCTCAGAAAGCTCTCAACGGTTAGTTCTGAAAAAGATGATATGGCAACGGTTTATGCGCCTCAGAAACTATCGGATATACGTGATACTAAAGGCCTAAAGAACTCAATACCTAAGAGACAGTACAAAGAAATCGAGGATGAAAAAGGTTTTGTAGCCTTTCTGGATCAGCAGCTTGGAGGGTTTGTGCTGGGTATAACGCCGTTCTTTCAGGATGACTTTACAGTGTCGGACAGCTTTCAAGTAAAAGATATACAGGAGTTCACAACTCGGGAAAAGTACTGGGTTCTCGCTTCTTCAGGCTATACGGAGATTTACAGAGAGGAAAACGGGGATTTCGAACAGTTAGAAGTTGTAAAGTCTAGGGTGAACAGAGAACATTCTAAAGGAGGGTTTTCCCAAGGAAGGTTTGAGAAGAAAAGAGAGGAGCAGGTAGAAGGTCATTTCAAAGATGTAAAAGAACATATAGAGAAGCTGAATCTTGATGAAGACTGTCTGTATGTTCTTGGAGATAAGAAATTATCTAAAAAGCTGCCCGGTACGTATCTTGGAGGTTTTGATCCTAACAGGGAGCTACCGGAGAGGTTTTACAAGTTAAGATTGAAGAGATTCTGAAATCGTCTTTTGAATCTTGGTCTCTCTAAGCTATAATATGAAAGATGAGGAAAAAATAAGGAAGATTTACCAAAAACTTCTAGAGAAATACGGTGAACCGGAACCTCCTTCCGACATGTCGGGTATCGACTACTTGATTGAGACCATTCTCTCACAGAACACGAACGATATAAACAGGGACAAAGCGTTTGAAAGCTTCAAGGAGAAGTATGGAGACGACTATCAGGCGGTGGAAGAGGCTGACCATGAAGAGCTGACTGAGACCATACGTATTGCCGGACTTGGTCCTACAAAGGCGGAAAGGATTCAGAAGGCGCTCAAAATTGTGCGAGAGGATCAAGGAGGTTACTCGATAGAGTTTCTCAACGGTTACTCTGTAGAGGAGGCCAAAAAATGGCTTACTAAGATTCCAGGCATAGGTCCTAAGACTGCAGCGGTAATCCTATGTTTCCATTTCCAGAAACCGGTGTTTCCTGTAGACACCCACGTCCACAGGCTTTCTAACAGATGGGGGCTGGTCCCTGAAGGCTCATCCCGCACCAAAGTCCATGATCTGATGGAAGAAAAAGTTCCGGACGGTATCAAGTATTCTTTCCATATCTTAATGATAGATCACGGTCGAGCGGAATGCACTGCGAGAAAGGAAGACTGTAAATGCTATATATGTGAGAAATTTGATTGAGGGGTTTCCTCAGTTTATATGAATAGTTAAAAGTTCCTTATCGGTTTATTTGTATGATTGGCTTGTCAAGTGCCCTCTAAAATTGTTGTGAGACTGTCTGCCTCCTTCTTTAAGAATTCTTTCGGATTCTTCTAATACTTTTTGTTTTGTTTCGACGCTTCCACTCAGAACAAACTGGTACATTGCGTTATTGCTCATAACATAGTCCATACAGTTATCTTTCAGAGGTATATAGCCTTCGGTTAGGTCGTATTCTATTCCTTCATTTACTTTATCGATATTGGCTCTCATAAATCTATCTAGGCCAATAACTTTAACGTTTCTGTCTCTTTTACTGCTAAAATATTCGTCTTCTATGTCTAAAGGCAACATATCCTCTATATCGTCATGATAGCCACATTCTCCACAACCTAAATCCAGTATTCTGAACTCGTCGCCTTCGGTATCCTCATAGGCTATCTGCATGTCGGCTAAAACATCGCTGAAACGGGTATTAGTTCTTCGAGAGTAATCTGAACACATAGTTAGCCCTCTCTTATAAGAAAAAATTGACGGAGGATTTTACTCCTCGTCAAGCTGGTCTTCTAGATCTCCTAGACCTTCTCCAGCCTGTGCTTGCTGTTCCTGCATCTCTTCGACAATTGCCTGAGCTTCTTCGTTAATCTCTTCTTGGTCTACAATACCTTCTTCCTGTAGAACTGATAGAAGAGCGTGAACTGTTAGCTCAAGATTTCCGAGTTTTTGCTGCATTACCTGCATAACTTGCTGTGCGTTCTGTGGTTGTTCTGTCATAAGTAGTTACACCTTAATAGAAGGTTACAGGTATTCAACCTGTCACCCCTACGCCTATCAACAGACTATATATAAACCTTTATAAACAAGGAAAGTTTCTATACAGGGTTCCGTGAGCCACATGCCTGGCATTTGATCATCTCGATGCCTTTCTCCTTAACTATCTTGGTGTCGGGAGACTCACATTCTCCACAGAAAACCCATTCGTCGGCATAGTTTTCGATTCTTCCTTGGACGTTTCCTCTCCTAAACTCTCCGTTCAGAACTAGTTCTCCTCTCTCCAGATGTCCTGAGGTTCCCAGCTCGTCCTGGATAAAGTTAGAGAAATCCTTCTTATCACGTCCAAAAGTTTCAGCTATCTCTTTAAAGTTAGTAATTATTGTTTTAGAACCGTCTTTCCTGGTATCGGCTTCAGGCATCTCAAAACGTTCTCCCTGAGACGACTCTTCAGCTTCATCCAGTCCTTTTTCCAAGAGTTCATCGTAGTCCTGTGTCATATAATCATTTTAGAAGCGAAGAATTTTAACAGGGAGGAATTCCTGCAGAAATTTTAAAGCTTCTTTATCTTCCCTGGCTGAGGTTCGTAGAACGTGCCCTCACTTAGAAGGGTGTTAATAGTGTCTTCCATCTGGTCTTCAGGCGCATCCACTTCCTCAGCGATATCGCTGTAGTCGGCGCCGTCTCCTCCGTCCAGTTTTTCAACAGCATCGATAACATCCCTTTCAAGGTTCTCCATGTCTTCGGTTGAAGCTCTGGTATCGAACTGTTCTCCGAAGCTCTGTAGAAGCGCGTCAACCTCTTCTTCATCAAGCTTTCCGGCCATCTCTTTCTCTATATCTTCCTGATCTTTGCCTGAGTCTTTCAGCTGTTTGACTGTCTCTCTAAACTGCTCCCATTCCTCTTCAACTTTTTTGTGTTTCAGTTCATGTAGCAGCTCTTTGTTTACATCCCTTTCCTTCATTATCTCTGCGTTCATGTAGATTTGTCCTTGGTACTCTCTTACTTTTCCAACAGCTTCCACGATATCTCCGATCTCGAACTTCTTCATAGGCTCCAGCTCGTTGAAGAACTTCACCTGAATAGTATCTGACCCATCGTCCAACGTTATAGAACCGTAGCTTTCATCATCGTTTATGAATGTATCAACCACCACTGCAACAATCCTAGATCTTGAGATCCTTCTACCTTCCGGTGTTAGAAGATAGTTGGGGGTGAAACCTTCTTTCTGGAAGTATTTTCCTGAGTTAAGTTCTTCTGCATTTACGATCTTCGCGGTCTGTCTTTTCTGTTGGGCCATAGTAATCAACTGTCCTTTATTTTTTAGTACTTTTAGGAATTTCTTGTAGTATCATAGGTTTTATCATCTTATATTTACATCATCTTTACCTTTCCAGGCTCCGGTTCGAACACTTCTCCGTCTCTCATTAGCTGTTTGATCATCTTTTCAGCCTTCCCTCTGTCAAGTCCTTCATCTTCAGCCTCATCAAGCACATCTTCCATTTCGGCCGATCCGTCCTCTGTCATTCGTTTTAGCAGATGTTTAACAGTCTGAGCACGGTTTCTCTGTGAAGAGGACACCCCTGACTCTACTACATCGATATCGAACTCTCCCGTCTCCGGATCGACGCCTACCTGTTTCAGGCAGTAAGTAAGTATATCTATAGCTCTTTCAGCATCCTCCAGCTCAACTTCATCCTTTAGCTCGGCTCTAGCTGAAGCTTCTGCTACTCTTACAAGTGCTTCTAGCTGTCTGGCTGTTATAGGCACACTTTCTCCGGCCTCATCACTCCCCTTAGTACGCATAGATACGTAGAACTCTTGTATCTTGTCGGCTGCTTCTTGAGTGAGATCCGGAGCTTTTTTCTTCTTTGCATAAGCCACATACTTTCTCATCATCTCCTGTCCTAACTCTGCCGTAGTTTCCTCAGGTTCTATATGGTTTTGGAGTACCTGTGATGATAGCTTGGTGTCCTTGTCTTCATCAGGCTCATCCTTTACAGGGAAGATAAAGTCGAAACGTGAGAGGAGAGTATCTCCGATATCGATCTGTTGAGGTATAGGTTCGTAAGGATCGAAACGCCCTAGTTTAGGGTTTCCTGCAGCCAGTATCGATGTCTGAGCGTTCAAAGTTGCCTGGATATTTGCCTTTGAGACTGATATAGAGTTATGCATTATGGCGTTTTCAGCCACAAATGAGTTATTTTCTGGTACTGTGAGGTCATATACATATTCGTACTCAGGAGAAAATCTCTTCTTATTCTTTATTTTTAGGAATCTGATATTCTCAACTATGTTTGATAGCTTATTTACTTCGTCGGTTCTTTCTCTAAGCTTCTCCACGCATTTTTTAAGCCCTTCCTTGTATTCATCTATTCTCTCGGTCCCATTTTTCTCCCAATAATGTATTAGAGAACTGGTTGCATCGATTTTTCCCGCAATCTGTCTTGCTGATATCTTTAAGTCTTCTCTAAACTGTTTTAATTCATCTATGCTTTCTTCCTCTATATTTGTTCTTTCAATTAAGCTGATTTTTTGCTCTATTTTATCCAGAATTTTCTTTACATTATCTCGTGATACATTTATTTGGCTTTCAGTTAGATTAGTTCGAAGCAAAGAGTCTTGATTGACTCCGTATAACTGCATAAGATTCATTAGTTTCGGAGATACGTCTGGAACTGGTTCTTTAGAGTCTCTGATATCTTCTACCGCTTCTTCTAGCCTCTCCTGTTTTTCTTGGGTTAGAAACCCGATATTCTGTTTAAATCTTAGGATATCCTCATATCTGTTCATCTCTATTCTCCAAACGTTTCCGTCCTCTATAACTGTTGAATGGATGCCGAACCTAAGTAAAAGGTCTTGAATCTGTTTGATCAGTACTTTATTCTCTACAACTGCTCTGATCCTGTAGCCTCTCTTTACGTTGTATACGCCTCCGTCGCCATCAAAGAAAGCTCTGAGGAGGTAACTGTGTTCCTCTTTCCTGCATTTCATCAATCTTTCCGGTATCGCCTTGGTTTCGCCCTTTTCGATTACCGGTCCTAGCTCCTCTAACCAGTTTTTAAGCTCTTTAGAAATTACTCTCACTTCTTTCCGGTTGTCTCTTTCTCTGATGTATGGGTCAATGCTGAAAAGCTCTGAGATACAGTTTTCGTAATCTTCCAAAAGTTTCTCATCTGTATTTGTGAAGTTAAACCCTACTTTTTCTCCTCTGTTCAGTTCATAACCTCCGTCAGATACCTGGTAGCCCATAAATTTAGCCAACGCAGGAGAGTTATGTTCGGGTATTTCCACTTCTTTTCTCTTTTCTTCCACATTGATATCCTCTAGATACTGTTCTTCTCCTTCTACCGGCATATTCCTAGGCGAAAGAACAAAATCTGACTCTTTAATCTGTTTCGCCTCTTTTTCAGTTATTTCTCCATCTTCTAACACGAAGAAAGGATGTTCTTCCGTGACCTCTATCTCTCTACCTGTCTCAAGTTCGAATTCAATCATCTCTTCAGGTGCAGGTCTCCTACCTGCCATGCTTACCTCTCTTTTCTCTATCCTAGAAGTTTCTGGTGAGAAAGATAAAATTTTCGGTCCCTTTTCAAGCTCAACTACTTCTCTGCCATCTTCTTGCATTTTAGAATCTTTTTTCTGGATTCTACTATTTACTATTTCAGAAATATTATTTTTGGACCCATCGGGAAGCATTACTTCTGTATCGGGGCCAAAACACTGCTGTTCCATCGCTTCGTGGAGCGAAGAACGGTCTTCCTTACTCATTTTATCAATTTCGTCGATAGCTGCCATTCCTTTGTTAGCTAGGACTACAGCCCCGGCTTCAAGCTCGAACTCTCCTGTCTGCTCGTCTCTCACAACTGATGCAGTCAAACCTGCTCCGGTTGCGGACTTTCCTACAACGTAACGTCCTTTTGGCGCTATCTCTCCTGTGAAATCCAGCAGTTGGGACTTACCTGTTCCGGGCTCTCCGATTAATAGGATGTGTATATCTCCACGTGATTCCACACCGTCTTCCCTGCTTTTCTGTACTCCTCCAAACAGCTGGAGCGCGATAGCTTTCTTGATCTGGTGGTGGCCGTAGATCGATGGCGCTATGCTTCTAGATATCTTGTCAAATATTTCAGGATCGTTTGAAAGTTCTTTGATATCCTCTATCTCCTCGTCTGTCAGCTCTAGCTGTTCAAACTCCTGTTGTGTAGGCTCTAGATAGTTTCCTTCCATGTAGATATCGAATTTCTTGGAGTTCTTCTTCAGAGGACGTTCTTTAAGCACTCCTGTAATCTCTGCAACGTTACCGGGAACTACTTTCCTCTGAAAATCGGGATCTACCAGGTCTCCTTCCAGCCTAACGCTTAGAGTGGAAGGCTGCTCTGATCCTTCACGTGACTCCGGGTTCTCTTCTACCACAATGTTCTGTGTATCGGTCATCTTTTTTTCGACCGTTTCAAACTTCCTAGATCCGCAGTCACATTTGTAAGGAGATTTTAGCTCTGTAGAGTCTTGTTGTTTCTCGTATCTATCCCCGCACTGTGTACATTCAAATATTGCGGATATAACTTCGGGTTTTACCTGTGAAGCCCTCTTAATCATTCCTTCTATAGGTGTAAACTTGTTGAGATGTTTGGAACGAAGGTTCTTTAGAAGCACAAACTCTTCCTCTGGCATATTGGTAAATCTCACTGTAAAATCTTCGTCTGAAATTATATCTACTCCTTTGACTCCTTCTTCTGCTGCATCCATCGCGCTGTTAGGATTTTCTTTCAGATAGTCTCCTAGACGGGGCTCAAACATATCCATTTCCATAAAATCTACTACTATAGAATCTTCGCCCTCTTTTACAGCTCCAGCGACTTTTTTGTAGTATTTATCCGAGAAAAAGTCCTCGAACAGGCCTACAACTTCACCGTACTCCATCTTTATTCATCCCCTCTATTCCCCTACTAATTATCTGTGTAGTAAAACTGAAAAGGTTGAAAGGTACAACATATTACTATGTCAGATAAACTTGATACTGAAGGAGTTTCGGAGAGAATTGAAAACCTGGATATATGGGGATATGAAGCTGAAAAACTGGTTACGCGTGTAGAGTTTGAAAGCTACAAAGAAGCTGTATTCTTCGCTAACACTGTCTTCTCCTTGGCAGAAGCACATTTCCACCATCCGAAAGTATCTGTAGAGTACGGAGCGGTAGAGATAGATCTCTGGAGCCATGAAGAGGAAGGTGTAACCGAGGAAGACTTTGAGCTTGCGGAAGAGATTGAAGATAAAGTAAGAGAGATAAAGTGGGGATAAAATGGTTTATGAACAGTTTGCAGAAGTTTATGCAGATGGAGAGTACACAGGGCATAGCAAAAAAATGTCCGAAGTTATGCCGAATCTACTCGATTATTATGGCATAGAGCCTGACAGAATCCTAGATTTAGCTTGTGGTGAAGGAACCTTTGCACGAGAGATGGGAGAAAAGGGCTATTATGTGAAAGGTGTCGATTTATCGGAAAGTTTAATCAGTATAGCTAGAGAAAGAAATGAGGGTGATAAAGTAGAATTTGAGGTCGGAAACATGACGGAATTCTCTGAACAAGGTTTCGATTTAGTAACATGCTGGTATGACAGTTTAAATTATATCAAGGAGGTATCAGAGCTCAAAAAAGTTTTCAGGAATGTGAAGAACTCATTGGGCGGAGGAGGCTACTTTATTTTTGATGTCAACACTTATAGGTGGCTTTCAGAGGGTTGGCCCTCAGATCCTTGTTATATAGCGAGAGAGGATAATGAAGTTTTTGAGGTCCATAAAACCAGCTTTGATACCGATGAAGAAATTTTTACTCTAAGGATTACGGGATTCAAGAAGGAAAAAGGAGTGTGGAAGAAGTTTGAGGAGGAGCATGAGGAAAAAGCATACAGAATAGATGAGGTTAAAAAGGCTTTGATAGATACAGGTTTCGAAGTTTTAGACGTGTTTGGGGACATAGAAGAAAGAGAAAATATATCTAAAGACGATAAACGTGCATGGTTTGTGACAAAGGTGTCTGAATAAGAGTTCCTACAGAAGCTGACAGAGACTATCTCTAGCTCCCAGCTATCCCGTCTATCTTATTCATTATCTCTTTATAGAGATCAGTTGAACAGTACCATCCTTTATCTATCATGTCATCAATAGTTTGCTCGGTTTCTCTCTGAGTTATAATTTTTTTCTTCTGCATTTTAAGTACTAGATAGGCTGTTCCTCTTGTCTGAACTCCTTTAGCCTCTGCAATATTCCTTCCATGTTCTTCGTCCATAACTGCAGTTACGTTTTCTCTTTCAGCCAGCTTGATGACTTCCATGTCGGCCTTGCTTAGGTTTTTAGCTTCAACTTCAAGTTCTTCATCAAATGATTTGACCTGGAAATCTCCTTCTTTTACTGCTTCATATATCTCTTCTGCATCTGGTTTTCCTTCTTCCCTGCCTTTTTCTACCACTTCTCTGTAGACTGTTTCAGGAATCACTTTTTCCTGCCCTAACTGAGCTAGTTCTCCCAGTCTGTCCGCTTTCGCTAGATAGATTAAAGGTGTCGCATCAAAGATAAGCATCAAACCGCCTCTATATCTTCTCTAACTCTGTCATCTTTCAACCAGTTGACTTTTTTCTTTTCCACTAAATCGGCAAAGCTCCAGATATCCATATCAGCTATTTCTGCAGCTCTCTGAAAGCTGACCTCACCGTTCTGAAGCTTTTTCAATGCCTTTTCCTTCTTCCATTCTTCTAGTCCTTCTGAAAGGAGTTTACGAACTGCGGTACTTCTATCAAGTTTTTCGTCTTCCGTGAATCTCTCAAGCTCGTCTTCAAGCGATTCAGGTATTCGGGCTGATAAGGTTGTCATATGTTTACATTGTGTGCAAAGTTTACTTAACTGTTTTGTTTAAAGCTAAAAAATTAGATGTCATTCACAGAATATGGATGATCGAAGAGTTCCCGAAGACGCGGACAGGGATTTTGTAGCCGGAGCATTTGTAATTAGGGAAAGAGATAACGTCAAGGAAGTTCTCTTCCTGAAACACAAAAAATATAGTATCTGGTTACAGCCTGGCGGTCATGTAGAGGAGAGGGAGACTCCTGATGAAGCCGCTGTGCGTGAGACTAGAGAGGAGACCGGTCTAGAGGTTGAGGTAGTCGGTGAAGAAACAGAGTACCAAGGTTTTTCAGCCGTTGATCTACCTCGGCCTTTCAATATCAACCTTCATCAGATAGAGGAGGGTCACTGGCATCTGGACTTTCAGTATAGGGTCAAGATAGTTGGAGAGACTGAGGATTACGAATATAATGATGAAGATATGAAATGGTTCTCGAAAGAAGATCTGGAGTCCGGAGATTACGATATGCCGGAGAATGTTAGGAAATCGGCACTGAAGGCTATTGATGGACAAGATCCTTCAACTATTTGATTAAGTATTCTTGTAAATTATATTTAAGAAACCGGACGAAAAATTGCTGCGATTAAAATAAGAATAAAAAATGGAAAGAGGCTTTAAATTGCCCCGATTTCTTCTAGGTTTTCTTTCAGGCTGTTGATTCCGTCTTTTACGTCTTCGTAGGTTCTTCCGCCTGTGCAGACGATTCTACCTGATGAGAACAGTAGGAATACTACGTCAGGATCTTCTATCCTGTATACTAGTCCTGGGAACTGTTCTGGTTCGTACTCGGTTCCAACTAGCTCAAATGCGATTCTGTTCAGGTTCAATGTATGGTCTAGCTCGCTTGAAGCCACCATGTTCTGAACAGTTATCTCAGGTTTGTCTTCTATATCTACATCTGCTTCTCTTAGTTCGTCTATTATTTTATGTACTGCTTCTTTAGCCATGTCTGGGGACTGTGTACCTGTACAGACTACTTTACCTGATCCGAACAGTAGTGCTGCTGCTTTTGGATCTTCTAGTCTGTATACTAGTCCTGGGAACTGTTCTGGTTCGTACTCTGTATTTTCGAGATAGATTGCAATCCTGTCAAGAGGCATTCTACGGTCAAAAGTGGTAGATGCAACTACGTTTTCGATTTTGATGTTGTCGTCTTCTCCGAAACCTTCTTCGCTCATTTTGATGACACCTTTTTAGAACTCCAAAAACTGTTTTGGAGGTTTTATAAATGATTTATATATGGTTTTATAAACAACTCTTTTAAAAGGGGATGTTTATAAACCATCTAGATTGGGTGCAGTTAGACTTCGGAACGTCTATAAAAACACATCTCTATATTTATTTTAGGATGAACGATAAGCAGAGACAGCTCATTATACTTGTTTCAGTCATGGTTCTGTTAACTATTGTTCTACTATTCCTATTTGTCTACGCTCCGGAGCCGATAGAAGGATTTGACCCGGATTTTCCGTCGGCTAGGGAGATAGGATCTTGGTTACTTGAGACTTTTAATATTTTCAACTATTTTTGAGCTTCTTAATACTGCCTGAGATATTTTTCACTTCGATAAAACCTTTTTTCCCTCCAAAACTATCTATTTGGGTTAAGGAAGCTCTAAAGTCATCCTCCATCCCTCTTCTAAATCTGATTATTACTTCCTGTTTTTCTAAATCAAAGGTATTGCTTATAACCCAGAAATCGGTGTTACTACAGCCTTTAGATCCCATGTAATCTAATGCAGAGGACCATACAGAGTCGACCAGCTCTCCTAGCTCGATATCTTCTTCTTCTGAATGGATCCTTACTCTAAGGTATCGGGTCTTATCCCTTATTGCTGGCGGAAGGTTTTTCACGATCGATCACCTACTTTCTCCACACCAGGCCTTACTGTACCTGAATCTTTGGCCTTTTTAGATCTTTCTATTATCTTTTGGGGATAGTTGGACGCCGCCTTTGATCCGTTGTATCCTAAAGACTCTATGATCGATTTTAGATCTTTGGGCGCTCTTAGATCAAGCTTTTCCTCGGCACCTGAAGTTATAATGTACGGGGCATCGTACTTCTCACACAGCATCAGGTTACGGCGCCAATGTTTCAGAATATGACTTTTTGTCTTCGAATCCGTCATCAGCTGTCTGAAATCTAGTCCTATCGCTACCTTGTTATTTGAGGCCTTCTCTGCTATCACGTGGTCGACACCTGAGTCCTTTCTACCTTTCTCAGGATGTAGTAATACGTCAACCCTTGTATCTTCGGCAGCTTTTCGGTTTAATTTTTCATTTCCGCCCTTGTAGACTAGAACATCTGCTTTATTTCTTTTTTGTTTGATCTTCCTTTTCAGCTCTCCCCATTCGTCCGCTTCCAGGAATACGGTATCAAAGCTGCAGTTAGTTATGTCCCAGCCTAGACTTTCCGATTTCCTCTCTATCTCATCCGAGGTTTCTTTCAAACAGATTTCGTAAAACTCTGTCATAGATTGTTCTTATACCCTAACTGATAAAATCTTAATCTAGAGACATTTTGTAGCTTAAGTTGAATAAGAAACTTGGCTTAAATTAAATTAGAGAATATGGTGAGAGGTATTTACTTCCCTCTTCCGCCGTGTGCTTTTCCGCTAGGCCTTACTTTCTCTGCGCCTTTACCTTTGTTTCTTAGACCTCTTGAGTCTTTTGCAGCCGGTGTAACTCCTCTTTCTGCTCTGTCTCTATTGCCTTCTTCACATATCCAGTTAACTTCATCGTCTGACTCAATCTGCGGATGCTCTGGATCTACCATTATTATTTCAAGCCATTTGTAGTTTCCGTCTTCTGCAACCCAGTAGCTGTTCAGTACCTCTAGGTTTCCGAACTTCTTAGAACATCTCTGCTCTGCAATAACCTGGTTGGACTTTTTCGGGCTGTAAAGGTTCTGACCTGCTCTCTTAGGTCTTCTTCCGCCAGAAGGTCTTTCTCTCTTTGATCCTCCTTTCTTAATTTTTGCTCTTGCTACTACGAATCCTTCTTTTGACTTATAACCTAGCTGTCTGGCTTTTGGAATCCTTGTAGGGTTCTCAGTCTTCACTATGTTTTCTTCCTTTCTCCACTCTACTAGTCTGTCCTGCCAAATTTCCTCTAAATTCTCCTTTGGCTGTTCGTAGTTCTCTCTGGCGTACTTGTAATAACTCATTTTTAACTTCACCTAAAGACTGTAGCTGGACAAAATATTATAAAACCCTTAATCTGATTGAAGGTATCTCGAACTTAAATGTCGTTCACCCCGTAATAAATAAAACTTCCCTGTGTTATTATGATTATGTGATATCATGAATCCTATGATTAAGATACTAGCAGGAGCTTTGATGGTGGCGGTCGGTGTATACTCGACGGTTACTTTTGTACCTGAACTTGTTGTAGTCGGGAAGGCTGTAATCGGACCTTTACTGGTTCTTATAGGAGCCTTCGTTATCTGGCTTGAAAGCGATGAATGGAAGATGAAGAAACAGAGATCTGAAGAGGGAGAGTACCAAGAAACATTCTCCGTCGAGAAGGAACAGCCGGAAGAAACTGTAGAAGACAAGGAACCGGAAACGGGGACTACACAACAGGATGTTAAACAGGCAGTGCAGGACTCAGCACCTGAAGAGCCGGAAGGCTACGTCTGTGAAGAATGCGGTAGAGAGTTCGACACTCAGAGAGGACTAAGCATTCATCAGAGCCAGAAACATAAAGAGTAGTTTCTACTCATTTAATTTCTTTTTATTTTTGGAAGATTCTTTGGATCCATAAAACTTACTGGTTGCCGTATAGCCTTTCAATCTTTTCCAGAGAGTCGGATTCTTCCTTATCTTCCCGGAACTGTTTCATACGTGGAAATCTTAACGCATATCCGGATGAGTAGGTAGGGGATTTCTGTATTTCTTCATACTCTGCTTCAACTATTACTTCCGGCCTTACTTTTACATCTCGGCCGTTTTCCTCAGTTATCAGAGGCTTCAGTTTCTCTGTAATCTCTTCAAGCTGTTCATCTGTCAGACCTGTCGCCATCTTTCCTACTTCTTCGTACTCTCCTGTCTCTTCATCCAGACATCCTAGTTTAAGCCTTGAGAGCCAGTTACTTCTTCTACCTTCCCCCCATTTCGCTCCTATTATAACAAGATCCAGTGTCTCCATCACGGGTTTCAGCTTCACCATGTATCCTACACGTGATCCGGGCTTGTACCTTTCATCCATTGCCTTCATCATTATGCCTTCATGGCCTTCGGTCAATGACTTCTGTTGAAGCTCCTGAACCTTTTCTGCTTCTTCCGTGACCTCATGATCGGCTAACTTCAAGGAAAGCTCTTCCTCCTCGATTATCTCGGCCAGCTTATTCCATCTATCTGTATAAGCTGTGTTCAGCATCGATCCATCTAAGTAAATCAGGTCAAACGGTCTCACTTCGACAGGTATCTCTTCTTTCAGTTTTTGGATATCGTACTTCCGTTTAATCCTTTTTGATAGCTGCTGGAAAGGTATGCTTGAGCCGTCTTCCGGATCATAGGCGACAATCTCTGCATCTATGATCACATTATTTGCTTCTATGTTTTCTTCGACCGCCTCTACAACATCAGGAAACTGTTTTGTAACATCATCAAGCCTTCTAGTAAACAGTTTGACTTTTTCTTCGCCTATATGCAGTTGAGCTCTCATTCCGTCGTATTTATAGTCTATAGCTGCTGGTTTTCCTACTTCTTCAAAACCTTCCTCGATTGTCTCAACTTTTTTAGCCAACATCGAGTTTATAGGTCTAAATAACTCTAACTCAAGTTTCTCCAGCTTCTCAGGGCCTTCTCTACAGGCTTGGGC